>NZ_JASF01000005.1:2293803-2621489 GCF_000622405.1 Sulfitobacter donghicola DSW-25 = KCTC 12864 = JCM 14565
GCCGCCGCTGGTTATCAGGCCAATGGCGGGGCAGGCGGGTTTAGCGTCTCTGCGGCGACCAAAGAGTTGATCGAAAGCGAAGTAAAGCGGATCATCGACGAAGGCTATGACCGCGCGTATCAGTTGATCGAAGACAACGCCGAAGAGTTCGAGCGCCTTGCACAAGGTCTGCTGGAATACGAAACCCTAACAGGTGAAGAGATTCAGCGCGTCATGGATGGTAAGCCCCCTAGCGAGCCTGACGAAGACGACAAGCCCGACAATGGCTCAGCGCCTAGCGTTACGGCGATCCCAAAGGCGAAGGGCAAAAAGACCCCTCCGTCGGGCGGGATGGAGCCTGAACCAAGCGTCTGATCACTGTATGTGAAACAGTTGATAGAAAATATCATAAGGCCCTGCGGTTGCGGGGCCTTTTCTTTTTGGTGCTCTCGGGGTTAGGTCAACCGTGAACCTAACGGAGGCCACAATGGTTGAACGACGCGCAACAGATTTCATCGCAACGATTACATGGATGGGCAGGATGCCTGTGGATCGGGAAAATACCCGCTCTGTCGCGATCCCCTCTGCGATGGCGACATATGCGGGGTTCGAGGATGATTTCCATGCTGGCCTGACACGCGCGTCTTGCTCTCGGGTAAAGGGGCAGCATCCCGTTGGCACGGAAATCCGCAACACCCGGCAGCTTTCTATACTGTCCTCTGAAGAGCTTGCGCAGATCGCTGCGGATATCGGCGTGGATCGTTTGGACCCCTTGTTGCTGGGGGCCTCGATAGTTGTGGAGGGGATCCCTGACTTTACCTTTGTGCCACCTGGTTCACGGTTGCTGGCTGAAAATGGCACAAGCATTGCCATTGATGTTGAAAACGGTCCCTGCAACTTTCCTGCTCGCGAGATCGAAAAAGACGCAGCAGGCCACGGCGCCGCCTTCAAGGCCGCTGCACGGGGCAAGCGTGGGGTGACTGCGTGGGTCGAACGCGAAGGGCTGCTGAGCATTGGCACAAAGATGCGTCTGCACATCCCTAACCAACGTGCATGGGCCGCTGAGGCCTAGCGCATCTACTCCTGAATGCTCTCAAGGTAGACCGCGATATCCAGCAACGCCCGTGGCGTCGGTATGACCACGCCGGACGGGGCTTTCCACTGCACGGTCTTGCCTTGTAGATCCTCTTCAAATTCGGGCATGCCGCCGAATTGGTGGCGGCCGGAATAGCCGTTGATCTGGGCCATGACATCCACGGCAGGGAAAACGCCATTGTTGTTTTGTTGAAGAGTGGTCAAATCGCTAGGCGGTACTGTGAACTCACCGGCAAGCGGCCCGTCACCTTTGGCTGTGCTGCCGTGACAAGAGGTGCAGTGTTTTTCGTACAGGTGTTTGCCGCTTGTCTCCGAAACGGGGGCAGTACAGGCAAATAGGGATAAGGCGGGGATAACGAAGAACACGCTACGCAGAACCATGATGTCATTCCTTGGATAGGTTTCGTTGAATCTGGGGCAAAAAACCAAGGCGCCTATTGATGCGCATCAATGCCCTTCAGATTGAGCAGCCAACCAGCAAGATTAAAAAAACAGTGTGGTTTCGCGGCGACGGATTGCTTGGCGTTAGGCTGCGGTACGAGATTTGGTTTCTTAAAAGAAACCTGCATTTGATCGGACGACGCAACGCGAACTGAAAATGTCGTAATCCAGACCTTTGGCTGGGACATGCCCTAGTATGCATTTCTCATAAATTGCGGAAACTGCTTTGAATGGGGAATACCATGGCATTTAAGACTGACATCGAAATCGCGCGCGAAGCGAAGAAGAAACCCATTCAGGAGATCGGCGCCAAGCTGGGTATCTCTAGCGATGATTTGCTGCCCTATGGCCATGACAAAGCAAAAGTATCGCAATCGTTCATCAACTCGGTTCAGGATCGCAAAGACGGCAAGCTGATCCTTGTCACCGCGATCAACCCAACGCCAGCAGGCGAGGGTAAGACAACAACAACTGTTGGTCTGGGTGACGGCCTGAATCGTATTGGCAAAAACGCATGTGTTTGCATTCGCGAAGCGTCGCTGGGGCCAAACTTTGGCATGAAGGGCGGGGCCGCTGGTGGTGGTTACGCTCAGGTTGTTCCGATGGAGGAAATGAACCTGCACTTTACGGGTGACTTCCACGCGATCACATCCGCGCACAACTTGCTTTCCGCCATGATCGACAACCACATCTATTGGGGCAACGCCCTAGAGATCGACACACGTCGCGTTGTATGGCGCCGCGTTGTGGATATGAACGATCGCGCATTGCGCACCATCACCGCCTCCTTGGGGGGCGTATCCAACGGCTTCCCACGCGAAGCTGGTTTTGACATCACCGTGGCGTCCGAGGTTATGGCGATCCTTTGTCTGGCTAAAAACCTAGAAGACCTGCAAGAGCGCCTGGGTTCCATGATCGTTGCGCACCGCCGTGATCGCAGCCCTGTTTACTGCCGCGACATCAAAGCAGACGGCGCAATGACCGTTCTGTTGAAAGACGCGATGCAGCCAAACATCGTTCAAACGCTGGAAAACAACCCTGCATTTGTCCACGGTGGCCCATTCGCGAACATCGCGCATGGCTGTAACTCGGTCATCGCAACAACCACAGCGTTGAAACTGGCGGATTACGTTGTGACCGAAGCGGGTTTTGGTGCCGATTTGGGCGCTGAAAAATTCCTGAACATCAAATGCCGCAAAGCGGGTCTAACGCCATCCGTTGTGGTGGTTGTTGCGACTGTTCGCGCGATGAAGATGAACGGTGGCGTAGCCAAGGCCGATCTGGGTGACGAAAACGTAGCAGCAGTTGAAAAAGGCTGTGCCAACCTTGGGCGTCACGTTGAAAACGTGAAATCCTTTGGCGTGCCTGTTGTGGTTGCGATCAACCACTTCGTCACCGATACAGATGCCGAAGTTCAGGCGATCAAAGACTTTGTTGCTGCGCAAGGCGCCGAAGCGGTTCTATCGCGTCACTGGGAGCTGGGCTCGGAAGGTTCGGCTGAACTGGCGACACGTGTGGCCGAGATCGCAGATGCGGATATGGCAAACTTTGCGCCGATCTATCCTGACGACATGCCACTGTTCCAGAAAATCGAAGCGATTGCGAAACGCATCTACCGCGCTGATGATGTTTTGGCGGACCAGAAAATCCGTAACCAGTTGAAAGACTGGGAAGCGCAAGGCTATGGCCACCTGCCTGTCTGTATGGCGAAAACGCAGTATAGTTTCACCACAGATCCTGATCGCCGCGGCGCACCTGTTGGTTTTTCGGTTCCAGTACGCGAAGTACGCCTGTCAGCCGGTGCCGGTTTCGTTGTAGTGATCTGCGGAGAGATTATGACAATGCCGGGTCTGCCACGTGTTCCCTCCGCCGAGAACATCAAGCTGAATGCGGATGGTGACGTAGAAGGCCTGTTCTGATCTGAACCAGAGCATGACGAAAAGCAGGGCGGGGTTTTCCCCGCCTTGTCTGTAAAAAGGGAATGAAAATGACAGCGAAAATCATTGACGGCAAAGAGTTCGCCGCGCGTGTGCGTGCACAGGTTGCAACGCATGTAACCCGTCTAAAAGACGAAAACGGCATCACACCCGGTTTGGCCGTGGTTCTGGTTGGCGAAGACCCTGCATCGCAGGTCTATGTGCGCTCAAAGGGTAAGATGACTGTTGAGGTCGGCATGAAATCGATCGAGCACAAACTGGACGTTGATACGCCCGAAGTTGATCTGCTGGCTTTGATCGACCAGTTGAACAACGACCCGGAAATCCACGGTATTCTGGTTCAGCTGCCTCTGCCCAAACATCTGGACGAAGATCTGGTCATCAACTCGATTGATCCGGCCAAGGATGTGGATGGTTTTCACATTTCCAACGTGGGCCTGTTGGGCACGGGTCAGAAATCTATGGTGCCTTGCACGCCGCTGGGCTGCTTGATGATGCTGCGCGACCACCACGGGTCGATCTCGGGGATGGATGCGGTTGTGATCGGGCGCTCAAACATTGTGGGCAAGCCGATGGCGCAATTGCTGTTGAACGACAGCGCAACGGTAACCATCGCCCATAGCCGCACCAAAGATCTGGCCGAGGTTGTCCGCCGCGCCGATATCGTTGTTGCCGCTGTTGGCCGCCCTGAAATGGTGCCGGGGGACTGGATCAAGCCAGGTGCGACCGTGATTGACGTAGGCATCAACCGTCTGGATGCCCCTGAAAAGGGCGAAGGCAAAACCAAGCTGGTTGGCGATGTGCATTACGAAAGCTGTGCTGAGGTTGCAGGCGCCATCACGCCTGTACCAGGTGGTGTGGGGCCAATGACCATTGCTTGCCTGTTGGCGAACACGGTCACCGCCTGCTGCCGAGCAAACGGTCTGGCAGAGCCTCAGGGCCTAACCGCCTAAAAAGACGGTATGCATCAGACGTCCGGGAAGGAACGTAAACCCACCCGCGACGATCAAAGCACCAAACACAAGCGTCCTCATCTGGCGCTTGTGTCTTTTTACGTTGTGGCGACGGGCTGCGGTGACCGAGCTGACCAAAGTGACCAGTGTGATGATAGAGAGCAGGTGAATGGGGCTAAAAGCGCCCAGCACACGCAGCTCGTTGATCCAGAAACTGCTGAGCGCCACAAGCGCCATCATGATCACCCATGTCCACCCCATGACCCTGTGTAGCGGGCTGCCTTTTCGCAACGCAAAGATCGAGATGGTCAGCAGCACCGCGCCAAGCGCAAGCAGCGTGTGTATTTGGATGACAGGGGATGCATTTGCAAAAGCAGTGAGGTTCATGTTCAGGCTCCATTGTGTTCTGTTAACCTGTCATGGCAAGCTGGCTGAGGTGCGGCTATAGACACTGCGTGAACAGCCTGAATGATACGTGAGTAATAGGAATAAAGATGCGAATGCATTTCACGCTTCGTGAATTGACCAAGCTGCGGGTACCGTTTTTGATTTGGTTGGCGTTGACGGCTGTCGCGGCTGTTGCTGGCCCTTTTGGGACGTTGGATGTGATGGGGGTCGCAGGGCGTGCTCTCTATTGGGGCGCGATTATTGGCGGCTCGGTTTGGATTGGCGTGGGCGCGTCCAAATTATCGCAACGGTATTCTTTGGTTGGTCGCGTGATGGTTTGGAGCGGCTTTTCCTTGCTGCTTTCAATCCTTGTTCACGGGATAAACGCGCTTGTTTTCAATGATATGTCTGGCTGGGGGAATTGGCTGTATCTCTTTGCGATTGTGGGCGTTGTTACTGCGGCGGTTCAGCTGGTGATCTGGAGCATCTCGCCCGAGCCAGCAGAAGAAGTGGTGGAGAAAGATACCTTTGGCCTGCGCTTGCCAATTGATGTGCGCGGACCTTTGGTGCGCATTGAGGCGCAGGATCACTACCTGAACGTGGTAACATCGCGTGGTAACGCGTTGATCTTGATGCGGCTCGGGGACGCGATGGAGGAACTATCGGGGAAAGGCATTCAGGTGCACCGCTCTCACTGGATCGCGCTGGATGCGGTGGCAAAGCATCGGCGCGAAAAAGGGCGTGATATCTTGATGATGCAAGACGGCGCTGAAGTGCCAGTTAGCCGAAGCTTTAAGGCCGCTGCACAGGATGCAGGCCTGTTCTAATTGGCAACAGGAACCATGGTTCCTTGCAAGATAGCGACCAGAGTTTGTTTGCCATCCAGCTCGGCGTGAACCTCTGACGTGACCACCACCAATCGTTTGCCCGGCTTGATCACACGACCTGTCGCGATGAGCAGATCACCCCGCGCGGGGGCGAGTAGGTTGATCTTGATCTCGGCGGTGACAACCTCCTGATCCATTGGCAGCATCGTTAGGGCGGCATAACCCGCCGCAGAATCGCCGATCGAAAACGTAAGGCCCGCGTGGCCGAACCCCTGTTGCTGGCGTGTCCCTTCCAGTATCGGTGCAGTAATGCGCACTAGACCTTCTGAGACCTCAGACAATTGCGCGCCTAGGGTTTCCATCATGCTTTGCGCGCCAAAGCTATTGGCGATCCGGTCTATGTTTGCTTGATCCATGATTTACCTCGGCATTGGCACAACGGCAGGGTTAGCCCCTGTTAGAACGGCGATCGCTTCGGGCCGCATCAGACTGGCGATAACAGGCGTCGCGGCCCGCAAACCGCCCGTGTAAACGCCATAAGCTGGCAGGATGATGCGGTTGCTGTCTATCAAAAACGCGGGGCGGGTTATTGTACGATCTTTGATCGTCGCCGATGCCTTTGGATGATAATGCCCCGAGATTTCGCCACTGGCGCTGTCCTGTGCGATAGGGCGGAATGTGAGCGGGGGCAAAGGCAGCTCGGCCAAATGCGCCCCGCCGAACTCGACCGGTCCGGGGTCATGGCTTCCTTCAATCCAAACCCACCTGCGCCCAGCCTGAAGGCGGGTGATCCACTGGCGTTCTTCTTCTGGCAGAGCCTCAGCAGAGGCGAGACCGTCAAAGCTATCGCCCAGACAGACCACGGTGCGCGCATGGCTCAGGGCAAGGTCGGCGGCCAGCCTGTTGAGCGTATCGCGGGTGTCGTATGGGGCTAGGGCCGCGCCATCACGCCTTGCGATGCGTTCAGATTTCCCAAGATGCAGGTCACTCACGACCAGCAGGCTTTCCTCTGGCCACCAAAGCGCACCAGACCCCAACGCCTTTAGAGGCGCGCCTGAAAGGGTGAAATCGTAACCATCCATAGCCAAATGTTTGGAACACAATGCGAAAATCTGCAAGGCCGACTAGGGTTTGGGCGATTGCATGCCAAAAATTGGCGCAGCGGCGTCTAATCGCGTGGTTTTAAAGATGCAATTGTTTGCTGCACGGCAAGGGGTAGCGAGGTGTCAGACCCCGCAGGAGCAGCGTCTAGCGCGCTTGCCACGTCTTTCACGAGGATTGCGATCGTATTGTCCGGCTCTAACCCGTCGCGGGAAAATTCGATTGCGTTAAAGCCCGAGGCAAACCAGTTTTGCCCCGAAGATGTGTGGATGAGATCCAACAATGCGCTGGTATCAAGGCCGGCTTCGTCGGCCCAATCCAGCACCAGACGGGTCATGGCGGTGTTGGAGGCGGCCAGCAGGTTGTTCAACACTTTGGCTTGCATACCAGCGCCGAACTCACCCATGCGGTGGAAATGTTTACCCATCGCATTAAACAGCGGTTGAACCGCGTCGATATCGCCTGCATCGCCCCCGATCATAAAGCTAAGCCGCGCCTCTTGGGCCGCGATTTGAGCGCCAGACATCGGCGCGTCGATCAGCGCGATATGGGCAGGCACCCGCGCGCGCAGGTCGCGCACATAGCGTGGCGATAGGGTAGAGCTGATGATAATGCGGATCAGGCTGGGGATCGCAGCTAGGTTCTGTTCGCCAAACAGCACGGCCTCGGTTTGTTCGATGTCCCGAACAACGGTGATAAGCGTCTCTAATTCCTCGGAAAAAACGGCGATATCATCTGTGATATGTGGAATGTCCATGGGCACCACATCATAGCCGCGCGCTGGCAGGCCTGCCGCCCGCAATGAGGCAAGCATGGGCGCGCCCATACGTCCACAACCAGCAATGCCCGCCCGCGACTTCATCGTCTATTTCACGATGTGTTCGTCTTTAACGAACATGTTGGCCCACGCACGATCCATCAATTCTGGGCTCATCTGATAGGGGATGCCCTCAAATTCACAGATGGCGATGATTTGGTCGATCAAAAAGATCGGTTGATAGTTGGCATAGACATTGTCGATGCTGGGGTATTTGTTTTTTAGCAGGTGGATCAGGGTCGCTTCATCCAGCGGCATTTTGCGTTTCTTTGCGACCATGGCAAAAATCTTGAGAAAGTTCGCCTGATCCGGCCCGTCGATTTTGATCTTAAAGAAGATACGGCGCAGGGCCGCGTTATCGAAAATCTCGTTCGGGTGGAAGTTGGTCGAGAAGATAACCAACGTGTCAAAGGGGACTTCGAATTTCTCGCCCGATTGCAGGGCAAGGATATCTTTGCTTTCTTCCAGCGGAACAATCCAGCGGTTCACCAATGACTGGGGCGGCTCGGCTTGGCGGCCAAGGTCGTCCACGATAAAGATGCCACCAGTGGATTTCAGCTGAAGAGGGGCCTGATAGGTTTTCGCCGTTGGGTTATAAACCAGATCAAGCATGCTGATGGTCAATTCACCCCCTGTGATCACGGTTGGGCGCTCACAGCAGACGTAACGCGCATCAAAACGCGTAATGCGGCGCAGTGAATGGGGGTCTTGCTCTTCTTGGGCGACCTGATTGTGAACAATCGGGTCAAAGACGGTGATTACCTGCGAGGCATATTCAATCGCATGCGGCACATAAACCTGATCCCCAAGCGCATCGCGGATACCGTTCGAGATAGAGGATTTCCCGTTGCCCGGAGGGCCATACATGAGGATAGAGCGGCCAGCCGAAACAGCGGGGCCAAGATTGTCGAGCAGATCATCTGGCAAAACCAGATGGCCCATGGCCCCCGTCAGCTGAGCGCGGGTAATCTGCATGTTGCGCACGGACTGGCGCTTGACCTGTTCGCGGTACACGTCCAGCGGCACAGGCATGGGGCCAAAATATTCGGATTGGGCAAGGGCATCCAGCGCGCGGGATTTGCCCGTATCGGTTAGCTGATAGCCCATTTCGTTGCTTTTGTCGGCGCTGATGGTGCCTGTTGCCTCAACCAGACGCTGGGTGCGGCACATGTCGATCAGCTCTTGAACAACGGGGATCGGCAGGCAGACGGCCTTGGACAGGTCGCTGACCATATCCAAATTCTTTCGGAAGATGGTTTTGATCAGGATGTCGCGCATCATGACGATGGGCAGGCGCATATCCGCCAAGGTTTTTGGCGGTGGGGGTGCCATGACGGCTGTAGTTGGTGCGTTCATAATACTATGTCCCTCTGCTCAAATGGGCGTTTTATGACCCATAGGGGATAAAAGTGGCCTTAATCAGGCGCCATAAAGGACACCTAGCGCAAGGTAGATCGCCAATGTGGCTCCCAGCGCGAGACCCATTGGAAACTTTTTGCCCTGATCCCAGCTGGCCCAATTCGGGGCAAGCTGGCGCAGGGGCGTGAATTTGGCCGTGCGATGCGCAACGAAGGCCGCGATTAATGTGGCTGCGAAAAGCAGCATCAAAAACCGAACATCGCCCAAGGCGATAAAGGGGGCGGCGGCGGCGATGAATTTGCTGTCTCCTGCGCCCATAACACCAGCGGCGTTCAGGACGATCCCGACAATCAAAACGATCACAAGGCTCAGCAATCGCCACATATACACATCAAAGGGCAGGGCGATTAACCCGATCACAAGGAACACCCCCACCAAGGCCAGATTGGCCTTGTTCGTAATCTTCATCCGCGAAATGTCTGTATAAATTACATAAAAACAGATCGGCAGAACGAATGGCAAAAACCAAAGGGCGGCGTAGCTGGAAATAGACATGGGTCAGGCTTCGAGAGCGGCGAGGGAACGTGCTGCGGCCTCAAAGTGCTGCGGGTGCGTGTCAATCGCCTCGCGCAGCAGGCCTTTGCCTGTTTCTACATCGCCCTGTTTGATCGCCGACAACGCCATCGTGTGCAAAAGCTGGGCGCGTTCGGTCTGATCCATCGGGACGACAGGCAGGTTATAGTTACGCTGGGCACCACGGGCCAGAACAAGGTTGTTCTTGGCGGTGAAGAGGGTCCCGTCTTGGGTGACGGCGCTGTTAAACAGGCGCTCGGCGTCTTTGTAGGCCCCGCGGGTCAGCTTGGAATAGCCCCAGTTGTTCAGAACAGGTGCTGGTTTTGTGGTTAGACCCACAGCGATTTCATAAAAGCTGTCTGCTTTCTTCCACTGTTGTTTGCTGTCGGCCACGATCGCCTCAAGGCGGTAGCGTTTAAAGGTCTCATGTGTGGGCGGAATTGCTGTCAGCGTCTTTTCGGCACCTGCCCAGTTGCCTGAACGGATCATGGCATCTGCCAGCTCAACGCGGTCTTCATTTGTGGCGTCGGGCAGGGAGACGGTTTTTTGCCACGCGGCTGCGCCCTCATCATTGCGTTTGGCGCGGATCAGGGATTGTGACAGGCCACGGTGGAATTCTACATTGTTTGGCTGTTCCGAAATCACCCGTTTGAAATAGGTCACGGCCTCGTTCGGGTCGGCCACAGTCAGCATGACGTCATTCAGGTTTGCATCATCAATGACGTTCACGTCCTGAAATGCACGCTCAACGGTTTCTTCTGCACTTTGCTCGGCACAAGCGGCCAGCATGCTGGCCCCTGCCAAAAGGGAAATCAAAACGGATTTATGGCGCATCTTTGCGTCCTCTGCTGCTTCTGCCTCATCCGGTGCCCCTGCGCGGG
The DNA here is from genome assembly GCF_000622405.1 of Sulfitobacter donghicola DSW-25 = KCTC 12864 = JCM 14565. Taxonomy (NCBI): domain Bacteria; kingdom Pseudomonadati; phylum Pseudomonadota; class Alphaproteobacteria; order Rhodobacterales; family Roseobacteraceae; genus Sulfitobacter; species Sulfitobacter donghicola. The sequence goes on from NZ_JASF01000005.1 coordinate 2,304,154, forward strand.
ATATTGGATGCTATGCCTATTTTTAGGTCACAGCCCCGAGCGGATCACATAGTCAGCAGATCCACGGCGCACCAGTTTGTATTCTTCGTTATTACTCGAAGATGTACCAGAATACTCGGATTTTTCGAGCGCTAATCTAAGATTGTCCCGAATTGAGACACTTTCGCCATTATCCAGCGCGAAAGCCTTGCGAAATATCTGTGTTGCATCGGCATTTTTGCCACTTTCCATCAGGACAACACCCAGATTATTCCAGATTTCAGGTTGGGTCGGGTCACGTTCAACGGCGCGGCGCAGCAGTTTTTCGGCCTGCCCAAGGCGGCCCAAGCCAAGGTTGGCCGTGCCTAGGCCTGATAAAATCTCGGCGTCTACGGTGCCACGGTCAATCGCTGCGCGGTTGAATGAACGGATCGCCAGTTCGTATTGTCCAGACGCAACCAGACGGTGACCTGTTTCCAGATTGTCAGCCCCATCCGCACGCAGATCAACACCAGGGGCATCAACGGCTTCTGGTGTCTTTGGGCCAAACACAGATGCGCCAAAGCCGCCCGATGAACAGGCGGCCAAAGCAAGAGCAAAGATCAGGAGCGTAATGTTTCGCCCCAATCGTGATATCATTAGTTGCCTCCGGGAGCGCCCATTTCACCCATCTTTGAGATGCCCATAACCGAAGGACCAACAAGAATGATCAGCAGCGGCGGCACCGTGAACATCATTGTGGCAAGTGTCATCTTGGTTGGCAACTTGTTTGCGGCTTCTTCGGCTTTCATGACGCGTTTGTCGCGCATTTCCGCCGCATAAACCCGAAGAGCATCCGCAATGGATGTACCAAAGGCGGCCGATTGGACCAGAACGGTCACAAAAGAGGAAACATCCTGAACGCCACAACGTGTCCCCATATCATTCAGAACGTTGACCTTGTCCTTACCCGCTTTCATTTCTTGCGCGACCACTTCGAATTCATCGGCAAGGGCGGCATAAGACGCCTTGAGTTCGGCAGCAACGCGCACAATACATTGATCCAGCGATTGGCCAGCCTCAACACAAACCAGCATCATATCGAGAGCATCTGGAAAGCCGCCTTCGATTTCCTCTTTTCGAGCCGCAATTCGGCGGGTGATCCAGTATTTTGGCAACCAATACCCAATCGCACCTGGGCCGAGGGTCCACATGATGGTCTTTTGCGTGGTCATTTCGCCTTCGACGATAAAGTTGGTATAGATCACACCAAGGACGAGGCCCAAAATCCCCAAGGACATTTGAGCAAAATAGAACATGCGGACAGCATCGCGCGATTGGTAACCAGCCTGACGCAGCTCCAGCTGTTTCTGGCTCATCTCTGCTTCGTCTGCAGGTTCCAGAAACGTTGCAAATTTCTCCAGCTGGGCGTTGCCCTCTTTCTGGCGCAGGGCCGCAGGGGCATCGCCCGAGCCGCGCGAGGAACTCGCCTGACGCTTAAGCTTGTCCAGCGGGTCTTCGGGTTGGTTCATCATCATCACAACAGTTGCAAGAACCGTGATGATCCCCAAAACGCCAAGAATGATGATCAGGCCAAAGGGCCCCATGACATCGCTGATTGCTGTATTGATGGTGCTGAGCATAGCAGCCCCCTTACACTTTGATGTTTGTGAGCACGCGCATCACAAGAAGGTTAACGCCCAAAAAGATACCGACAAAGAAACAGGCTGGGATGAAGTAAGGTGTTTCTTTGACTTCGTCATAGTAATTCGGGTCGGCAATGTTGATCACGATCAGGGCCATGATCGGGAAACCGGACAGGAATTTGCCCGACCATTTCGCCTCGGCGGTGATCGCCTTTACACGGCGGAACAGGCGGAAACGGGCGCGGATCACTTTGGCCAGTCCGGCCAGAATTTCGGCAAGGTTACCACCAGATTGCTGCTGGATCGTCACCGCAACAGCAAGAAAGCGTAAATCCTGCATGTCTAGACGCTCAGCCATATCCTTTAACGCTTCGCCAACATCGCGGCCATAGGCCGCTTCATCCGCGATAACCCCGAATTCCGAGGCAAGCGGATCCTGAATTTCCTTTGAAACGATAGAAATCGCATTGCTAAACGGGTGACCAACACGCAGCGAGCGCACCATAAGCTCCACAGCGTCTGGCAGTTGTTCTTCGATGATCGCCATCCGTTTGCCGGCTTTCATGGAGACCCACATAAAGACAGCCCCGATGCCCATGCCCACTGACATCGCGGCGCGCACGGGCACTTCGGTCGCGGTGCCAACGGTCAGGCCCAAAAACACGATGCCCGACAATGCGGCCATGATCAGCACAAGCTGCTGTGGCGTAAAGGCAATCGCGGCTTTTTGCGCTTTTTCCGCAAGCAGCGAGTAAAGCGGGATGGTTTTGGCCTTCATGTGCTGCTGCATTTCCTTGCGCAGCTTGTCCAAAACCTCTTCGCGGCGTTGACCTTTTTCCAGCATCTCAAGGCGGCGGTTTACGCGGCTGTTGAGCGAGATGGATTTACCAAACGCAACCAGATACACGCCCTCGACCAAAACGAGGACGCCGACAAAGATCAGCCCGTAGATGATTGGTTCTGCACTCATGGCTCTTGTCCTTATTGCGCGGCGATGGGTTCGTAGATGGCGGCAGGCAGGTCATAGCCCCACATGCGGAAGCGTTCAGCATAGTGGCTGCGCACGCCCGTTGCGGTGAAGTGACCGATGATTTTGTTATCCGGGGTTAGGCCCACACGCTGGTAGCGGAAGATTTCCTGCATCGAGATAACATCACCTTCCATGCCGGTGATCTCGGTGATGGAGGTCATGCGGCGGCTACCGTCCTGAAGACGCGAGGCCTGTACAATCAGGTTCACAGCCGATGAAATCTGGCTACGAACGGCCTTAAGTGGCATTTCGATACCCGCCATCGCGATCATGTTTTCCAAACGCGACACACCATCACGCGCCGAGTTGGCGTGGATTGTGGTCATGGAACCATCGTGGCCTGTGTTCATGGCCTGAAGCATGTCGATAACTTCTTCGCCGCGTGTCTCACCCACGATGATGCGGTCAGGGCGCATACGCAGGGCGTTTTTCAGACAGTCGCGGGGGGAAACCTCGCCTTTGCCTTCCACGTTTGGCGGGCGTGATTCCATCCGGCCCACGTGGGTCTGTTGCAGCTGAAGTTCGGCCGTGTCTTCGATTGTTAGGATGCGTTCGGCGTTATCAATAAAGGAGGACAGCGCGTTAAGCGTGGTCGTTTTACCCGAACCCGTACCACCCGATACGATAACGTTTAGGCGGGTGGCAACGGCGGCTTGTAGATATGCAGCCATTTCTTCGGTGAAGGCCCCGAATTGCACCAGATCGTCGATGCCGAGTTTGTCCTTTTTGAACTTACGAATGGAAACAAGGCTACCGTCCACCGCAACAGGGGGAACCATGGCGTTGAAACGCGACCCGTCTTTCAGGCGCGCATCCACGTAAGGGTTGCTTTCATCCACACGACGACCCACAGCCGAAACGATCTTGTCGATGATGCGCAGCAGGTGGCGTTCGTCTTTGAACGTGATGTCGGTGAGTTCGAGCTTGCCCGAGCGTTCAACGAAAATCTGCTGCGGGCCGTTTACGAGAATATCGTTGACGGTTTCATCTTGCAGCAAGGTTTCCAGCGGGCCAAGGCCCGTGACTTCGTCATATAGCTCCGAGTTCAGGGTCATGCGGTCTTCGCGGCCCAGAACAATGGATTTTTCCGCCAGATGCTCAGAGGAGATCGCATTGATTTCCTGACGCAGGTCCGCTTCGGTTGCGTGCTCTAGCGCGGCCAGGTTCAGATTGTCGAGAAGAACACGGTGCAGGTCCAGCTTGATATCGCCCATGCGCTGCTTGCGCTTGAGTTCCTTATCAATCGGAGCCACAGCAGCAGGCGCAGCAGCGCGGCGCATTTTGGCGGCGGCTTCTGGTTTTGCTGATGCTACAGGAGCTTCTACAACCTTTGGCTCTGGGGCTGCTTCTGTTTTTTTATACTTTGAGAACATTGCGTTGTGCTTTCTCTGCTCGGGGCTTAGGCGGCTTCGGCGCTATCGTCGCGCAGGTTGTGAATAGAGGCGGCCAGTTTGGCGATCTCTTTGCGGAGCGGGCTTTTGGGGGCCGAAGATGCCAGCGGAAGACCGTGGTCATTTGCTTGGGTGATCGGCTTGCCCCCATCGGGCAGCTGCAAATCAATGCTAATGTCCAGACTTTCGGCCATACGTTTCACGCGGCTCTTGCCGTTGATGTCGGTAAATTTTGGCGCGCGGTTCATCACATAACGCAGCTTTTCAATCGGCAGCTCTTCGGATTGAAGGGCGCGTTTGAAGCGCAATGTGTTCTGCGCCGAACGCATGTCCAGCTCTAGCGTAGCGAAATAGATATGCGCCGAGGTCAAAACAGTTTCGGACCATTGAACCAAGGTCGAGGGCATATCGACAATAACATAGTCAAACTGGTTGCGGGCGATATCCAGAACGCGATCAATGTCTTCGGATGTCAGCAGATCCAACGGCAACATGTCAGATGGGGCCGTCAGCACATGAAGCTTGTCTTCAAAAGTCAACAAAGCCTGTCCAAAGATCTCTTCATCCATGCTTTCGGTATCTGACAGCATTTCATAAACAACCTCACGACGCGGCAGGTCGAGGAAGGTTGAAACGGACCCATATTGTAAATCAAAGTCCAACAGGCAAACCGATGGGTTGTCTGTCTTGTCGGAATTGGCCAGCTCCCATGCAAGGTTCACAGCCATTGTCGTGGCACCGGTGCCACCAGCAAGACCATGAACAACAATCAATGCGCCATCTTTCTGTGCACCAGAGGTCAACATGCTGGTGGATGCGGCGACTGGCTCTGGGTCTGGCGTGCGGATACGTTCGATGGCCTGCGCCAGCTCCCCTTCGGGAAGCGGGTAGGGGACAAACTCGTCTGCACCTTGACGCAGCAATGAATGCAGCGAGGCTGGCGTCACGTCTTCGGCAATGAGGATCACCTTCAAGCCACGGTTTTTGGCCTGAACGATAATCTCGGTCAGCAAAGGCATGTCTTCTTCGTCGGCGTCATCCATCGCAAGGGCAATGAACTCCATGTTCTCGGCCTCGGGCTGGCCAAAGAACGCAAGAGCCTCGGAAAATCCAAGATCTCCCCAGCTTTCTCCCAATGTGCTCTCCATGTCCTCGATCAAGAGATCAAAGTTCTGCACGTCGCGGCTGACGGTGCATGCAAGGATAACATCCTGTTCTGGTTGCGGCATTACGCTGCTCATTGCCTTCATTCCTTCAATCAAAGGGCGGTCTGGCTTCGTGTTACGTATCAAAGTGATCCGCAATCAGGGCCATGGCGCCCCCCTCCGGTCTTTTTCCCGGACGGAGTTTTCTCGTTGAGGAATAAATCGCAGGCAACTGGGGCGAGATTGGGGCCTAAAAGCTGCGATTGTAGGGTTTATTGAAACGATCATGGTGATCAAAGGCGGATTAGCCCGTCGAAAAAGAGGCCATAATCCATAAAAAAAGCCGCCTGAATTAGGCGGCTTTTGTTTGTTTTTCAGTGCTTTACTCGGATGCGAGGCTGGCTGTTGCCGCTGAAGACAGCTGCGAGGGCGCAACCGCACTGGCGATATAATCGCGATAAATGATTTGGGCGTATTTGCCATCCATGACGGTTGGATGACGTTTCACAAAGCCGCTCACTTCGGTGACGGTCCGGCGATTCCGACGCTCGCGCCCTTGGGTCACGACCAGTGGTTGGGTTTCTCCAAAGGAAACAACGGCTTCCAGACGGCTGCGGCTGATCCCTTGAGTCGCCAGATAGGCCACAACAGCATTCGCACGGCGCTGGCCCAAGCTCTTGTTTGAGCGGTTGGACCCAACAGCATCTGTGTGCCCGTAAACGCGGAAGCGGATTTCGGGGAACTGTTTGATCCAGCCTGCTTGGCGACGCAGGATTGCACGCGCTTGCCCATCCAACTGGGATGAGTTGAACGCAAAGTTTACAGTGCTATCGACTTCGTTCGAAAAACGTTGAGCCAAATCAAAGGTATACTGGCGTTCGCCAGTCATAACCAATCGGTTGTTCAGGGTCGCATTCCCAAAATCGCCAGTATCAACAAGCGATCCTGCTTCGCTATAAAATTGCGTGTAAACTGGATCATTAGAAGTGGTTGTGCATGCGCCCAAACCCACCGCCGCTGACAGTATGCTGCCCGTAATGATTTTCCGATAGGTCATGCTTTGCATTGTCTCAATCCAGTACATAGCCATATGACCCGGTAAAGTCCTGCTTGGCAACCTCGCCAGCAGCCCCTTTTTTCGGGGTGCGTGTGCCTGCAGCAGTGCGACCGTGTAGGAACAGGTCTTTTTCTGTCGGAGGCTTGATGCGATCGGTTGGCAGAGCCAGAGCTTCGCCACGGGTAGGGGTGACAAGGTGCGAGCTGATGATGATGACCAGCTCGGTTTGGCTGCGCTGATAGCTGGCCGACCGGAAGAGGGCGCCCAGAACAGGCACATCGCCAATCCATGGCAGCTGCGCCGAGCTATCGGTAAAGTCATCTTGCAAAAGGCCAGCAATGGCAAAGCTTTCGCCGTCACGCATTTCAACGGTTGTCGATGTTTCACGGCGCGAGAAGGCCGCGATGTCAAAACCGTCTAAGGTGATCCCGTTTGTGGTATCAATCGCCGATACGGCTGCATTCAGCTCGAGGTTGATCAGATCTTTGTCTACAACACGCGGAATAAAGGATAATTCAACACCAAAGGGTTTGAATTCAACCGTCGTTGTTTCGTTGGTCTGGGCAACGGGGACAGGATATTCACCACCCGCCAAAAACTTGGCTTCCTGACCGGAAAGCGCAACAAGGTTTGGCTCGGCAAGAAAGCGAACCACGCCTTTTTGTTCCAAGGCTTCCAGCAGAATGCCGACCTGCGTCGATCCTGCATTAAATCCGAATAGGACAGCACCGGTGTTGGTGTTGGTTTCTGGTAAAGACCCTGCAAGGGCAGAGGTGCTGCCGCTTCTTGATGTCAAAGAGCCGGTTCCCGCAGACACACCAAGGTCGCTGCCAATACCACCGCCCAAAGACAGCGATGAACTCAGAGATTTTGACACAGAACGCTGCATTTCAGCAAAACGCACTTTCAACATGACCTGTTGAATGCCGCCAACGCTCATCAGGTTGGAAACCCGTTCGGGGGCGTAACGTTCGGCCAATTCCAGCGCCCGTTGGAGGCGCTGAGTGGAAGATACGATGCCTGAAAGAACGATACCGTCATTGGCCGAGCGTACTTCGATACGCTCGCCTGGTAGAATCTGGCGCAGGCGTTCTTTGAATTCGGAAAGGTCAGGGGTTACCTGCACCTCAACGTTGGTGATCAAACGGCCAGAAGCATCAAACAGGGTCAAGGTCGTTGTCCCTGGTGATTTACCCAGCACGTAAATTGTGCGGTCCGAAAGGGATGAAAGATCAGCAATGCCAGGGTTGGCGATGCTCAGCTCTGCGAATGGGGTATCGCTTTCGACAACAATCGCCCGATTAAGCGGAACTTGCAGCCTTGAGCTGGTCCCGCTTTTTACCACGCGCAGGTTATCAGCACTGACAGCCGTAGGGGCGGTCATTGCAACTGCGGATACACTTAGCGTTAGCCCCAGTAGGGCTGCCTTTAGAAATCTATCGATTTTCATGTGACCTGCCTTTTTGATCACGCCTCAAAATAGGGTCTTTTTGCCCGTCGTTTGGTTAACCTTGCTTCAGTTTGAATTTTTTTGCAAGAATCAATGCGTTCAGGGGAAATCTTTCTGTGGATAAATGGCAACATACCCACAACGCGAAACGCCGCCCCGAGCAGAGGGCGGCGTTTTTTGGCGCATGAACCTAGGGGCAATTCCCCCTAAGTTTCATTAATTTGTGCAAGGGATAGGAAGGTTAACAACCTCTGCGCCGCGGCGTGTCCGAATGGTGCAGACCTTTTCCTCTTTGGCAACAGGCGCTGCAACTTGGGGGGCAATCCCCAATAGATCCTGTTGGTTCACCTCAATGTTGGTTGCGGTTACAATGTCATCACCTGCGCCAACCAAAGATAGCGATAGGCGACCTGATGATTGCGCCTGAGCAAGGGAGGCAACCTGATTTGGGTTTACCGCAACGGTAACTGTACGGGCAATTTGTGTCCCCTCTAGATCACCAGAGCGCTGGTCAACCGCGATCAGAGGGACAGATGCCTCGATGATCTTGGTCACGTCATTGCGGCTTTGCCCGCCGCCGGCGCGTCCGGTCCAATAGATGTCTACGCGGTCACCAGGGCGCAAAAAGCCCGAAACACCGGATGAAACGTCAACCTTGATCGCAAAAGCGCGCATCCCTTTTTCAAGTCGGGAGGTTAGGCCAGCATCTTCGCCTGGTTTGGTGATTTTGACCGCCAGCAATGCCTCGTCCTTTTCAATAGGACGCAGGACAACGCGGGGTTTATCCGTGTTTTCGGGAAAAATTGATGCGATGTCGGTGAAATGCCCTTCAGGAAGAGCTGCTTTCGGGAAATCGACTTCCCTTACATCCTCTTTCGCGAGTTTCTCTCCATATTTGAGGGCACGGTTCACAACAAAAATCTTTTGTGTCGGAACAATCTGTGCCTTGGCGGCTTCTGCGCGTGCAATGGCTGTTTTATATTGGCCGATCTGACCTTTTGCGAGATACACCGCCCCACCAGCCAGCGCGATGCCGACAAGTAGCACAAGTCCAAAAATCATGCGCATAATGTGTTCCTCTTTTCCTCATGCTCCGAGCGAACCCGAAGGGTTTCATTCTCCCGACCACGTTGCCGGAAGATTGTGGTGATATTAGGTCCGGGATGCGAAAAAACGCATGCCTGCCGACCTTAACTGCCATCCAGATCCATTATGTCTTCGATGTCTGTGTCAGTTAGGTATTCACCAACATTGTTGCCGACGCTTTGGCTGCCTTGCTGGATCGAGGCAAAAGATGCGATGGCTAGGCCACAAACCGCGGCTGTCAGAACAACCCAGTCTACAGTAACGGCGCCGCGCTCATCGGCGCGAAATGATTTAAGATATGTAAACATCGTTTGTCTTTCTTGCTGTGCCACCTTCGCAGCATCGTCAAAGAAAAAGGGGGCTGCATTCCGTGCAGAACGCAGCCCCCTGATAACTGGCGATAGCTTAAGCTATCAGCAGATGCGTTTCTTATTCAGAAACAGGTGCACCAACTTCGCCGATTGTCTGGTCGCCCAGGAAGGTCGCGGTGTTTGCAGTCATGGATTCTGCGCCGGACTGGATGGAGCCGTAGGCAGCAATCGCCAGGCCAACAACAGCAGCTGTAAGAACAACCCAGTCAACTGTTACTGCGCCGTCTTCGTCGTTGCGGAAGTTTTTTACGAATTTCATCATGGTAGTATCCCTCCAAAGGATTTTTAAGTTTTCAAGTTCAACCTTGTCTCGCCGTGTGGCCCGCTCTCATTCAGGCCTGCTTGACTTGGTATGACGCTATATAGCCGGATGATTGGGGCATGAATTTGGCGGCAAATGAGGCATTTGCGTTTGTTAGGATTGTTTTTATGGATATGGGCTTATTGCATTGAAAACTAATGATAAAAATTGTGAAGAAATTTTAAATTAGTTAATATCTGCGGCTCAAACACCCCAATTGAGGCAAAATCGCCATGATTGAGTGCCTCATTTGCTGGATTGGAGCGGGATTCTGCGCGATATTGCTGGAAAAAATGCACTCATAATAAGAGCAGACCTCATGAAACGGACTTCGATCATAGTAGCACTGGGTGTTTCGCTGGCCTTTTTGCCTGTCAGCTCGCCAATTCTTGCAGATTCCCCTCCCGCCTTTCCGGATTTTAAGCCGAAATTCGTAAAACCGCCCAAAGCAGGGGCGCGAAAACGCGTGAATGTGCAAATTAATCGCCCCGCACCTGCCGTTTCCGCAGAATCGGCCGTCGCAGCGGCCCCCGTAGCCAAAGCGACTCGCCCCAAGGAGGGGCAATATGATTGGTTCTGGACCAAAGTGTCGCCTGATGCGGCTAAATCAGGCCCTGGTCGCCTAGAGCAAGCGATGACAACACTATCTGGCGCTTCAAAGGCGGTGCCAGCGCCGCGCCTTCAGCATATGCAGGACATCGCAAAGGTGCATGGGGTAAACATTTTGCGCTCAACCATCGGAACAAAGGTCTCGCCCGCGCTGGCCTTGGCGGTGATATCGGTCGAATCCTCTGGCCGTTCAGATGCAGTAAGCAGTGCAGGGGCGCAGGGGCTGATGCAGCTGATGCCCGCAACGGCCAGCCGTTTTGGTGTAAAAGACAGCTCGGTGCCTGAACAGAACATCGCAGGTGGGATCAAATATCTTGATTGGCTGATGGGCGAATTCAAAAACGATCCGATTCTTGTTCTGGCCGGCTATAACGCTGGTGAGGGTTCGGTTCGTAAATATGAGGGTGTGCCACCCTATGCAGAAACGCGTGATTATGTGCCAAAGGTGCTGGCGGCGTTTCAGGTGGCCAAGGGGCTATGTAAAACGCCGCCCGAGTTGATCTCGGACGGCTGTGTCTTTGCGCAGATGAAGTAACGGCGGGTTTAATCGACCAGCGTTGCCTCGGTTGCGGCGCGCAGTTCTTCTTCGGTAACGCCTTCGGCGCATTCAACGATGCGTAGGCCACCTTCTACAACATCAAGAACACCCATGTTGGTGATGATGCGGTCTACAACGCCTTTACCCGTCAGGGGCAGGGTGCATTCCTTTAGGACTTTGCTTTCGCCGTGCTTGTTGGCGTGATCCATCACAACAACAACGCGGCCAACGCCAGCGACCAGATCCATCGCGCCGCCCATACCTTTGACCAGCTTGCCCGGAATCATCCAGTTCGCCAGATCGCCGTTTTCAGCAACTTCCATCGCGCCCAAGATCGCAGCGGCGATTTTACCACCGCGGATCATGCCAAACGAGGTCGCAGAATCGAAATAGGCCGTGCGGTCCATTTCGGTGATGGTCTGCTTGCCTGCGTTGATCAGGTCTGGGTCTTCTTCACCCTCGTATGGGAAGGCGCCCATGCCCAGCATGCCGTTTTCCGATTGCAGGGTGATGTCTTTGTCGCCGACATAGTTCGCCACCAGCGTCGGAATCCCGATGCCAAGGTTCACATACATGCCGTCTTCCAGCTCGAGTGCGGCGCGTGCCGCCATTTGGTTGCGGTCCCACATGATTATGCTTCCTCGCGTTTACGGGTTGTGCGTTGTTCGATGCGCTTTTCGTGCTCGCCTTGGATGATGCGGTGCACATAGATGCCGGGCAGGTGGATGTGATCGGGGTCTAGGCTGCCCGTTGGCACGATCTCTTCTACTTCTACCACGCAGATTTTTCCGCACATTGCGGCTGGCGGGTTAAAGTTGCGCGCGGTTTTGCGGAAGATCAGGTTGCCTGTCTCATCTGCTTTCCATGCTTTGACGATGGCCAGATCAGCAAAGATACCTTCTTCGAGGATGTAATCCTGACCACCCCAGTTTTTCACTTCCTTACCTTCAGCAATCACCGTGCCGACACCTGTTTTGGTGTAAAAGCCGGGAATGCCAGCACCACCAGCGCGCATGCGCTCGGCCAAAGTGCCCTGTGGGTTGAATTCCAGTTCCAGCTCGCCCGACAAATACTGGCGCATGAACTCTGCGTTTTCACCAACATAGGAAGAGATCATCTTTTTCACTTGTTTGGTCTGCAACAAGATACCGATCCCAAAATCGTCAACACCTGCATTGTTGGAGGCAAATGTCAGATCTTTGGTGCCCGCATCGCGAATAGCGGCCAGCAACAGTTCAGGAATACCGCACAGGCCAAAGCCACCTGATGCAATCAGCATGCCGTCTTCGAGAATCCCATCAAGGGCCTCGGCGGCGCTAGCGTAGACTTTTTTCATGAAATTGTGCTCCCCATGATCCATGAATAGGTTGGAGAGTTGTGGCCTTGGGCAAAGGCGGAGTCAATGAATGCCGCGCCGCAGAAATCGCGATGCGGTACATTTTGATGAATTCCGATGGATATTTAGAATAGACGAACCTGTGTGCCGATTTCCACCAGCGCAAATAGCTCTTCGATCTTATGGTTATAAAGACCGATACACCCATCCGAGGATTGGCGCCCGATCTTGCGTGTATCGTGGGTGCCGTGGATCAGATACGCAGGCCATGACAGGTACATCGCATGCGTGCCCAGCGGGTTGCCGGGGCCGGGGGGCATGTATTTTAGGTCTGGATCCCGTTCGATCATCGACGGGGTTGGTGTCCAATCGGGGCCAACACGTTTGCGCACGATCTTGGTATAGCCGCGTTTGGTCAATTCATCCGTACGCGGAACCGAGGAAGGGTAGACGTTATATATCTCGCCATCGCCGCTCCAGAAATGAAGCGCACGTGACGTGATATCCGCAACAATCGCGCCATTGCCCAATTCGTCGAAATGATCCTGCCACCGTTGGGGGGTGAAGCTCATGATATTGCGGCGGTTAACGCTGACTGGAGGAGCCGTTTGGGCCAAAGCCAAAGAAGGGGCGGCAAGGGCTGCGCCTGAGGCAACCAGCAGCTTGCGGCGGGAAATCGGGTTGGTTGTCATTGCTCTGCTCTTATTTGTCTCTCAAAAGCAGGGATAGCGAAAAATACCCAAAGGCCTAGAGGCAATCAGCGCGTTAACGGGAATGTGAATCGATGTGCGCGGCCCCATGTGAAATCACAGGGCCGCTCACGCTTATTCGTCTGTTTTTGTAGCAGCTTTTTTGGCAGGTGCCTTTTTTGCCGCCGCTTTAGGAGCAGCCTTTTTTGCTGGCGCTTTCTTTTTCGCAGCAGGCTTTTTCTTTGGCGCGGCCTTTTTCTTGGCGGCTGGTTTTTTCTTGCCAGCCTTTTCGGCGCGTTCATCAATCAGGTGCACGGCCTGCGCCATGGTGATTTCTTCGGGGTCTACGGTGTCGGGGATCGTCGCGTTGATCTTTTCCCATTTCACATAGGGGCCGTATTTGCCCTTCATCACATTGACGGGGCCACCTGCCTCGGGGTGTTCGCCCAATTCGCGCAGCGGTGCTGCCGGTTGGCCCCGTTTGCCACGTGAGGCGACCTTTTCGGCCAGCAACTGTACCGCGCGGTTCATACCAACGGTAAACACCTCGTCCAGCCCTTCAAGGTTGGCGTTTGTGCCCCCCCGATCCGAGGTGCTGGGCGCGTGTTTCAAATACGGGCCGTAACGGCCGATATTGGACCACACCATAATGCCGTCTTCGGGGTGGGGGCCGATTTCGCGAGGCAGGGAAAGCAACATCAATGCGCGCTCCAGCTCCAGCTCTTCTGGTGGCCATTCCTTTGGGATCGACTGGCGCGGCGGCTTTTTGTTTTCTTCGGTCACGGGGCCGCGTTGCACATATGGGCCGAACCGCCCCTTAAAGACGCGAATCTCGTCGCCCTGATCTTCGCCCAGCAGTTTGCCATCCGGTGGAATCGCAGAGGCTTCGGCCTCTGGGTTTGGCGGGCCGAACGGGCGGGTATAACGGCATTCAGGATAGTTTGAGCAGCCAATGAACGCGCCACCAGAACGCGCAGTGCGCATGCTAAGGCGGCCCTCACCACAGTTGGGGCAGATACGCGGATCGGTCCCTTCCTCATTCGGCGGGAAGAGGTGCGGCGCGAGTACGTCGTTGATTTTTTCCAGAACCTCGGTGATGCGCAGATCGGCTGTTTCCGCGATCGCTGCGGAAAAATCGTTCCAAAAACGGTGCAGAACCTTTTTATATTCCGCGTCACCGGCAGAAACCTTGTCCAACTGGTCCTCTAGATCGGCGGTGAAATCATAGCCGATGTAGCGGCGGAAGTAATTCTCGAGGAAAGCCGTTACCAAACGGCCTTTGTCTTCGGGGATCAGGCGCTGACCTTCACGGCGCACGTACCCGCGATCCTGAATGGTTGTGACAATGCTGGCATAGGTAGACGGACGGCCAATGCCCAGCTCTTCCATACGTTTGACCAATGTCGCCTCGGTATAACGCGGTGGCGGCTGGGTGAAGTGCTGTGAGCCAAGCACGGCTTCTTTTTCGGCCAACAACGCGCCCGATTTGCGCTGCATGCCAGAGGTGCCTTTGTCACCCGCGTCGATCAGATCTTCATCCGTTACGCCAGCGGCCTTTGTGAACTCTTCCGCGAAACGGGCCGCGGCGGATTTGGTGAGAACATCACCCTGTGCGATTTGGGGCAGACGCTTTTCATCATCATCAGCGACATCGTCGCGGCCTTCTTCGTAGACCTTGAGAAAGCCGTCAAACAAAACAACCTGACCCGTGGCGCGCAATGTCACCTGCGCATCGTCCGAGGCTACCTCGACCGTGGTCCGTTCCATCCGTGCGCTTGCCATCTGGCAGGCCAAGGTCCGTTTCCAGATCAGATCATAGAGTTTGCGCTGATCCGCATCCATGAGGTTGAGCGCATCCGCATCCTTGGACATCTCGGTGGGGCGCACGCATTCGTGGGCTTCTTGGGCATTCTTGGCTTTGTTCTTGTAAACGCGCGGTTTTTCGGGAACGTATTTATCGCCATAACGGTCTGAAATGGCGTCCCGCGCCATCTGCACGGCTTCGGGGGCCATGTCGATGCCATCTGTCCGCATATATGTAATGTGGCCCGCTTCATACAGGCGCTGGGCGGTGCTCATCGTTTGGCGCGCGCCCATGCCGAATTTGCGGCTGGCTTCTTGCTGCAAGGTCGACGTCATGAACGGCGCAGACGGGTTGCGCGAAGCGGGTTTTGCTTCGACCGAAGAAACCTTTAGATCGCGGCTGGAAACAGCCTGAACAGCCATTTCTGCTTTTGTTGTATCGCTAAGGTCGAACTTATCCAGCTTTTTACCAGCGAGTTCGGTCAGGCGCACTTCGAACTCTTTGCCTGTTGGTGTCGCGACAAGCGCCTTTACGCTCCAGTATTCACGAGGGCGAAACGCCTCGATCTCCATCTCACGCTCGGTGATCAGGCGCAGGGTGACGGATTGTACGCGCCCCGCAGACTTTGCGCCCGGCAGTTTGCGCCACAAAACCGGGCTAAGGTTAAACCCAACGAGATAATCCAACGCGCGCCGCGCCAGATAGGCCTCAACCAATGGCATGTCGACTTGGCGCGGGTTTTGCATCGCCTCCGTGACGGCGTTTTTGGTGATCGCGTTGAAAACGACGCGGCTCACGGGCGTGTCTTTCTTAATGGACTTGCGGGCGGTCAGCGCCTCTTGCAAGTGCCAGCTGATCGCCTCTCCTTCGCGGTCAGGGTCAGTCGCGAGGATCAGTTCGTTGTCTTCTTTCAGCGCGTCGGCAATCGCCTTCATGTGCTTTTTCGAGCCGCTGTCCACTTCCCAAAGCATCTCGAAATCATTGTCCGTATCAACCGATCCGTTCTTTGGCGGCAGGTCTCTGACGTGGCCATAAGAGGCCAGAACCGTGAAATTATCACCGAGATATTTGTTGATCGTCTTGGCCTTGGCGGGAGATTCGACAACGACTACTGGCATGAAATTTCGGTCCTTCGACGTGGAGTTATTGCGGCGTCTACGGCCATTGACATGTGGGATGCAAGGGGTCTTTGTCAATGCGGCATGCAATCTGGGGTTTAGCCCGAAGCGGGGAAAATCGCAGCTTCGGTCGCATATCGGGTTTTGGTTTGGCGATTTTTTCGCGATGCTTTTCCCATCAGACAGGACGCGAAAGCAACCCTCCAGCGCTGCGGGTCACTTTGCCATCCATCTCCAACTCCACAAGGGTTGGGGCAACTTCGGATGGGGGAACCTGTAGATCGCGGATCAACTGATCTTCCGCAACGGGAGAGGGGCCAAGGCGTTGCAAAATCGTTAGGTGCAGGTTTGCCGTCTCGCGCAGGCTGCGGCGCTGTTTGGTCGCAGTTGGTTTTGGGGCAGGGGGCGCAAGAGGCAGCTCTGGGCTGCTGTTTTCGAGGGGGCCTAGGGCCTCGAAAATATCATTTGCATTGCGGATCAATGTCGCCCCGTCACGGATCAACATGTTGCCGCCTGCGGCGCGGGCATCAAAGGGATGCCCAGGAACAGCAAAAACATCGCGGCCTTGGTCTAATGCATCGCGCGCGGTGATCAGGCTCCCAGACTTGGCGGCGGCTTCGACAATGACTGTTGCCCGTGCAAGGCCTGAAATGATGCGATTACGTTTGGGGAAATGGCGCGCCGTTGGCTGAAGGCCGAAGGGTTGCTCAGACAGGCGCAGCCCAGTTTGGTGTATGTTATGGGCCAGTTCACTATTCTCAACAGGGTAAATGACATCCACACCGCCAGCCTGTACCGCGATTGTCCCAAACGGAAGCGCAGCCAGATGCGCGGCAGTATCAATGCCACGGGCCAATCCCGAAACAACGACAAAACCAGCCTCACCTAGGTCATGGGCAAGGGTGCGCGCCATGCGCGTCCCCAAAGATGAGGCGTTTCGCGCACCAACCAAGGCGATCATCGGACGGTTCAGCAAGGCAGGATCGCCCATCAACCACAAAAAAGGCGGGGCATCAGGCAAGGCAGCCAAGGTTGAAGGGTAATCGGGGTGATCTATATGCAGCAGCTTGGCCCCTGCGGCACGGGCCGCGCGCAGTTCTGCATGAACGACCCCTTCGGGGCAGATCGCGTAATCTTTGACGCCCGCGGCGCGCGCTACCTCTGGTAGCGCGGCCAGCGCATTTTGCGCAGTGCCGTGTTCAATCAGTAGTCGTTTATACGTAGCAATACCGACCCGGCGCGAGCGTAACAGACGGAGACGGGCGAACTGTTCGTCTTCCGGGGGGGGTGGGAGTGGGGGGTGAGTGGAAGAAGGATTGGTGTCCCTAGCAGTCATCCCGTTACTCCGTCTGTTACTGGAATCAGGTATAACTTTTGGTGGTTAACAGGGGATGAATCGATTTTGGAAGATTTGGCTCTAACTGGATAACCGCGTTGATTGAGGCGCTATCAGAGCGTCTGAACGTCGCCCTTTCATAAGGACCCAGAAAGTCATGGCGTTTAGCGCACCACATAGCATGAGGACCACAGGATGTATGTCATTGCGAAAGAAGGGAAAATACACCAAAGTTGCTAAGGCGGCCCCCAAAAGGGTCGTTGAAAGCCAGCCGGCAGCGCCGCAGCGTGCGGCGATTAAAAAACCAGCACTCCCGAATATAAATCCGAACCAAGACAACAAGGGGCTCACAGCGAATAGGTAGCCAAAGCCTAAAAGGTACCTAAACCAAATCAAACTCAGTTCATTAAATGCCGCACCCACCAGTAACAGAACGCCGCCTAGCGCGGCCAAGACGGCCATTGTTCCGATTGCTGCCAGCACGACATCCCATAAACCTATGGACCGAGCGGCGGTTTTATCATTCCGCCACACAATTTTCCCGATATTGGCGATCACGCAGCGGCGCCACCGACTGTAAGTCCGCCAATCATCAAGGTGGGCTGGCCAACGCCCACAGGCACCCATTGCCCCTGTTTGCCGCAATTACCCATTCCGGGATCAAGGGTTGGGTCATTCCCGATGGCGCGAATCTGCTTTAACGCTGTCGCGCCGTCGCCGATGAGGGTCGCCCCCTTGACCGGTGCGCCAACGATACCGTTTTCGACGCGATAAGCTTCGGTGCAGGAAAACACAAATTTGCCGTTTGTGATGTCCACCTGACCGCCGCCAAAACCAACTGCATATATTCCGTCTTTCAAACCCGCCACGATATCACCGGGGGCAGTGTCGCCGCCCAACATATAGGTATTGGTCATGCGCGGCATCGGGATATGGGCAAAGCTTTGGCGGCGGCCATTGCCTGTGCTTTTGACACCCATCAAGCGCGCGTTTTGGCGATCTTGCATATAGCCGACCAGTTTACCGTCTTCGATCAGGGTGTTTTTGGCGCTGGGCGTACCTTCGTCATCCACCGAGATGCTGCCGCGGCGATCAGGGATCGTGCCATCGTCAAGAACGGTAACGCCTTTGGCGGCGATCTGTTGTCCCATCAGACCTGCAAACGCAGAGGAGCCTTTGCGGTTAAAGTCCCCCTCAAGCCCATGACCGATCGCCTCGTGCAATAAGATCCCGGGCCAGCCGGGGCCAAGGACAACGTCCATAACGCCAGCAGGGGCAGGGACGGCATCCAGATTGACCAGCGCGATTCTAAGAGCTTCGCGTGCTTTGCCCTGCCAATCTTCAGCGGCCAACAAACCATCCAGACCAATCCGGCCACCACCGCCCGCCGAACCGCTTTCACGCCGCCCTTCATGTTCTACAATGATCGAGACATTGACCCGCGTCATCGGGCGGATATCCCGAACCGAGGTCCCTTCGGGGCGCAGAATCTCGATTTCCTGAATCGAAGCGGCGATTGACGCGCTAACCTGAACAACGCGGGGATCCAATGAGCGGCAAAAATCATCCATCTCGCGCAGTGTTTCAACTTTTACAGAGAATTCCGCCCCCGCAATCGGGTCCTCGTCGGTATATAGCTTTTTGTTGGTGCCATCGGGCGCATCAGCCCATGTTCCGCCCCCATCGCCCACGGCCAATCTGGCGGTTTCAGCGGCGCGCTTTAGGGCGGTCTCGGAGATTTCTGTGGAATGGGCATAGCCTGCGACTTCGCCGCGCACAGCACGCAAACCGAACCCCGTAGCCGCATCATAGCTGGCTGTTTTGAGTTTTCCGTCGTCAAACATCAGCGCCTCCGAGCGGCGCCGTTCAAAAAATAATTCGCCGTCATCCGCACCGGCCACGGCCGTGCGCAAAACATTTAATGCGGCGTCGCGATCAAGGTTATCATCGAATGGCGAAAAAGGGGCGTCGGCCATCGGGCGTACTCCGTTAGGGGCAAATCAGCTGCTTCGCGTCTTTGTGACGCAAGCATAGGACTTTATTTCATTCTCAGAATATGATTGTAAGGCGCAAGATTACAACGGCAGGGCGCTCTCTGGCGCAATTTTGCCAACCCGGGTCAAGAATATCAGGACGACAAAAATGAAAAAGCACCTCACACTTGCTGGCCTTTTGGCTGGTTTCACGAGCCTCCCAGCATGGGCGCAAAGCGTTGATCCACAAGGACTTGAGATCATCGGCGTGCCAACTGATGGCAACATGGGCTTCCAACCAGGTGTGACCGAGCTTGCCACTGACATGCAGTGGTTGGACGGAATGATTCTGGTTATCATCACGATCATCTCTTTGTTTGTGACAGCATTGCTGGTTTGGGTCGCACTTCGCTATAACGCGAAACGGAACCCATCCCCTGCGACATTCACGCACCACACACCTGTGGAAATCGCATGGACTGTTGTGCCAATCCTGATTCTCGTCGCCATCGGTGCTTGGTCCTTGCCGATCTTGTTCCGCCAGCAGGAAATTCCTGTTGCTGACGTGACAATCAAAGCAATCGGCAACCAGTGGTACTGGTCCTATGAATACGTTGACGATGAATTCGCCTTTGACAGCTATATGATCGGTGCGCCGGCATTGGGTGGCGAAAACATGAAAACACCCGAAGTCGTCGCCGAGCTGGAAGCGGCAGGTTACACCGAGGCAGAGTGGCTGTTGGCGACGGATACCGCGGTTGTTGTGCCTGTAAACAAGACCGTTGTTGTTCAGGTTACAGCATCTGACGTGATCCACTCGTGGACGATCCCAGCCTTTGGCGTAAAGCAGGATGGCGTTCCTGGCCGTCTGGCCGAGCTATGGTTCAGCGCGGAAAAAGAAGGTGTTTATTTCGGTCAGTGTTCCGAGCTTTGCGGTCAGGCACACGCCTATATGCCAATCACGGTTAAGGTTGTATCCGAAGAAGAATACGCCCAGTGGCTAAGCCGCGCGAAAGAGGAATACGCAGGTATCCCTCAGACGCTCACAGTTGCTTCCGCTGACTGACGCAAAATAACGGGTTCGCCCTGATCTTCCTACATGCCGCAGCGTGCCTGACCCCACGCTGCGGCTTAGCCACACGAAATGCCATGGGAAAACGATCGATGACAGACGTGACAAACACACAAAGCTTTGAGGCAGAGCCGCAGCTGGGTGATTACTATGCCCTGATGAAGCCGCGCGTGATGCAGCTTGTGGTTTTTACAGCTGTCGTTGGCATGCTGGCGGCGCCTGTTTCGGTTCACCCTGTGATTGGCTTTGCCTCGATCCTGTTTTTGGCCATCGGCGCTGGCGCGTCTGGTGCGTTGAACATGTGGTGGGACGCAGACATCGATGCGGTGATGAAACGCACGATCAATCGCCCGATTCCTGCAGGTAAGGTAACACCGCAATCGGCCATGTATCTGGGTTTCGCCCTATCTGGTCTTTCCGTGATGATGCTTGCGCTCAGCGCGAATCTGCTGGCGGGCTTTATGCTGGCCTTTACGATCTTTTTCTACGTTGTGCCCTATACAATGTGGCTCAAACGCTCGACGCCTCAGAACATCGTTATCGGTGGCGCTGCGGGTGCTTTCCCGCCAGTGATTGGCTGGGTGATTGCAACGGGCAGCATGGCGCTTGAGCCGTGGTTGATGTTTGCCCTCATCTTTATGTGGACGCCGCCGCATTTCTGGGCGCTGGCGCTGTTTATGCGCAATGATTATGACGATGCAAAGGTGCCGATGCTGACTGTTACGCACGGGCGTCGCGCCACACGTAACCACATCCTCGCTTATACTGTTTTGCTGTTCATCCTTGCCGTTGGCACCGCATTCAGCGCGATTGGCGGCTGGATCTATCTGGCAACGGCGCTGGTGTTGAACGTCTTGTTCCTCAAAGGGGCCTATGCCATCTGGCAGCGCGACGAAGACATGAGCGAAGCAGATGATTTCGCGGTCGAGCGCAAGTTTTTCCGCCTGTCGCTTTGGTATCTCTTTGCACATTTTGTTGCGATTTTGGTCGAAGCGGGTTTGAAACCTTTCGGCATGGGGGGCTGGTAATGAGCCTGCGTCAGGAACACGAAATTCACACACGCCGCAAAGGGCTGAACATCGGGGTAGGGCTGTTGCTGGGGGCGTTTGTCCTGCTGGTGGTATTGCTGACCTTTACCAAAATCACATCTTCGGGCTTTAGCATCCCAGCATCGCAAGCAAATGGTGTTGGCGAACAGGTGAACACGGGGGCATCCGACTAATGGCAATGACCGGTCCACAGAAAACTGTCGCTCAAACAGTTAGTGTAGTTGTTCTAATGGGGGGGCTCGCATGGGTCTCGGTGCCGTTTTACGACTGGTTCTGCCGTGTGACAGGTTTTGGCGGAGTGCCGGGTATTTCGGACGTCGCCGCGGATGAGATTCTGGATCAGACGATCAAGATTCGCTTTGACGGATCACTGAACAACAACATGCCATGGGAATTCAAACCCGTGACCCGCCAGATGGAGGTCCGCATCGGCGAGACAGGTCTGGCTTTCTACGAGGCCTATAACCCGACGGATAAACCCATCGCGGGGCAGGCCTCTTACAACGTAACACCCTATCAGGCGGGCGCTTTTTTCGAAAAAATCGACTGCTTTTGCTTTGAAGAGCAAGTGCTAGCGCCTGGTGAACGTGTACAAATGCCTGTCAGCTTCTTTGTTGACCCCGAAATAGTGAGCGATCGTGAAGGTCAGTATATACATACCATCACCCTCTCCTATACATTCTACGAAATTGATTTGCCGGAAGGGTATGCCGCCCTTGAGGTCGATCAGCCAACAGACTTGAACTAATGAAAAGGACATAGGGACGCGCGCCATGGCCCATGCAAAAAATCACGACTATCACATTCTACCCCCGTCACCTTGGCCGCTGCTGAGCGCGCTGTTTGCTTTTGTTATGCTCACAGGCGGTGTTCTGTGGATGCACGATGTTACGTCCTTCGTCTTTTGGGCTGGCTTTGTAGGTACTTTGTACACCAGCTTTGCATGGTGGTCCGACGTTGTAGATGAGGCCAAGGTCGGCGATCACACGACTGCCGTTCAGATCGGTCTGCGCTATGGCTTTATCCTGTTCATCATGTCCGAAGTGATGTTCTTTGCTGCGTGGTTCTGGAGCTTTTTCAAACACGCGATCTATCCGATGGATAAATATGTGGGCACAACCTACATCCCGCCAGAGGTTTACCCCGTTGACGCCTTCCACCTGCCGCTGATCAACACATTGATCCTTTTGCTGTCTGGCTGTGCGGTTACATGGGCACACCACGCTTTGGTACATGGTAACAACCGCGCAGACCTGAAAAACGGTTTGATCATCGCTGTTTTCCTTGGCGTTCTATTCACCTGCCTACAGGCTTATGAATACG
This sequence comes from Sulfitobacter donghicola DSW-25 = KCTC 12864 = JCM 14565, assembly GCF_000622405.1. Classification (NCBI taxonomy): domain Bacteria; kingdom Pseudomonadati; phylum Pseudomonadota; class Alphaproteobacteria; order Rhodobacterales; family Roseobacteraceae; genus Sulfitobacter; species Sulfitobacter donghicola. The sequence continues at coordinate 2,326,436 of NZ_JASF01000005.1, forward strand.
AACACCTGCTGCACCAAGGTTGGGAATTCGGCGGCTACGAATTCTATTCCAACTTCTTTATGGCGACAGGTTTCCACGGCTTCCACGTTGTGATCGGTACTTTGTTCTTGTTCGTTTGCTGGCTGCGTGCGCGTGCGGGCCATTTTACATCCGAACAGCACGTCGGCTTTGAAGCCGCTGCTTGGTACTGGCACTTTGTTGATGTTGTATGGCTCTTCCTCTTCTTCGCGGTCTACATCTGGGGCATCCCTTCCTAAGGACGGGCTTGCACCTTTAGGTACAGAGTTTAAACACCAACGCGCGGGGCTATGCCTCGCGCGTTTTTCTTTTCTAACCATCCGCTGGGGGCTTCATGCGCCGAAATCTATTCCTACTTGTTATTGGTGTTGGCGGTGCTGCGATCCTGTTGTGGTTGGGGTTTTGGCAGGTGCAACGGTTGGAGTGGAAACAGGGCGTTATCGCAGATATCAATGCCCGCGCAGATGCCGCCCCCGTTGCGCTGCCTGCAAACCCTGATCCAACGTCGGATATCTATTTGCCCGTATCCGTCACCGGAACTTTGGGCGCGCAATATCTGCGTGTATTGGTCAGCCAGAAAGAGATCGGGGCAGGGTACCGCATCATCTCGGCCATGGAGGTTGGCGGGCGCCGCATTTTGGTGGATCGCGGGTTTGTCCCTGTGGCGCAGACCGATATCCCCACCCATGACGGGCAGGTGAGCCTGCAAGGTAACCTGCAATGGCCCCAAGAAACCGATAGCTTTACGCCCGAGGCCGATCTGGCCAAAAACATCTGGTTTGCCCGTGATGTCGATGCCATGGCCGCAGCCCTGCAAACCGACCCGATCCTAGTTGTAGCAAAGCAAACATCCTTCAATGATTCCCCTGTGTCACCGCTTCCTGTTGACACCACCGCGATTCCGAACGACCACCTTGAATACGCTATCACTTGGTTCTCGCTTGCCGCGATCTGGATGGCGATGACACTAGCCTTTATCCTGCGCGCCCGCCGCGCGCCTAAATCAACGAGCTGACCCATGCGCTATATCTCTACCCGTGGCACCGCCCCCTCCCTTAGCTTTGAAGAGGCCATGCTGACGGGGCTCGCCCGTGACGGGGGCTTGTATGTTCCCGAAACCATTCCGCAGCTCAGCCATGATGACATTGCCGCGATGGCAGGGCAGTCTTACGAAGAGGTCGCCTTTACCGTCATGCGCCCCTTTATCGGGGACACGTTCACGGACGCCGAATTTCGCGATCTGATCGCCAAGGCATATGCCGATTTCGGCCATGACTCGCGCGCGCCGCTGAAAGAGCTGGCGCCGAACCACTTCCTGCTGGAACTGTTTCACGGCCCCACGCTGGCGTTCAAAGATTTTGCGATGCAGTTGATTGGGCAGATGTTCCAACTGGCCTTGGGCCGCAAGGGCGAGCGGGTGACAATTGTTGGCGCGACCTCGGGCGATACAGGCTCGGCCGCGATCGAGGCCTTCCGCGGTTTGGCCAATGTGGATGTGGTGATCCTATACCCGCATGGCCGTGTCTCCGAAGTGCAGCGCCGCCAGATGACAACCCCCGTTGAACGCAACGTGCATGCATTGGCCGTTGATGGCGATTTCGACGATTGCCAAGCACGCCTGAAAGACATGTTCAACGATTTCGAATTCCGCGATGGCGTAAAGCTGGCGGGCGTGAACTCGATCAACTGGGGCCGTGTGCTGGCGCAGGTTGTGTATTACTTCTCCTCCGCCGTCAGCTTGGGCGCGCCTGATCGCAAGATGAGCTTTACCGTGCCGACAGGCAACTTTGGCGACATCTTTGCGGGTTACATCGCCAAAAAGATGGGCCTGCCCATTGATCAGCTTGTTGTGGCGACCAACCAGAACGATATCCTGCACCGCTGCCTGTCAGGGCAGGGGTATCACAAAGACACAGTCCACCCCTCCATCAGCCCGTCGATGGATATTCAGGTCAGCTCGAATTTCGAACGGGCGTTGTTTGACGCCTATGACCGTGACGGCAGCGCGGTTGCGCAGCTGATGGCCGAACTGGGCCAAGGCGGTTTTGATGTCAGCCAAGGCGCGGCGCAGGCTTTGTCGGAAAACTACACCTCTGGCCGCGCCTCGGAAGAGGAAACTTCGGCGACCATCACAGATATGCTGGGGCGCAGCGGTGAAATTCTATGCCCGCATTCGGCAGTCGGTGTGAAAGTCGCAAACGAGAAACGCGATCCTGCGACTCCAATGATCACGCTGGCCACAGCCCACCCTGCCAAATTCCCCGATGCGGTCGAAGCAGCCACAGGCATTCGCCCGCCTTTGCCTCCGCGTATGGCCGACCTCTATGACCGTGCTGAGCGCGTGACCCGCGTGGCAAACGACCTAGAGGCCCTCAAGACCCAAATTAAAGGACTGATCGCTCAGTGACATTGCAAACGCACCGCCTGTCCAATGGCTTTCGCATCGTAACAGAACACATGCCGGGGCTGGCCTCGGCCTCGATCGGGGTATGGGTTGGCGCCGGAGGGCGCCACGAAACGCCAGCGCAAAACGGCATCGCCCATTTCCTAGAGCATATGGCCTTCAAGGGAACCAAAACCCGCACGGCGCTGCAGATTGCCGAAGCGATTGAGGATGTTGGCGGCTATATCAACGCCTATACCTCGCGCGAAGTGACAGCCTATTACGTGCGCGTGTTGGAAAACGATGTGCCGCTGGGATTGGATGTGATCGCAGATATCCTGCGCAACCCCGTGATGGACGAGTCCGAGATCGAAGTTGAACGCGGTGTCATCCTTCAGGAAATCGGCCAAGCGTTAGATACCCCCGATGATGTGATTTTCGACTGGCTTCAGGAAAAAGCATATCCCGATCAGCCCATGGGCCGCACCATCCTTGGCCCTGCCGAGCGTGTCTCTAGCTTTAACCGGACGGATTTGAACGGGTTCATTGACCAGCATTATGGCCCAGAACAGATGATCCTGTCTGCCGCTGGTGCGGTGGATCATGACGCGCTGGTGAAAATGGCGGAAAAACTGTTCGGCGATATGAAGCCGAAATCATCCCAGCTTGCGTTGCCAGCTGTGTTTGCAGGCGGTGAACACCGCCAAAGCAAGGCGCTGGAACAAGCCCATTTTGCACTGGGTTTCGAAAGCCCGGGCTACCGCGCGGATGATATCTATGTGGCCCAGATTTACGCCTCGGCCCTTGGCGGCGGCATGTCGAGCCGCCTGTTCCAAGAGGTCCGTGAAAACCGCGGCCTGTGTTACACGATTTTTGCGCAGGCAGGTGCCTATGCCGATACAGGCATGATGACGGTCTATGCAGGTACCTCGGGGGAGCAATTGCCCGAACTTGCAGGCATCACCATCGACGAGATGAAGCGCGCCGCATCCGATATGTCACCCGCCGAGGTGGCGCGCGCGCGCGCGCAGATGAAGGCCGGATTGCTGATGGGACTAGAAAGCCCGTCGAACCGCGCCGAGCGTTTGGCGCGTCTGATCCAGATTTGGGATCGTATCCCGCCACTGGAGGAAACGATTGCGCAAATTGATGCTGTCACAACAGGCGATGTGCGTGACTTTGCCGAACGTATGGCCACGACCGCACCCGCCGCGCTGGCGCTTTATGGTCCGGTTGAAAATGCGCCGACCTTGCAGGCGCTAGAGGCAAGGCGCGCTGCCTGATGTTGTTGGGGCGACGAAAGCTAAAGCTGGAAACCGAGCGGATGACCCTGCGCGCGCCAGCCCATCAGGATTTCAATCCTTGGGTGGCCTTGCGCAGCGCCAGCCGATCCTTCCTGACCCCATGGGAGCCCTCATGGTCAGAGGAGCATCTAACCCGCAAAGGGTTTTCGAATAGGGTCTATTGGGCAAATCGTTCGATCAATGCAGGCACGGCCATGCCTCTGTTTCTGGTGCGGCGCTCGGATCAGACCCTGCTGGGCGCGATTACCTTGGATAACATTCGCCGTGGGCCTGCCTTGGCTGGGACGCTTGGCTATTGGACGGGTGAGGCGTTTACCCGTCAGGGTTACATGCGTGAAGCCATCGAGACGGTTGTGCATTACGCGTTCAACCATCTAGATCTAAGCCGGATTGAGGCGGCTTGCCTGCCCGAAAACACCGCCTCTCGGGGGCTGCTTGAACGCTCGGGTTTTAAATATGAAGGTGTGGCCCAAAGCTATCTGCAAATTGACGGGCGCTGGCGGACACATGTTCTATATGCCGCGCTGCGGGGCGATCGCCGAGGGAAAACGACCGCCACCTAAGCAGATGGATCAGTTGCGCTTTAGCTGAACATGGCGTTTGCTGCGGCGGTTTTTAGCCCGCAGTGCATTCACAACAGATCTGGTATAGGTGCCCTCACGGCCATAAGAACCATGTGTTGGGGACCCGAAGTGGTACCCGTGGCGGTTTTCGCTGAATGAACGGTCGCGTGTGCGTGACCCAAAAACGCTGATGTTATTTGACGTGCTCCAAGTGACGCCATTCTGATGATAGGTGATTTTGTTCCCATCAGCCGCTGCAGCGGAGCCAACCAACGCAAGGCCGGCTGTAAGGGTGATTGCGGATAATGTCGCGATGATCGGTTTCATAGAAAGCTCCTTTCAAGGGCCTAGTGTTGCTGTGTGTTAATGAGATGGGGGCGAAACCGGCTTTGATCAAATGAAATGCCTGTGACAGCTTGTGAGGCGCTCAGAAGCCCAGAGCGGCTTTTCTCGCGAAGGTTCAGGAAAGTTTGAACTTCTTTTGCAACAAGCGATCACGCCAGAGCGGGATATATCGTCAGGAAAATGTGTATTTTCTTAGTCGCAGCAGCAAGATTGCGGGTTTTGCTTGCATCCGCTGCAGGGGCATTGGATCAAAAGAATATGACACATACCCTAAATCCCGCTAGCCCTGATTTTGCCGCAACACTGGCATCCGCATTGCCCGATGGGATCATCGAAACCGCATCGGCAGGTTACCTCGAAGAGCCGCGAGGCCGGTTCAAAGGGCAGGCAGGTGTTTTGGCCAAGCCCCGCTCGACCGAGCAGGTCGCGACGTTAATACGGCTCGCCCATGAGGCGCGGGTCGCTGTGGTGCCTTATGGCGGGGGGACGGGGCTGGTCGGGGGGCAGGTTATGCCCGATGGGCCAACTCCTTTGATCCTCTCGCTGGAGCGCATGAATAAGATCAGCGCGATCTATCCAGAGGAAAATGTCTTGGTCGCGCAGGCTGGTGCCATTCTGGCGGATATTCAGACCGCCGCCGAAACAGCAGACCGGCTGTTCCCGCTGTCGCTCGCCGCTGAGGGAACAGCCCGCATCGGAGGGAACCTCGCCACGAATGCAGGGGGGACAGGTGTTTTGCGCTATGGCAATGCGCGCGACCTCTGCCTTGGGCTTGAGGCGGTTTTACCAAATGGCGAAATCTGGAACGGGCTGACACGCCTGCGCAAGAACAATACAGGATATGATCTGCGACACCTGTTGATTGGTGCCGAGGGGACGTTGGGGGTGATCACGGCCGCTACGCTCAAGCTGTTCGCCCGTCCTGCGGTCACTGGCACGGCTTTGCTGGTTGTGGATAGCCCCGCGGCGGCGCTGGCTTTGCTGGGCATGGCGCGCAGCCTTTTTGGCGAGATGGTCAGCGCGTTTGAACTGATCCACAAGCAGGGGTTTGAGTTTCTGAGCGAGACCATGCCAGAGGTGCGCCAGCCCTTTGATACGCCACCAGAATGGAGCGTGCTGATCGAGCTGGGTTTGGCCAAAGGGATGGACCCGCAAGCGGGGCTGGAAACATTGTTTGAACAGGCGGCTGAGGCGGAATTGGTCACGGACGGTGTGATCGCGCAATCCTCTGCGCAGGCGGCTCGTTTCTGGACCATCCGCGAAAGCATCCCCGAAGCGAACAAACGGATCGGGTCAATCTCTAGCCACGATATATCGGTCCCGCTGGGCGCGATCCCGACCTTCATCGCGCAGGCGGGAGAGACCTTGGCACGGATGGGGGAGTTCAGGATCAACTGTTTTGGACATGTCGGCGACGGGAACCTGCACTATAACGTGTTTGCGCAGGCTGGGCGCAGCAGATCCGACCACGACAGCCAACGAGACGAGATCAAATCAGCGGTGCATGAACTGGTGGATTCCCTTGGCGGCTCTATCTCGGCTGAACATGGGGTCGGGCGGTTCAAGGTGTCCGACCTTGAGCGGTTTGCCGACCCCGCCAAGATGGGCGCGATGCGGGCCATCAAAGCAGGGTTAGACCCTCACGGCATCATGAACCCTGGTGCTGTGCTGCGTTAAAGCCCGTCAAACTCGCATAGAATTTGAACATCCATCCCCATAGCTTCCAATCGCTTGCGCCCCCCAAGGGCGGGAAGGTCGATGATAAAGCTGGTCGAGATGATTTCCGCGCCGAGCCGCTCTAGCAGTTTGATGCCTGCTTCGGCAGTGCCCCCCGTGGCAAGAAGGTCGTCGACCACCAAAACCTTTTCACCAGCTTGAATGGCGTCATCGTGGATTTCCATCGTCGCCTCGCCGTATTCCAGTTTGTAATCCTGTTGTAAGGTCTTACCAGGTAGCTTGCCTTTTTTGCGGATCGGCACAAAGCCCACGCTTAGCTGGTGGGCAATTGCGCCGCCCATGATAAAACCACGTGCCTCTAGGCCAACGACCTTGTCGATGCGGGTCCCTGCGTAGGGGTGGAGCATCTGATCAATCGCCATGCGAAACCCGCGCGGGTCCGAGAATAGGGTTGTCACGTCGCGAAACATAATCCCTTCGTGGGGGAAGTCGGGGATGGTGCGAATGTAGTCTCTGACGTTTTTCATGATGTGCTCCGGCGCAAAGTTGCGGTTAGGACACCCATCGCGATGAGGGCTCCGCCACCCGCGCGCGTGATCCATACGATAATGTTGGGCCGCGAAATGACACGGCGCAAACGATCTGCTGCCAGCGCATAGGCTAACGCGTTAAGGGCTGCAAGGGTGACGAAGGTGGCGATCAGGATCGTGAACTGAGGCAGCAGCGCTGCATCCGGGCGAATAAACTGCGGTACAAAAGCGATGAAGAACGCGATGCTTTTGGGGTTCAGCGCGGTCACCGCTGCGGTGTGGCCAAAAACCCGTGACGCGGTGATGTCATCGGCCTGTGGCATGTCTAGCCCGCTGGTAGGGGCCGAGCGGATCAGTTTGACGCCTAGATAAATCAAATAGGCCGCCCCGACCCATTTCAACGCGGTGAACAAGGTAGCCGAGGCCAACACCAGCGCGCCCAGCCCCGCCAATGAGGCCGACATCGCCGCCAGATCCCCCAAAGCAACACCCGCAGCCGAAGCAACCGCCACCGAGCGCCCTTTGGACAGGGCATAGCTAAGCACTAATAAAACTGTGGGGCCAGGGATCAGAAGCAGCGCCAGAGAGGCCGCTGCAAAGGTGAGCCAAAGATCAAAGGACATAGGGAAACTTTCAGTGAGGGGGGTAGTGGCGGATCAGCGCAAGTTTGTCTTGTTCGCCAAGGGTTTTCAAGCTGTTGTCAGCGTTCTGCGAGAAGATTGATCTGCTTTGATAATATGGGTTTTCGATATCGGTGAGCAGGCCCAAAGCTTGGGTGATTTCCTCTAGCATAACGGATTCATATTGCCGGATGGTCATGGTGCGCGACAGGGCGATTGAGGCGCCAATAATCCTGCTGCCCTCCACATCCAGCGCGGTAATTGCATTGGCCATTCGAAGCCCGTGCAACAGGTGGTCTGGCCCAAGGTTGATCGTCTCGCTTCGGGCCACATCCAATAGATGAATGGCGATGTCTGGGTCGTCTGCTGTTTGCCGCAATGAAACCCCCATATCCACAGCGTTGAGGTGCTGCAACGCGCGCACCACTGCGGCCTCGGCGCGTTTAATTTTGCCGCCTAGAAAAGGCTTGTCGCGCTGGACAATGCCAACAGTGATCTCGCGCGATTGCCAATGGTAGAAGGGTTTTGCGCAGGGTTGATCCTGCGGGGCTGCGCAAGCGACGAGCCTGTAAAACGCCTCCTGCGTGAGGGGGCCGTCACTGATAACTGCATCCTGCGCCGCCAATGGAAAGGCAGCGCAGCATAGGGCCGCAGCGAGGCGGCGCGCGGTCAGAGGACCCGCCCTGCAACAGCGTCTAGTTTTGCCACCAGCGCGGGATCGCGTGCATCTGGCTGGGTCATCACAGCGAATTCTAGCGCGCGGTCGCAGCCATGGGGACAGGGCGCGCGCTCAGCGCCCAACAGGGCGGGAAGACGGGCGACCAGATCGCGTGCGTTGGCGGCGTTGCCCTGTAATGTTTTAATGATTTCAGTGACATCGACCTCGCCGTGGTCAGGGTGCCAGCTGTCGTAATCGGTGATCATCGCGACGGAGGCATAGCAGAGCTCCGCCTCGCGGGCGAGCTTGGCCTCGGGCATATTGGTCATGCCGATCACATCCGCGCCCCAGCTGTTGCGGTACATTTTGCTTTCGGCGAGAGTGGAAAACTGCGGGCCTTCCATGGCCAGATAGGTGCCGCCACGGTGCACGTTCACCCCCGCCGCGCGGGCGGCGGTTTCGCAGGCATCCGACAGGCGCGGGCAGGTGGGGTGGGCGACGCTCACATGGGCCACACAGCCTGTGCCAAAGAAGGATTTTTCGCGCGCAAATGTGCGGTCAATGAACTGATCTACAACAACAAAATCACCGGGCGCCATTTCTTCGCGAAAGGACCCACAGGCGGAAACCGAGATCACATCAGTGCAGCCTAGACGTTTGAGCGCGTCGATATTGGCGCGGTAGGGCACGGTGGTGGGCGTGTGCACATGGCCGCGTCCGTGGCGCGGCAAAAAGGCCATCTCGATCCCCTCTAGCGTGCCTGTCAGGATCGCATCAGAAGGCGCCCCCCAAGGCGTTTCCACAGTGGTCCATTCAGCGCCTTCAAGACCCTCAATATCATAAATGCCAGAGCCGCCGATTACAGCGATTTTCGTCGAAGTCATGGGATGTCCTTTTGTCGAGCCTGACCCAAAGGTGGCGCGCAGGGGGGCGGAATGCAACCACACATTTGCGTGGGATTAGGGTGTCACATGTTGTGCACCGACTGTGCACCGCGCGTACACGGGCAAGTGCACAGGTAAGTGCATAGGCGGGTTTTAGTTTTCAGGGCCGAGGACACCCGTGATGTTCGGAGTTTTTGAAAAAACTCGGCTGGCCGCGAGAGATTTTGCTGTCGTTCATCGCTTCGCGAGACATGACCGCCCGCAGCCCTAAGCGGATTTGGTAAATTTACATATTAGGCTGAACGCGACCTTTCGGGGAACACCTGAAAATGTTGCATGATGCACGAATGGCCGGTTCGGCAAAGCCGCGCTGCGGCGTGGCCTGTTTCAGTCAAGGTAGTGTTTGGGCCGCTTGCATCAACGGAAAAGTTATCAACTTTGCATTGTGCTTCGGACAGGAAATCCTAACCTCCAAAAAAGAAAAAAGGAGCCGTTCGAATGCCCAAGGCTATTTTGTATCGCATGGACCTACCGAACTATACATGTGGGTATGGGACGGCGGCCCGTGATCTATTGCGACAACAAAACTATGACATTGAAGAGCACATCTTGCGAACACGGCGGGAAACCGATGCGTTCAAAGACAAGCACCACATCACAACGACGCCTCTCATCTTCATTGATGGGGCAAAGATTGGTGGCTTCACCGATCTAAAGAAACATCTCAAGGCTAAAAAGCCGAATACAAAGCGCTTTTGGAAACGCTGATTTGAGGTGGCCAATGTCCGCTGTGCGGGCTGCGCCTGCAGAATTTTGAGCGGCTATTGAACGGCGGCTCTGGGCCGTTCATGCGGCATTCCAAAGGCCCCTTCCTACACTAAGCAACCGCTTTGCTCTTTCCTGCTCCGTTACGAGAGTTGGTGTAACTTTATGATGCTCAGGGATCGGATGCGCTCATTTTCCCGCCGTTTGCGTGTGGTGGGGATCACATTGTGCATCGGGACGCGTTTGGCCACAGGCGGGGTTTGCACTTTGGGGGTATTGTTGGTATCGGGCGGCAACGCGTTTTGACGCAGAACCCAAGCCTTATCATTGATCAGACAGGATGCCCTTATGGTGCGCTCGACATTTCGTAGTTTTACCCAAAGCTTAACGCCCAAAGACGTGACGGATTTGCGTTGGATGGGCGAGGACGGGTTCTCGGTTTCGCGTGTGCGGATTGAGCTTCTGTCGGGCCTTACCGTTGCTTTGGCTTTGGTGCCTGAGGCGGTTGCCTTTGCTTTTGTCGCTGGGGTTCACCCGTTGGTCGGGCTTTATGCGGCGTTTATGGTGGGTTTGATCACGGCGCTGATTGGCGGCCGTCCGGGGATGATTTCCGGTGCGACGGGGGCTTTGGCCGTTGTGATGGTGGCGTTGGTTGCTCAGCACGGGGTTGAGTATCTGTTTGCCACGGTGGTGTTGATGGGGCTGTTGCAGATTTTTGCGGGTGTCATGCAGTGGGGGAAGTTCATTCGCCTTGTGCCGCATCCAGTGATGTTGGGCTTTGTTAATGGTCTGGCGATTGTGATTTTCCTAGCCCAGATGGGGCAGTTCAAAGTGCCCGGCACAATGGTTGATACGGGCCATGGCATGTCGGGGGGCGAGTGGCTGTCTGGCACGCCGCTGTATCTGATGTTGGCGCTGGTTGCTGCGACAATGGCGATCATCTGGGTCATGCCGCGTATTACCAAGCTGGTTCCAGCGCCATTGGCGGGGATCGGGATTGTTGCGGCGGTTGTTATTTTCACGGGTATGGATGTGCCGCGCGTGGGGGATCTGGCCTCGATTCAGGGTGGTTTGCCGAGCTTCCACAACCCGTTTGGCACGGGTGAGGGGCTGTATGGTACTGCGCTTGCGCCGTTTAACCTTGAGACGCTTTATATCATTGCGCCTTATGCTGTTATTTTGGCGGCGATTGGTCTGATCGAAAGCTTGCTGACGCTGAACCTTGTGGGTGACATGACGAACAAGCGCGGCGGTGCCAGCCAAGAGTGTATCGCGCAGGGTGTTTCCAACACGGTGACGGGCTTTTTCGGCGGTATGGGCGGTTGCGCGATGATCGGCCAATCCATGATCAACGTGAAATCCGGTGGCCGCACGCGCGTGGCGGGGATCGCTGCTGCGGTGTTCTTGTTGTTGTTCATCGTGGTCGCCGCGCCGCTGATCGAGCTGATCCCGCTGGCTGCCTTGGTTGGTGTGATGTTCATGGTGGTGATCGGTACCTTTGCGTGGAACAGCCTGACGATCCTGCGCAAGGTACCTTTGACGGATGCCTTTGTGATTTTGCTGGTGACGGTTGTCACCGTTTACGAAGACCTTGCGGTTGCCGTTGTTGTCGGTGTGATCGTGAGCGCCTTGGCCTATGCGTGGAACAATGCGCGCCGCATTCACGCGACCAGCTACACCACGCCTGAGGGTGCCAAAGTGTATCAGGTTCAGGGGCCGCTGTTCTTTGGCTCTGCTGAGGGGTTCTCGGAATTGTTCAACGTTTCCGAAGATCCAGCAGTGGTGATTGTGGACTTCAAAGACAGCCGCATTGTGGATCAATCCGCCCTACAGGCGATCGAGGCGATGGCTGGTAAATACGAAGAAGCTGGCAAGCGGTTAGAACTGCGGCACCTGACCCGCGATTGCCATGCGCTGCTGACCAAAGCGGGCCACCTGATGATCGATAGTGATGATGATCCTGATTATCAGGTCGCGGTGGACTATCAGGTCCGCACGGGCGTCTTGGGCAGCCACTAAATTCTGAATACTCATCGCGCGCCTGTTTGGCGCGCGATGTCGTTTTGGGGGCGGTGATTGGATCAATCGTCTGGGCGGATGATCTCGAACACTTCGCGGACGGCGGAATAATCACGATACCCCAGTCGGCTAAGCGGGTTATAGCGCGACACATCGAAACGGCCCTCTACAATGCAATCGTCGCGCATGTGCACGCCGATTACCTCGCCAAAACAGACAAAGTTGGTTTCGCCTTCGATCTGGATGATTTGCGTCATGCGGCATTCGAGGGATGCAGGTGCACTGGCAACGCGCGCGCAATTGATGGCGTCGCATTCGGCCTTTTCGATGCCTGCATGGGCGAATTCATCGCTGCCATGGGGCAGGGTGGCAGAGGATTTATTCATCGCATCGGCGGCGGCATATTCAACCACGTTCACGCAGAATACGCCTGTTTCGCGGATGTTGGCCATACTGTCTTTGGTGCCGTCCACATCGTCTTTGACGCCAGTAGAGGCAAACATCACCTGCGGGGGAACATAGGCGACACCGTTGAAAAACGAATAGGGCGCAAGGTTGTCGCGGCCCTGAGCATCGCGGGTGGAAATCCAGCCGATGGGGCGTGGGGTAACGATGGCGTTGAAGGGATTATGGGGCAGGCTGTGGCCTTCTGCCGGACGATAGAACATGAATTGCCTTTCTGATGTGATTGAAACCAGAGCTAGCCCCGTGATAGGCCGCTGACCAGTGGAAAACCGACGGAGCCGATCCCAAAGTGTACGACCTGATCGCAGAAACGCCAGACGACCTTTGGGAAGTGGAGGCCTTGTACGACACCTGCTTTGCGCCGGGCCGTACGGCGCTGTCGTCTTATCGCCTGCGCGATGGTGTGGCCCCTGTTGCGGGGCTGAGCCTTGTGGCGCGGGATGATCTGGGCATTCTGGCAGGCGCAATCCGGTTTTGGCCTGTTGAGGTGGGCGGGCATGCCTGTCTGTTGCTGGGGCCAGTGGCGGTGCACCCCACCCGTCAGGGTGAGGGGCTGGGCGCGCTGTTGATCGAAACCTCGCTAGAACGCGCGGGGCCGCAAGGCTGGGACCGGGTGATGCTGGTTGGCGATGCCCCTTATTACGGGCGCTACGGGTTTGAGCGGCTAGACGGTGTTTTGATGCCTCCACCCACCAACCCAGAGCGGGTTTTGGGGCGTGCCCTGAGGGAGGGCGCATGGGCTGGCATAACGGGCGAAGTCACCCGCGCCCGTTGAAAATCACGGTTGGATTGCCCACATTATCCCCAAAGGGAGAGAAGAATGAGCAAGGACGACCTGCCGATCAAACTGGATGTAGATGCCGAGCTGGAAAAGATCGCGCGGCGCTATAAGGCCGCGAGCGGTGTGGGGATCAATGTTCTGAACCTTATTGGCGGGCAGGCGGAAAACCTGTTGGATCGTTTGCCAGCCAGCGTGCGCAAGCAGCTGGAGGGCGCAACGGTAAAGGCGCTAGACCACGCTATGACCGCAGCCAGCAAAAGCCGCGAAAGGGTGCCCGATCAGGCCTCGTGGCTGAACACGGCGGTGTCGGCGGCGATGGGGGCGGCGGGCGGCGCGGGCGGTTTACCAACCGCATTGGCCGAGCTGCCTGTCACCACCACGCTGTTGTTGCGGGTGATCGAAGGGGTCGCGGTAGAGCACGGGTTTGACCCGAAATCGGAATCGGTTCGCTTTGACTGTGTTCAGGTTTTTTCGGCCGCAGGGCCATTGGCGAATGATGACGGATCTGACCTTGCCTTTTTGACCACGCGGTTGGCGCTATCGGGCAAGGCTGTTCAGGCTGTCATTCACAAAGTGGCTCCGCGATTGGCGGTGGTGATGGGGCAAAAGCTGGCGGCGCAAACCGTGCCCGTTTTAGGTGCGGTGGCAGGTGCTGCGACGAATTACGCCTATACAAGCTATTATCAGGAAATGGCCCATGTTCATTTTGCCCTGCGCAAACTGGCGATCGAGGCTGACATCGCCCCCGAAGAGCTGAACAAGCGCCTTGCCGTCAGGATGAAGAGCCTCGCGCCGGTCTAGGCTCAGCGTCCTATGCTGGAGGGGGCGACGGTGGTGGCCTTTAGGACGGCAAAGATCTCGGCGCCTTTGGTGAGGTTTAGGGCGCTCACCGCGCGGCGGGTGACGCGCGCCAAAAGCCTGTCCTCGCCTGCCAGCAGTGAAACCGCAGCACCAGGGCCATCGCCCATGCGGATATCTTGAACGGTTACGGGCAGGATGTTCAGGGCGCTTAGGTCTGTTGGCCGTGTGCGCGACAGCATGATGTCTTGGGCCAGAATGCGCAGGCGGACCCGCGTGCCGACGCTGGCCTTTACACCGGGGAGGTCTAATGTGCCGCCGCTGATCGCCAGTTGGGACAGCCCGTCGTTGGCGTGGCTGAGGACGGTTGCCTCGATCACGGCACCTGCTTCGCGCACCCCTAGCAGCGGAACCACAGCAGGGTCACCCATGACCTCGGTGAGGGAGCCTTGGGCGGCGATTTTTCCGCCTTTGATCAGGGCAAGCGTATCGGCAAGGCGGGTGATTTCCTCCAAGGCGTGGCTGACATAGAGGATGGGCAAGCCGAGAGGGCCGTCGCGCAAATGCTCTAGGTAGGGGAGGATTTCCTGTTTGCGGGCGCTATCAAGGCTGGCCAATGGTTCATCCATGAGCAGCATCCGTGGCCCGCTGAGCAGTGCACGCCCAAGGGCAACGCGCTGCTTTTCGCCCCCCGATAGGGTGTTGGGGGCGCGTGACAGAAGGCTGGCAAGGCCCAGCAGGTCAATCACTTCGTCGCGGTTGACCTTGGTTCCTTTCGGGGCATAGCGGGTGCCAAAATCCAGATTTTGTGAAACGTCCAGATGGGGGAACAGGCGGGCATCCTGAAACACGGTGCCAAAGCGGCGTTTATGGGCGGGCACGTGGAGGCCACTTTTGGTGTCCATCAGGACTTGGCCGTCTACCTCAAGATATCCGCTATCGGGGTGCAACAGGCCCGCAACGGCGTTGATGACGGTGCTTTTCCCAGCGCCTGAGTGTCCAAACAGGGCGGTCACACCCGTGCCAGCCTCTAGGGATAGATCAAGGGTAAAGCCGTTGAACTGGTGTTTGAGCGCAAGCTTCATTTTGCCCCTCCGATCCGATCCGCAACACGGCGGGAAAGGGCTTCGGAGAGAAACACGGCGCCAAGGGCAACGGCGCAGGACAGCAGCGCCATCGCGGCGGCGGCCCCTTCGCCACCAGGGATTTGAAGCGCGGTCCAGATGGCAACGGGCAGGGTTTGGGTTTGACCGGGAATATTGGCGACAAAGGTGATGGTGGCGCCGAATTCGCCCATGGCTTTGGCAAAGCCCATGACCGCCCCTGCAAGAATGCCAGGTGTGATGAGGGGGAGGGTCACGCGCGCAAAGACGTTGGCGCGCGATGCCCCTAGGGTTGCGGCGGCCTCTTCCAGCTTTGGATCAACGGCTTGGATGGCGAGGCGCATGGCCCGCACCATCAAGGGAAAGCCCATGACAATCGCGGCCAGAACCGCGCCTGTCCATTTAAAGGCCAGCGCGATGCCGATGCTTTCCAGCGCGCTGCCAACGGGTGCGGCGGGTGAAAACAAAGAGAGCAGGATATAGCCCGTTACAACAGGCGGCAGGACCAGTGGTAGATGCACAAGGGCGTTCAACAGGGATTTGCCCCAGAACTCTTTGCGGGCCAAAACCCATGCGATCCAAAGGGCCAAGGGCACGGCGATCAGGGTCGCCCAGACAGCGACCCAAAGCGACAGGCGGAAGGCCTCCCATGCGACGGCATCCAGCGTCATTGGCTAAATCCGTGTTTTGCAAATGCGCTTTGGGAGGCGGGGCTTAGCAGGTGCTGAACAAAGGGTTGCCCTGCATCGGTGAGCGCGGCTGCGGGATAGCGGATCGCGGAATGGGCATCGGAAGGTATGGGATAGATGGTTTTTACCCGTGGGTCTGCTTGGGCATCGGAGGCATAGACAATGCCAAGGGGCGCAGCCCCCATGGCAACCAGCGCAAGAGCGGCGCGCACATTATCCGTTTCGGCCAAAGAGCCGGCAAGGGCATCCCACGCGCCGATATGTTGCAACCATTCGCGGGCGTAGTTTCCTGCGGGAACGCCATCGCGCTGGCCCATGGCAAGGCGACCGCCCTCTAGCGCCGCCATTAGGATGGTTGCGTCAGGGGCTGGCAGGGGGGCGGCATCCTTTTGGGAGATGAGGACAAGCCTGCCTGTTGCGATTTCGGGTTGGATATCGCCGTCGATTTGGTCGCGCTCTTTGAGCCAGCTCATCCAGTCGCTATGGGCGAGGACGGCCGCGTCTGCGGGGGCGCCTGCGGCGATTTGCCGTGCCAGTTTACCTGATCCTGCAAAGGAAAACGTAACAGTATCGGGGTAGCTTTGGGCGATCTCGCTCAGCACGTTGCGCAATGAAGCTGCCGCAAAGACGGTAATCGGCTCTGCGCGGGCTGGTTGGGCAAGAAAAGCCGCTGAAATGATGAAGGCAAAGAGGTATCGCATATGGTGCAGACTATCCGCCAAGCAGAGCAGGCCTGCAAGGGGCAGCCGCATGGGTGGCCTTGGGCCTGAAATCACGTTAGGACGTCCCTGTTACAAGGTTAAGGGCGGGGGTTTCCGCATCATGGGCAATCAATTACCGATTTCTTTACACGGTGGCGCAAAGGATAGCGCGCGCACGCAATTCGGTGCGCTTTGTTGGCGGCGCAAAGCGGGCAAGGTGCAGATACTGCTGATTACATCGCGCCGCCGCAAGCGGTGGATCGTGCCCAAGGGCTGGCCGATGGAGGGGAAGACCCCTGCGGCTTGTGCGTTGATCGAGGCATGGGAAGAGGCGGGTGTTGTTGGCAAGGCCAGCGATGATTGCATCGGCGTTTATTCTTATGAACGGCTGCGCGAAGGCGAAGAGACCATTCCCTGTCTTGCGATGCTATATCCGGTCAAGGTCAAGAAACTAAGGTCTAAATTCCCAGAGGTGCGCGACCGTCGCCGCAAATGGGTGTCGCGTAAGAAGGCGGCGAAGATGGTGCAGCACAAGGAGCTGGGAAAGCTGATCACGGGTTTTACCCCTCCGAAAAAATCTGCCTCTGCTTGACCGAGGCGGGGCTGATGCCCCATCCTGAGGTATGAATTCTAGAAAAGACCCAAGCCAATGATCCGTTACGCGTTGAAATGTTCAGAAGGTCATGTGTTTGAAAGCTGGTTTCAATCAGCTTCGGCTTTTGACGTTTTGGAAAAGGCGGGGCACCTTAGCTGCGCTGTTTGTGGTGTGTCGGATGTGAAAAAATCGCTGATGGCGCCGCAAGTTGTTGCGGATAAAGACAAAGACAAAGCGCCTGAGCCGCTGGCGGCAGAACCTGCGGATCAGGCCGATCCGATCGCTGAAATGCGCCGTGCCGTGGAAGAAAACGCCACATATGTCGGGGGCAAGTTTGCGCAAAAAGCCCGTGATATGCACGAAGGCAGCGCCCCCGAAGAATCGATCTATGGCGAGGCAAATGCCCAAGAGGCGCGCGCGTTGATCGAGGATGGCGTGCCAGTGGTGCCCTTGCCGTTCAAGCCAAAGCAAAAATTACAGTAAGGCGTAAAGGATCGTAGGATGACGGTTGTGATTACAGGGGCAGGGCGCGGAATTGGCGCTAGCCTGGCAGCGCATTACCGTGCGCAGGGCCTTGATGTGGTCGGCACGGGGCGGTCGTTTGCGGCTGATGTTACGCTGGATGTGACCCACCCCAGTGGCCATCGCGAGATGGCCCAAAAGCTGGAGGGGCGGGCCATTGATCTGTTGGTCTGCAACGCGGGTGTCTATCTGGATAAAGGTGATGACATTGAAACGGGCTATGGCGCCGACCTTTGGGCGCAAAGCTTTGCCACGAATGTAACGGGTGTTTTCCTGAGCGTTCAGGCGTTGTTACCGCATTTGCGCCGTGCTGCGGCCCCTCGGGTTGCGATTATCTCATCGCAGATGGGATCGTCCGAACGCGCCCCCGGCGGCAGCTATATTTACCGCGCCTCAAAGGCGGCGGCGCTGAACCTTGGGCGCAATTTGGCGACGGATTTGAAATCCGAAGGAATCGCCGTGGGGATTTATCACCCGGGTTGGGTGCAGACCGACATGGGCGGTGGCGCCGCGGAAATAACTGTGGACGAAGCGGTAAGCGGGCTAACGGCACGATTTGAGGCGCTTTCCCTAGAAAATACCGGTTGTTTCGAGACATGGGACGGGCGGCCGCACCCCTACTGATCTTGCACCTGCGCCGCTGCTAGCGTAGAGCAGCGCGGAGTTATGACGACGAGGGTCTTATGCCAGTATTGGTAATGAAATTCGGTGGCACATCCGTTGCCACCTTGGACCGTATCCGCCGCGCGGCAAAACGTGTGGGTGTTGAGGTGGCCAAAGGCTATGACGTGATCGTCATTGTTTCGGCAATGTCGGGCAAAACCAATGAGTTGGTTGGCTGGGTCAATGAAACCTCTCCGCTGCATGATGCGCGTGAATATGATGCGGTTGTGTCCAGCGGTGAAAATGTAACGGCTGGCCTGATGGCGCTGACGTTGCAGGAAATGGACGTGCCGGCGCGCAGCTGGCAGGGCTGGCAGGTTCCGGTTCAGACGACTTCGGCGCATTCGGCAGCACGGATCGAGGCGATTCCGCCAGAAAATATCATGGCGAAATTCGCGGATGGTATGAAGGTTGCTGTGGTTGCAGGTTTTCAGGGGGTCAGCCCCGAGGGCCGCATCACCACGCTGGGGCGCGGTGGGTCTGATACCACGGCGGTTGCCTTTGCCGCATCCTTTGGCGCCGAGCGCTGCGATATTTATACGGATGTTGATGGCGTCTATACCACCGACCCGCGCGTCGAGAGCAAGGCGCGCAAGCTGGACAAGATCTCGTTTGAGGAGATGTTGGAGCTGGCGTCGCTGGGCGCGAAGGTTTTGCAGACACGCTCGGTTGAATTGGCGATGCGCTATAAGGTTAAGCTGCGCGTGTTGTCGAGTTTTGAAGAACAAAGCGACGAAGCTGGCACGCTCGTCTGCGATGAGGAGGAAATTATGGAAAGCAATGTAGTCGCAGGGATCGCGTTCAGCCGTGATGAGGCGAAAATGACGCTGGTTTCGGTTGCGGACCGTCCGGGCATTGCTGCCAGCATTTTTGGGGCGCTCAGTGATGGTGGCGTGAACGTTGATATGATCGTTCAGAACATCGCCGAAGAGGGCCGCACCGACATGACATGGTCCTGTCCTGTGGATCAGGTTCAGCGTGCAAACCTTGCGATGCAAAAGGCCGCTGATGATGGTGTGATTAACTATCAGGAACTGATCGCGGATGAAGCCGTGGCCAAGGTTTCGGTTGTTGGCATCGGCATGCGCAGCCACACAGGCGTTGCCGCCAAGATGTTCAAGGTGCTGTCGGATGAGGGTGTGAATATCAAAGTGATCACAACCTCGGAAATCAAAATCAGCGTGCTGATTGATCGCAAATATATGGAGCTTGCGGTGCAAGCTTTGCATGATGCGTTTGAGCTGGATAAGCCGAAAACCTAAGGCGCCATTTCGCGGCTGGGTAAACGTATTTAAATCCAATGGCTTGCCTCATTGGGTTGATGTGGTGCATGAATTTCATGCGTCAAATCAGCTATTCTCTTCTTGCGCGTATTTATCTCTCCCAATCTATGGTTGGTGCGGGTACAATCGGCGCAAGTAGAGACTAGGGATGGCATGCAAGAACGTACTGAAAGCGACAGTAGAAAACTGTTGGGCCGTCTGCGGGATGCGTTGGCCGGTGATGATGAAGGTCAGGCGCGGCTTGATAAAATCACACATTTGATCGCGACCTCTATGGGGTGCGAGGTGTGTTCGATCTATCTGTTTCGCGATGAAGACACGCTAGAGCTGTGCGCGACCGAAGGGTTGAACAAAGACGCGGTTCACCAGACGCGCATGAAGATGGGCGAAGGTCTGGTGGGGCGTGTCGCGAAAAAGCGCCTTGTTATCAACACTTCTGACGCGCCTCAGGCGAAGGGTTTCCGCTATATGCCGGAAACGGGCGAAGAGATTTATTCAAGCTTTGTTGGCGTTCCGATCCAGCGTTTGGGCGATACATTGGGGGTGCTGGTCACCCAGTCCAAGACCGCGCGCGAGTTCAACATGGACGAGGTTTATGCGCTGGAAGTCGTCGCGATGGTTCTGGCCGAGATGACCGAACTGGGCGCGTTTGTGGGCGAGGGGGCAGCGATGTCGGCCCGCCACAGCCAGCCCGTTCTATTGCGCGGGACCGTGGCCCAAGAGGGCGTGGCCGAGGGCCATATCTGGCTGCATGAGCCGCGCGTTGTTGTCTCTAACCCGATCGCGGATGATCCAGAGCGCGAGGCACAGCGCCTGACCGAAGCAGTGGATGCGCTGCGGCTGAGTGTTGATCAGATGCTGACCATGGCCAAAGGGGACAAGGACCAACAGGAAGTCATTGAAACCTATCGGATGTTTGCGAATTCCAAAGGCTGGATGCGGCGGATGCAGGCGGATATTACGCAGGGGCTATCTGCCGAGGCAGCGGTGGAAAAAGAGCAATCTTTGGCCCAGTCTCGTATTGGGCAATCCTCTGATAATTACATGCGCGAACGGCTCAGCGATCTGGATGATCTGTCTAACCGGTTGTTGCGGATTTTGACGGGGCAAGGATCGGATACTGGCGCTGAAATGCCGAGCGATCCAATTCTGGTTGCGCGTAATATTGGGCCTGCGGAGCTGTTGGAATACGGGCGCTCCTTGCGGGGGATTATCCTTGAACAAGGGTCGGTCGGGTCTCATGCGGCGATTGTTGCGCGTGCCTTGGCGATCCCGTTGATTGTACATGCGGGGCGGATCACCAATGAGGCGCTGAATGGCGATCACGTCATGGTGGATGGCGAGCAGGGCATTGTGCATCTGCGCCCTGACGATACGGTTGCCACCGCCTTTCGGGACAAAATCGCGATGCAGGAGGCGGCGCAGGAGCGCTATTCGTCCATTCGTGACAAACCCGCCACAACCGAATGCGGGGCGACAATCAGCTTGCAGATGAACGCGGGTTTGATGGCGGATCTTCCCTCGTTGGAAAACTCGGGCGCCGAGGGCGTAGGGCTGTTTCGCACCGAGCTGCAATTTCTGGTTCGCAACCAGATGCCACGCCGCGCGGATCTGAGCGTTTTGTACAAACGTGTTCTGGATGCCGCGCAGGGCAAGCGGGTGGTCTTTCGCACGCTGGATATCGGGTCGGACAAGGTGCTGCCCTATATGAAACCCAATGAAGAGCCCAACCCCGCGCTGGGATGGCGTGCTATTCGGGTCGGGTTGGACAAACCGGGGATTATGCGGATGCAGCTTCAGGCCTTGTGCCGCGCTGCGGATGGTGGGCCGCTGACGGTGATGTTCCCGTTTATTGCCCAGTTTGAGGAATACCGCGCAGCCCGCGCAGAAGTGGACAAGACATTGGCCCGCGAGGCCAAGCTGGGCCACAAACTGCCATCCTCTATCGAGGTGGGGGCGATGCTAGAGACGCCAAGTCTGGCTTTTGCACCGGATAAGTTCTTTGAAGAGGTCGGTTTTTTGTCGATCGGGGGCAATGATCTAAAGCAGTTTTTCTTTGCGGCGGATCGGGAAAACGAACGGGTGCGCAAGCGCTATGACACGTTGAACGTCAGCTTTCTGAGCTTTCTTGAGCGGATTGTAGAGCGCTGTGATGCGACGGGCACGCCTTTGTCGTTTTGCGGAGAAGACGCGGGCCGCCCTGTTGAGGCGCTGTGTTTTGCGGCGATCGGGATGCGCTCTTTGTCGATGCGGCCGGCATCCATCGGGCCTGTAAAAAGCCTGTTGCGGCGGAGCAATCTGGCCGAGGTGCGCGCCGTGATCCAAGAGGCGCAGGACAGGGGCGAGATGACCGTTCGTCCTGCGGTTATGGAATATTTGCGCGCAAAGCACTGACAGCGATCTTTTGCGGTAAGGTCGCAAAATCGCCCCTCCGCGTCGCTGAATTGTGATGCAGGCCCGCGGTGGCTCTGGCTTCATGGTAGCTAAAAAGGGGGCTGCCATGCAAACATCCAACCGTAAATCAGGACGTGCCGGAGGGCGCAGCGCGCGCCGTGCCACGCGCGAGGCGACAGATTTCAGCATGTTGCCAGGGCTGACGCGGTCTTTGCCTGTTTGTGAGGTGATGGACGAAGAGCAGGTGCGCAAGATTGATGATGCCTCTATGTCCATTCTGGAAAATGTCGGTGTCGTCTTTCGCGATCCTATCGCGCTAGAGGATTGGCGCAAGGCGGGCGCGGATGTTGAAGGCGAGCTGGTGCGGCTGGACCGTGAGCTGGTTCGCGAGCTGATCAAGACGATCCCCAGCGATTTTACCTTTCATGCGCGTAACCCCGAACGGAACGTGCGCCTTGGCGGCAAACATTCGATGTTTATCCCGATGACGGGGGCGCCGTTTTTGCGGGATCTGGATAATGTGCGCCGCAACCCCACGCTGGACGATTTGGCGATGTTCCACAAGCTGGCGCATATGATGCCTGCGCTGCATTCCTCGGCCCACCATATCGTAGAGCCATACGACCACGCGATCAGCCACCGCCATTTGCGCATCACTCATTCGTCGATGAAATACTCTGACAAGACCTTTATGGGCATGACCACCAGCCCAAAGAACGCCGAAGACGTGCTGGACATGTGCGCGATCCTTTTTGGCGCGGAGTTCATGGAAACGCACCCTGTTGTGACAGGGAACTGCAACGGGAATTCGCCGCTGGTTTGGGATGAAACGATGCTGGGCGCGATGCGCGCGTTTAACAGGCGCAATCAGCCTGTGCTTTGCTCTCCTTTTGTATTGGGGGGCGCGAACACGCCGGCATCGGTTGCGCCCACAGTTGCGCAGCTAAACGCCGAAGCGCTGAGTGCGCTGGCCTATACGCAGGTGGTCCGCAAAGGGTGCCCCGCGATTTACGGGCATTATCTGGCGACTGTTTCGATGAAATCCGGCGCGCCGATGGCTGGCACGCCTGAAATCAGCATGATGAACTTTATGATCGGGCAGATGGCGCGGTTTTATGATATCCCGTGGCGCACGTCGAACACGCTGGGCGGGTCCAAAGTATTTGACGCCCAAGCCGGATATGAGAGCGCAACAACGCTATCTGCTGTGATGCATTCGGGGGCCAACTATATCTGGCATTCGGCAGGGTGGAACGAGGCGGGGATGCATTGTTCGACCGCGAAGTTCATTGTGGATGCGGAGCAATGCGCGATGGCCTATCGCATGGCCGAAGGGCCACGGTGGGATGACTTTGACGCAGGGATCGCGGCCGTGTCAGACATTGGCCCAGGGGGCCATTACCTAGGCCATCCGCATACGTTGGAGAACTTTCAGCGTGCTTTCTTTATGCCAGAAATGATGGATAACAATTCGATCGAGCAATGGCAGGCCGAGGGCAGCATCGAGATCACCGAGCGCGCGTTGACCCATGCGCGCAAACTGCTAAGCGAATACCAAGAGCCAAAGCTGGATCAGGCGGTCAACGAAGAGCTGCTGGCCTATATCGACAAACGCGAGCGGGAAATCCCCGAGGCGGATGAGCTTAATCAAACGTATTAAGGGCTGCGTTGTGCTGGGCGCTATCGCGTAGAAAATGACTTGGGGGCCTGTATGGGCCCCTGAAAATTTGCAAAGGTACCCCCACAGGTAGGCATTTATCGGAGAAGACGTGGACGGATCACGGCATCAGGAACCAGAGCATTTCACCTTTCTATTGGTCGAAAACTTCTCTCATCTGGCGTTTTCCTGCGCGCTAGAGCCGTTGCGAATTGCGAACCATGTGGCCAAACAGGAGCTTTACAGCTGGGCGCTTGCCTCGGCTGATGGCGATTATGCGCGCGCCTCAAACGGGACCGAGACCCGCGTCAGCAAAAGCTATAAAGATGTTGGTCAGACGGATTATCTGTTTGTTCTTTCAGGGTTGGGGGTGCAGCGCGCTGCAACGGCAGAATTATTGGCGGCGGTGCGCCATGCGCGGGTGCATGGTGCGCGGGTTGGGGCGCTTTGCTCTGCTGCGTATATTCTGGCCGAAGCGGGCATGTTGGATCACCAGATGGCTGCGATCCACTGGGATTTTCACGACAGCTTTGCCGAAGAGTTCCCCCAAGTTGGCCTAAGCCGCAGTGTTTTTGTGCCTGATGCGCCTGTCATAACCGCTTCGGGGGGCGCGGCCACTGCTGATCTGATGCTGTATTTGATCCGCCAAAAGCACGGCGAGGATATCGCGACCGAAGTGGCCGATCAGATGGTTTATAATGCGGTACGTGAGGGCGACGCGGCGCAGCGGGTTTCGCTACAGTCGCGCCATGGCATCCGCAACGCGCATCTGGCACGCGCAACCCAGATCATGGCCGATAACATAGACGCGCCGATGCCGCCGTCCTTGATTGCCCGTGAGATCGGGATATCGGGGCGCCAGATGGAACGCCTGTTCGGGCGGTATCTGAATTGTTCACCCAAGAAATACTATGTGGATTTGCGCCTGCAAAAGGCGCAGCGTCTGTTGGTGCAAACGGATATGTCCGTGACCGAGATCGCTTTTGCCACGGGGTTTAATTCGCCCACCCATTTTTCAAAGACCTATCGCGTGCAATTCGGTGTTTCGCCTAGCGATCAAAAGAACAAGATTGATTAACGGCCAATCACAGCCTTGGCGCGCCTTGGGGGCTGGTAACTCCTGCATTGTAGGTGTGGTGTTTTGTCCGTAAAACGAAACCACCCCCTGTAACAACGCCCGAGACGATTATGTCTGAATCTCCTAATCACAAGGTCTATTTTGTGCCGGGTTTGCACCGCGGCCTGCGCGTTTTGGAGATTTTGGGCGCCGCGGGGGAGCCTATGTCGCTGAGTGATATAGGGCGCGCGATGGAGCTGAGCCGCTCTTCGACGTTTCGTCTGATTTATACGCTAAAGCAGATGGGGTTCTTGAAGGAGGCAGAGCAGAAAAACACCTATACGCTGGGGGCGCGTGTTTTAAACCTTGGGTTTTCCTATCTTCATCAGCAGCCGATCACCGCGATTTCGCGGCCCTTCCTGTCTGATTTGCGCGATGTCACAGGGATCAGCGCGCATCTGAGCGTTCTGGAGGGCCATGATGTGTTGTATCTGGGTAGCCATCAGGCGCGCACGGGGTATGTCTCAAATATGGTGACGGGCACGCGGCGGCAGGCCTATGCCTCGGCGATCGGGTGGTGCTTGTTGGGGGCCTTGTCGGATGATGAGTTGCGCAGCCTGTGTGACGAGATCGAAATGGTTCCCTTTACCGAAAAGACGCCGCTGAGTTTTGAGGCGCTGCGCCAGCGGGTGCAATCCGTGCGGGAAGACGGCTTTGTTTTTTCTCAGGGGTTCCGTGAAGCAGGAGGATCAAGCGTTGCCGTGCCTGTGCGTGATCATACGGCGCAGGTGGTTGCCTGTGTGAACATATCCGGCCCTGACAGTGGTTTTGATTTTGATCGGGTTCAAAGCTTTTATGTGCCCGAAACCAAAGCGGCCGCTTTGCGGATATCGCGCGAGCTGGGCTATGCGGGGGCAGAATGAGGGGATCCTTTTGGGGATCTTTGTGTATTGTAACGGAAACAGTGTTTTGTATATTAAACACATTGGTGGGGCTGAGTAAGGAAGAAGGCATTGGGCGCGTTAGAGCAAATCTCGGTTCTGGATGTGACCCATGTTTTAGCGGGGCCGTTTTGCACCTATCAGATGGCCCTGCTGGGCGCTGATGTTCTAAAGATCGAAGCCCCCGATGCGCCGGATTGTGCCCGTGGGCGCGGCCCCGACCCAGAGGCGAATGCGATGGGGCTGGGGCTGAACTATCAAACGCAGGGCGGGAATAAACGCGCTTTGGCGTTGGATCTGGATGATGACGCCGGACGGGAAGTGTTTCGGACGCTTGTTAAAGGCGCTGATGTCTTGGTTGAAAACTACACCACAGGCGGCATGGCGCGGCGCGGTCTGGGGTATGAGGCGCTGTGTGAAATCAATCCGGCGCTGATCTATTGTTCGCTCACGGGGTATGGTGACACAGGGCCAGAGGCCGATACCGGCGCCTATGATAATGTGATCCAAGCCACCAGCGGGACCATTGCGCAATGCGGGGGCGTCAAACCCGGTGTTTCCTTTGTCGATTACAGTACGGGGTATGCTGCGGCCTTTGCGGTTGTGTCGGCATTGGTGCAGCGGGGGCGAACGGGCAGGGGCTGCCATATCTCGGTGTCGATGTTGGAAGTCGCCCTGCAAATGATGTCGCCCGAAGTCGCCGCGCAACAGCACCCGCTAAAGGTGGCGCGCCCGAAGGAGGCTGGCATTCAAACCTATCAGACGGCAGATGGTCAGCTGATGCTAGGCGCGTTTCAGGCGGGGCAGTACCGCAAGCTGGCCTTGATGCTAGAAACCTTGGGCCATCCTGTGAACGGGCTGGCGCAGCTTCGAGATTGGGAAGACATTTGGGCGGCTTCAGAGGCGCTTAAGGCGGAACTGGTAAAGGTTTTTCAACAGCGAAGCACAGCCGATTGGATGGTCTCTTTGCGGGCTGCTGATTTACCTGCAGAGCCTGTAAAGACCCTGAAGGAAGCGGTTGAAAACCCCCAGCTTTTGGCGCGCGGGTATTTTCGGGAAAACCCTGATGGTACAGCAGAGACATTGCCGCTCGCCGCGTTCAAGATGAGCGAAGGGGGGGCTGACCTTACCATGGGGCCGCCAAAACATGGCCAGCATTCGATGGATATCTTGCGGGAAGCAGGGCTGGACGCGGCGCAGATTGCTGCGTTGATGGCAAAAGGGGTTATCAAATGATGCGCGCTCCCCACATCTTCACGGCGCGGCCCTTTGCGGTTCTGCCCGATGCGTTCCACCACAAGGGCGCGCCGTCGCCATGGGCCAAGCTCACGCGCCCGGGGCAGAGGATGCATTCCTTTCTGGAGGCTGCTTTCTTTGACGCCGAGGGGAACCTGTGGCTGTCTGACGTGCCGTATGGGCGGGTGTTTCGCATATCACCTACCGGAGAATGGACCCTAGAGCATCAGATCGAAGGCGCGCCGCATGCGATGCGCCTAGCCTCTGGTGGCCGCCGTATTGCGGTTGATTACAATCACGGGCTGATCGAACTGACGGGCCGCGAGAGTTTTGAGGTCCTGAGCACGGGGTTGCCCGATCAGCCCTTTAAGGGGCTGTCGGACATGACCTATGCGCCCGATGGCACGTTGTGGTTTACCGATAGCGGGCGCACATCGCTCAGCGATCCAACAGGGCGCGTTTATTGTCTGCCTGAAGGGGGCGATCTGAGGCTGGTTGTGGATTGCGTCCCTTACTCAAACGGCATCTGCACCTCGCCCGATGGGGCGTGGATTTATGTTGCCGCGACACGCGCCAATCAGGTTTGGCGGTTTTCTGCGCGTCTGCCTGACGCTGGCCTGCCGATGGTTGGGACATTCTTGCATCTGTCAGGTGGGCTTGGGCCAGATGGGCTGGCGTGCAACGATCTGGGCTGGCTGGCAGTGGCCCAAGCGCAAGCGGGGCGGGCCTATGTTTTTGACGCGCTGGGCACGCCGCTGGCCGAAGTGCTGCTGCCCGACGGGCTTTGGACAACGTCGGTCACGTTTCACCCTGACAACCCAACAGAATTATTCATCGTAGATGCCCAATTCGGGGCGATCTTTACCTGCGAAATTCCATCCCCATGAGGATCACATGAACAAAGACGACCTACACGGCTATGTGCCTGCAATTGCGACCCCTTTTAACGAAAAAGGTGAGATCATGGAGGATGCTTTTGTCGACATGTTCGAGTTTTTGATCGGCAAAGGCGCTACCTGTATTTGCATCGCGGGGGACAACGGCGAAAGCTGGGCGTTGAACGCGGCTGAGCGCGGCCGTTTGGTCCGTCTGGCCAAGGACACCGCCAAGGGGCGTGTGCCCGTGATGATGGGGATATCGGCGCCCACAATCGAGGCCTCGTTGGCCTATGTTCACGCAGCCGAGGAAAACGGTGCTGATGTTTTGCTGTCGATGCCGCAGACCTATGTTCTAAAGGCCTCCGAGGCCGAGTTGATGGCGCGGTTTGATAAGCTGTCTGCCGCGACGGATAAACCGCTGGTTCTGTATAATTCGCCTCGCAGAATGGGGTTTTCGCTGACCGTTGACCAGACCGAGACTTTGCTGAACCATCACAATGTGATCGGCATCAAAGAAAGCCAGCGGGACTTTTTCTATCACACGCATCTGTTGGATCGTTTGGGGGATAAGATGTCGGTGATGACGGGGCCGTGCCACTATATCCTGCCTGCCTTTGCGCTGGGCGCGAAAGGGTTCATCGCGACGGGGCCTGAGTTTACCGATATGTTGCCCTCGGATATGGCGGCGGCGGGGACGTCGGCGCCTGATGCGGCCTATCGCAAGGCGCATATCCAGCTGACGGTTCTGTATGAGATGCTTATGGGGACGGCGACGTGGCCTGCTTCGTTTAAGGCTGCGTTGAACCTGATTGGCTTGCCTGCGGGGGTGCCACGTGATCCGGTGTTGCCCGCAACACAGGCCGATATCGACAAGATCAAGCGCACCTTTGATCAGTTGGGTATCAGCTATTCATGATCCGTCTTGTGCCAGATCAGTCTTCTCTTATTTCGCGCGCGGGGGCTGTCAGTTTTACCTTTGATGGTCAGCCCGTTACTGCGCATGAAGGTGAGACGGTTCTGAGCGCTTTGATCCGCGCGGGGGTGACGTATTTGCGCGATGCGCCAGTTGATGGGGGCGCCCGAGGGGGCTTTTGTTGCATGGGGCTTTGTCAGGAGTGCGTTGTACTGGTTGATCAGCAGCCCGTCGAAAGCTGTCGGCAGGTCGTGGGGGACGGGCTGGCGGTCTTTTCGCTGGGAAAATCCGCCCATGACTAAGAGCTATGATATCGCTGTTATTGGCGCAGGTCCTGCGGGGGCGAATGCGGCAATTGAGGCGGCGGGCTATGGCGCGCGGGTTGTTGTTTTGGATGAACAACCGCGTGCGGGGGGGCAGGTTTGGCGGGCCAAGTCGGCAGCCATTCTGGCAGCCCCTGAAACGCCGGAAAATTCAGCAGGTAACGCGCTGCGCGAAGGGTTGAGCGGCAGTAGCGCAACCCATTTGTCCAAAGCCCGCGTTTGGCAGATCGAACGTGACGGGCAGGCGTGGGGCATCCATTTCCTGCAGGAAGGGCGCGCAGCCAGCGTGAGCGCAAAGTTGTTGATCATTGCGGCAGGCGCACAAGAGTATGTCCAGCCGATCCCGGGCTGGACCACACCGGGGGTTATTGGCCTAGCGGGGGCAACGGCGCTGATGAAGCAGGAAATGACCCTGCCAGGGCAGGCGACTGTTGTGGCCGGTAGCGGGCCATTGGTGTTCTTTGTCGCCAGTGAAATTCGCCGCCTTGGCGGTCAGGTGGCGGGTGTTGTTACGTCGAACAGGCGGCGGGACTGGTTGCGCGCGCTGCCTGCAATGGCCGCACGTGCCGATTTGGCGGCACGGGGCGGCGTTTGGCTGGCGGATCTTATGCTGGCCCGTGTTCCGATTTTTTGGGGGTCTGGGGTGACCCATATCGCGGGAGAGAAATCCGTCAGCGGCCTTGGCATTGCCAAGCTGGACGCAAGCGGCGCGCCAAGGGGAGACCCCGCGCAGATATCGGCCGATAGCCTGTGCCTTGGGAATGGTTTGATCCCCTCAATCGAGGCGGCGCAGCTTGCGGGGGCCGCAATCACCTATCAGGGCGACCTTGGCGGGTGGGTGCCAAAGGCGGAGGTCGATGGCACCACGGATACCCATGGGTTGATCATTTGTGGGGATGGCGCAGGGATACGCGGTGCGGCGGCAGCTGAATTGCAGGGCAAGTTAGCAGGGCAAAACGCGGCGCGTCAGCTGGGCCTTGCTGTTGCGCCTATTGCAAAACTGGCTGGGCGTTTCCGCGCGGCGTCGCGTTTTGGGGTGGCCATGACCGCACTGAGCAAGCCCAAGCCATCAACGGCGCTGACAACGCCCGAAGCGATTGTCTGTCGTTGTGAAAGCCTGACGCGCGCAATGATCGAGGCCGAGATCGCATCAGGGGCGCAAAGCGCCAATGCCGTGAAATCAGGGCTGCGTGCTGGCATGGGGCCTTGTGGGGGTAAATTTTGCCAGACGGCGATTGCGGCGCTGGTTGCGCAGGCGCGGGGTGGCGACATAAAGGATGTGCCTCCGCCAACGCCGCGCCCGCCTTTGCGCCCTGTGCCGACGGCTGCTTTGGCAGGGGATTTTGACTATGATGATTTGCCAATCCCAAAGCCTGCACCACTATGAGCGACCTATACGACATCGCCATCATCGGGGGCGGCATCATGGGGTGCAGCACAGCCTTGCGTGTTGCCGAAGCTGGCATGCGTGTCATCGTTTTGGAACAGGGCGATTTGGGGCAGGGGGCCTCTGGCGTGAACGCGGGCACGTTGTCGCTACAGATTAAGCGGGTCAAGCTGATGCCCTACGCTTTGCGTGGTCATCATGAATGGGAGCAGATGGGCGAGGCTGTCGGGTTTCGCAAAACGGGGGGGTATACACTGGCCTTTACCGAACGCGAAGAGGCGATGCTGCTTGAGCGCCAGACGCTTAAGGCTGAGGCGGGGGCGCCTATTTCCTTTGTCTCGCCTGCCGAGCTGCGCGCAGCCGAGCCGAGCCTAAGTGCCAAGGTCAGGGCGGCGAGTTATTGTTCACAGGATGGCTATGCGAATTCATCCCTGACAGGGCAGTATTACCGCAAGCGCCTAAAGGATATGGGGATATCCTATCGCGAGAATGCCGCGGTCGGGGCGATCGCACAGGGGCGATCGGGCTTTGCGTTAAAGACTCCGCAGGGCAGTATCCAAGCGCGCCGCATCTTGCTGGCCACTGGTGCGTGGCTAAAGCCGCTCGCGGCGTTGCTGGATGTAGATTTGCCTGTTCAGGCACGCATCAATACCGTTTCGGTGACCGAACGGATGCCGTCGATGATGTCTCATGTCATTGGCCATGCGACGGGGTTGCTGACCATGAAGCAAAAGGCGAACGGCACTGTTTTGATCGGCGGCGGCTGGCAAGGGCGCGGCACTCCGCAAGAGGGGCGCGGCGAGGTGAGCGCCCAGACCGTGACCCCAAATCTGGCCTTGGCGCAATTCGCCTTGCCTGATTTGGCCAAGGCGCGGGTGCTGCGCAGCTGGACGGGGTTTGAGGCGAATGTGCCTGATTTCTACCCGCTGGCCGGTGCTTTGCCGGGTGTTGAGGGGGCCTATGTTTTGGGCTGCGTGCGCGGGGGCTATACCATTGGCCCCTACATTGGAAAACTGATGGGAGACGCCATTTTAGGGCGCGAGCCCGAATTGCCTCTCTTTGATCCGGGGCGTGATTTTAGCAAGGAAACGATATGAGCCTGATTTCAACCGACACCTGCCGCCTTGATGGAAAACTAGCCGTTATTACCGGCGGCGGTAGCGGCATTGGCGAAGCAACTGCGCGTGTTTTTGCGGATGCGGGTGCCACTGTTGTTGTTACGGGGCGGCGGTTAGAGCCGTTGCAGCGTGTGGCCCAAGAGATTGGCGGCCATGCGATCCCCTGTGACGTGTCAGATCAGGCCGAGGTGAAAGCGATGTTTGCACAAGCCCAGCAGATTACGGGGCGTGTTGATATATTGCTCAACAATGCGGGCGGTCCGGGGCCAATTGCGCCTGTGGCCGATGTTGACATGGAGGAATGGGTGGCCTGTATGAACATCAACCTTGTGGGGGCGATGTATTGCCTGCAAGAGGCGGCCAAGATCATGTCGGATCAAAAATCGGGATCGATCATTAACATGTCATCGTTGATGGGGATCCAAGGCTATCCGATGCGCTCTGCCTATACGGCGTCGAAATTTGCGCTGATCGGGATTACCGAAGTGATGGCGCGCGAGTTGGGGCCTGTAAACGTCAGGGTGAACGCATTGATGCCGGGGGCGGTTTCGGGCGAGAATATGGACCGTATCCTGAAAAGGCGCTCGGAAGCGGAAGGCAGGCCGGTCGAGGAGATCGAGCGTGAGAACTACACCGATGTGGCAGCCCTAAAGCGCTGGGTCGCACCTGAGGAAGTGGGGCGCGCGGCACTCTATTACGCGAGCGACCTTTCCTCGGCGATTACGGGGGATAAAATGAAGGTCGATTGCGGGCGCTTCTGATCCTTACTCTTTGCGGACGCGGGGCTGGGGCTTTGCGCTGCAATGTCTGATTGAGATAAAGACGCCTCGTCAGAAGATGCGGAGAATTTAGGCGCAACGAAAGGAGCGGAAAGCTTTGACCTTCAACGTGGTCGGATCATTCGATCCGCTAAGTTATTGAAAGGTATTGGAGGCGAGTACCGGAAATGAACCGGTGTACACGGATTTGCAATTCTTGAGATCTTGTTTCTCACAGTTTTTAAATCGTTTGTTTACATTGGTTTATGGGTTTTGGGAAATCAGGGTGAAGGTGTGCCTATCAATTGAAACGCCACCAAAGCGCCACCAAAAATGCAAGCCAAGCTTACAGAAACCTACATCAACACGCTTAAGCACAAGTCTGAACGCTATGACGTCCGAGACACGATCGAAAAGGGCTTGGTCTTGCGTATCTGTACAGGGAAATAGCCCAGCCTCATCTGGAAAAAGGCGGCCTGACCGAAGTTCTCAGTGGCCGTGTGGGGCAGCTTCCGCGCTATTCCTTGAATTACCGCAGCAAGCGGAACATGACGCGCCGTCTCAGAGCTTTCGTCGATATGGCAAAGGCGTAGCGCCAGTCAGGTCGTGGCACCATCGGAACAAAGCTCTGGATCATCTGCGAGATGGTCAATAAGCGCGCGCACCCGCGTTGTAAGGCGCCTGTTCTGCGGGAAGAGCGCCGCAACAGCATAGGGCGAAACCCGATGCTCGGCGAAAAGCTCGACCAGATCACCGGACCTAAAGGCATCCGCCACCGTGTAGGCGGGGCAACGGGCGATCGCAGCGCCTGTTGCAGCCAGCCGTGCTGCGGCTGCGGGCGCGTTCATGCGAAAACGTCCACTGACCGCAACAGCCTCTTCCTGACTATTAATATCAAACCTCCAGACAGTCGGCTCGGTCATGTTCCCGTCGAGAATACACTCATGCGTGGCCAGCGCCCGCGGATCGTCCGGCGTTCCGGCGCGTTCCAGATAGGCGGGCGACGCACACACGACCAACGGCATCGGGCCCAGTTGCCGTACCTTGAGCGAGCTGTCGCGCATCGGGCCAATCCTGATGGCGAGGTCAAAGCCCTCCTCAATGATCGACACGCGGCGGTCAGAGAATTGCAGATTGAGGTCAACATTGGGGTGTTTCTCCCCGAACTTTGCCAGCGACGGCGTCAGCCGCAAAGCTCCGAACCCGGTGGGGGCCGAAATATGTATCACCCCCTTGAGCGAGGTCTGATCGTGTCTGACCCTTTCCTCTAGCTCGTCAAAGCCATCAAGCAGCGGCTCACACAGTGCGAGATATGTCGCGCCAGCGTCTGTCAAAGAGACACTGCGCGTGGTGCGATTGAGCAGCTGCACCCCAAGCGCGTTTTCCAGATCAGCAACATATTTGCTGACCAATCGCGCAGATCGCCCCATGCGCTGCGCGGCAATAGTGAAAGAGGCGTTCTTGGCGACGAGCGCAAAGGCCCGCATCCGGTCGATCTTATCCATGTTATTGCGCCCTCCTAGGGCTTAAACTTACGCCAAATTAGACGATTATCGCCGCAATGCGCAACTGGTAGGGCTTGCACATATCTTGAAAAATGACTGGAGACACCGATGTCAAACGCCGTTCGCATTCACCACTTCGCAAAATCAGGTCACGCCCACCGCGCCTTGGTGTTTGCGAAACTCGCAGGGATCGCACATGAGGAAGTTCCCGTAGACCTCGCAAATGGTGCGCATAAGTCACCTGAGTTTCTGGCCATGAACCCGAACGGGCAGGTCCCTGTCATGGAGGATGGCGATGTGATCGTATCGGATTCCAACGCAATCCTCGTCTACCTCGCACGGACATATGCGCCGGACTGGATGCCAAGCACTCCGATCGATGAGGCCAATGTTCAACGCTGGTTGACACTTGCGGCAGGCGAAGTTGCCTTTGGGTCCTGTGCCGCACGTCTGATCACCGTTTTCGGCGCCCCCTTGGACGTAGATTTCGCCGATGCAACAGCGACCAAAGCAATGCAAAAACTGGAACATGGGCTGGAAGGTCGCGATTGGTTGGTTGGCGATCGCCCGACAATCGCCGATGTTGCGAATTACTCCTATACCGCCCATGCGCCCGAGGGGAACGTCTCGCTTGATCCCTACCCAAATGTCCGCGCATGGCTCGCCCGTTTCGAAGCCCTGCCAAGGTTTCAGGCCATGCCAGCAACCGCCGTTGGCCTTGTGGCTGAATAAGGGGGCGGCCATGACATCCGAAGCCCCGCGCCATCCGTTACCGCCATTTACGAAAGACACTGCTATTGAAAAGGTCCGCCTCGCAGAAGACGGCTGGAACGGTCGCAATCCTGCAAAGGTTGCCCTCGCGTATACGCCTGACAGCAAATGGCGCAATCGGGCCGAGTTTCCCGAAGGGCGTGCGCAGATTGAAGAGTTCTTGACCCGCAAATGGGCCAAGGAGTTGGGCTATCGCCTGATCAAGGAGTTGTGGGCTTATGGCGGCAATCGCATCGCCGTGCGCTATGCCTATGAGTATCACGACGACAGTGGAAACTGGTTCCGCGCCTATGGCAACGAGAATTGGGAGTTCGACGGGAATGGTTTTATGGCGCATCGCTTTGCCAGCATCAATGAACACCCTATCCAAGAGGCGGACCGCAAGTTCCACTGGCCACTCGGTCGCCGCCCCAATGGTCATCCGAGTCTAAGCGATCTGGGGCTATAACCTTGACGCTGTCACACCAATAACCGCTGACGCCTTTCAGGCCTAAAGAAAGGAGTCAGCGCAAACACCGCAACACAACCGCTTTTCAGACGAAGGATTGGAACACGAAATGGCCCAGATTCATAAATCCCATAAAGGCGAGCTGCGGCTTCAAGAGCGGCGCAATACGCCCAAGGAAATGATCACCTCCATTCCCCAATACATCGCCCCTGACATGCCACAGCAGCACGCGGATTTCTTTGCCGATCTGCCCTATTTGCCGCTCGCAACACTGGATCACGATGGGCGGCCTTGGGTCAGCCTTCTTGTCACACACTCAAAGAGTGACCCGTCGGCAGGCATCAAAATTTCCGATCAAAACACAATGAGCGTTGTTGCCGAAAGCAACCCATACGATCCCTTCGCGCGGGCTTTGATGCAAGGTCCAACCTCTGACCATGCGCAAAAACTCTTTGCTGGCGTAGGGGTCGATTTCAGCAATCGCCGGCGCAACAAAATCGCTGGGGAAATTCGTGCGGCATCTGTTGAAGAGAGCGGGAAAATTAGCCTGCTCTTGGCGTCTGACCAACATTTGGGGAACTGTCCCAAATACATTACCCTGCGTGAGTTGGCGTATGAAAAACGCAGTGCAGACCTCGTGTATGACAGCTTTGAAACCCACACCGCCGCTTTGCCGAATGCCGCCAAAGCCATTGTGGACCAAGCCAGCACAGTATTTTTGGCAACAAAGCACAGTGCGGATGAGGCCAGTTCTGGCATCAAGACCGACATGGGCGTCAATCATCGCGGCGGCGCACCGGGTTTTACCCGCCTCTACGAAGAAACCAATGGTGACGAGATTACGACCTATCTGGTTTTACCCGACCATTCCGGCAATCGTTTCTATCAGTCCCTCGGCAATATTGAGACAGACCCAGAGGTCGGCCTCGCCTTTCCGGACTTTCGCACAGGTCACGTTCTCTACATCACGGGGGAGGCCGAAAACCTGCTTGATGACGAAGCAGAAGCCTTGATGCCGCGGAGCAACCTGCTGACCCGCATCAAAGTAACGGGCGCCGTCTTTGTCAAAAACGCACTCAACCTCCGACTGACGTCCGATGAGCAGGTTTCGCTTTATAACCCGCCCGTCAAATATTTGCGCCGCGAACTGGAACAGACGGGCCATGTCTTCGTCCCCCCTGAAGCCGCGTCCCCGATCTCAGCCACGCTCGTTTCGACGCACAGGCTTTCTGACAGCATCAGGACTTTTAACTTCGACCTGTCACAACCGATCAAAACGCCTTTGCCTGGCGGCTATGGTGTCTTTGACTTCTCTGGCCTGATGGACGCCGGATACCGCCACATGAGCGAAGCCTACCCGCAGCTGGTTAACGAAGATTACCTACGCTCATGGACCCTGTCGAACGCGCCCGCCTACGATGCCGACAGCAATGAATTTGCTGCCACCAATCAGCTGAGCGTCACCGTCAAAAGAAAAACAGGCGGCTTGATGTCTAATGTTCTGCACAATAACGCCCACAAACTTGTCCAGCTCAAGCTGCCGGTTGAGTTCAAAGGCACAGGTGCGAGTTTTACATGTTTTACGCCGGGCACAAAAGGTGCTCTCCCAAGTGTTCCATCCAAGATGCTGTGGATCGCGGGCGGTGTCGGCATCACCCCGTTCATGGCGATGTGGGACGGCATCCTTGAGATGGCGCGTGCCCACCCGCAAACATCGACCGATATCGTTCTGTTGTTTTCTGGCCGTGGTGATGACATCAGAGTGCTGGAGCATTTTGCGCGGCAAATTGGTGCTGTCCCAGCCAGTGTGAAACTGCGCATTGTGGCGTTTCAAAGCGCCAAGGATGATCTAATGGTCGCAAAATCTGCAAGAAATGATCTGCGTTCTGCATTTTCTGAAGACATGATGCAGATCGAAGAAAGGCGCGTGCAGGTTGAAGATATCGAATGCATCTCAGCAGTCGACTCGCGAGAGGTCTACATGTGCGGACCGAATGGTTTCATGACTTGGGGTGAAGCAGCGCTCACTGAATTAGGCGTCGAGGAAAGTAGGCTTCATCGTGAAGCCTTCACCTTCTGACTACAAGACTCACAAAGCCGATGACGGTTTGGCCCTTAGTCTGTGAATGCTGCATCTGATCTTTGCTGCATTATGTACGAATGTCTGGTCTTTCCGCTGCGCGGTAGCCTTGAAATTAAAAACGGCGCAGCATGTCCCGCTCTGCATGCGCGCGCAGCAATAAAACCGAATTTTCAGGATGGGCTCACACCTGTCGTTCTCAACGGCGGCGAAAACGCGTGTGGATTTGTTGAAGCCGCCATTCGACTGTCAGGGGATCCCATGATGCATTTGCCGGCATCACGGGGACAGCCAGAGCACTACTTTGATAAAGGGTCAGGAGCCGAAAACGCTTCGGGAAATCGGCTATCAAAGCCGTTTTTCACGATGCCCATGCCTTACGCAGCATGGGCTTTAAATTCTCTCCAAAGCAATTCCGCTACGGCGCGGACGATTGGTTTGGACTGGCGAAACGCATAGATGGTGACGTCGAAGGCAAGATGCGTGTGTGGCAAGTCTATCTCGCACAGGCGGCCCTGCTTCAACTCGTCGGCGATCATGTGTTCTGGCAGGCGGCCCCAGCCGAGCCCCGCGATCAGAAGATGCTTTTTTGTGTGTAGGTCGCTGACGTACCAGCGGCGCTGACCTTTCTGGACACCGATTTCGCGGTCAAACATCCCTTCGGCTTGCCCGCTGTCGCTTGCGATGACCTGATGGAAACGCCGCAGGTCCGAGAGCTTCTTGGGATTATCCATATCAGCCCTAAGGGATGGCGCGGTAACATTGCGCAACGTCGATTTTCCAAGGGGGATGTAGTCAAAGCCCTCTTCCTCGAGCATTATCGAGGACATTGGTGAAATCGCGATTGCTGCGGTTTCCGTTTTTACGGCTTCGATGGCGCCAGACAGAACCTCGGGGCGCAAGACCACGCGGGTCTCGGGAAAGTTCGTTTGCAGTTTCGACAAGACGGGTGTCAACGCGTTGAGGTCAGTGCTCGCATCCACTGCGATAGTGATCGTTTCTTCCTGTCCCTTCTCGAAATGCTTGATCAACTGGCCCAAATCCTCAGCCTCCGTCAAAACGCGCAGGGATTGAAGGTAGACACGTTTTCCAACGGGGGTGAGTTCAAGCCGATACCCCGAGCGGTCAAACAGCTCGGTTCCGGTCTGGAGCTCCAAGGCCTTTAACGCTTGGCTGATCGCTGGCTGCGTCCGGTTGAGCTGGTCGGCGGCGGCTTTGACCGAGCCGGTTTCAACAACGGCGCGCAAGACATTCAATTGATCGAGTTTCATCAGGCACCATAAGTTAAGAATTACTTATACAGATACTAAAAAAGTATAAATATCAATCAAGTTCCGCTTCGCCTATCCTCGGATCAACAACCGGAGAAATCCAATGGAACAAGTTTCTTTCCAAGAGCCAGCGCAGCCCGATCGGGTCGGTACATTTACCATCGCACGTGCCCTTCCGAACCGAGCAGTGAATGCGGTCGGTCCGTTCTTGCTTCTCGATCATCTGCCCAGGCGCGAAATCGCAGCCGGTGCGTTGCCCGAGCCGGATGGCAGCTTTGCGCATCCCCACGCGGGCATTGTGACTTTCACATATGTCATGGAAGGCGCGATGACCCATTTCGACAGCCTCGGAAACCACAGCACCGTCACGGCGGGAGGCGTGCAATGGATGAATGCGGGCAACGGCATTATCCATGACGAAATGCTCGCAACGCCCTTGCGCCGTGATGGCGGGGTGCTGCATTCCTTTCAGTTCTGGATCAACTTGCCCGCGCCAAACAAGATCGCGCCTGCACAATACATGCCCGTCTCATCCTCGGAGTTGCCCGTTGCAATGCTCGCGGGGGGGCGCGGGGAGGTCAAAGTTCTGCTTGGCGGTTATGATGGGCAATCCTCGCCCATTCCCACATATGCACGCGAATTCATCTGGCACGTCAGGGTCGAGCCGCTTGCGACGGTCGATATCGCCTTGCACGCCGGTCTGCCTGTCGCGGGATACCTGCCGATGCAGGGGGGTATGGTCGGTGATGTAAGGATCGACGCGCATACCCTCATCGGATTAGACGCAGGGGGTGAGACGTTGGAGATAACCAACCCGACTGTTGAACCGCTCGATCTGCTGCTGTTTGGCGGTGAGGCGATCACCGACCCCATCGCCATGCGCGGCCCGTTTGTCATGAACAGCGACGGCGAGCTGGCGCAAGCGTTCCGCGCGTATCGCGGCGGGAAATTCGGGCAGATTACCTATCCCGCTGATCATGCCGCCCACAAATCTTAGAATAACGCCGCAAGCCCCCCAAGAAGGTTGAAAATCATGTCACAGAAAATTGCCATTGTCGGCGGCGGGTACGTAGGCGCCGAGCTTGCGAAGTCTCTCGACGACACCGTGGAAGTCACATTGATCGAGCCGCGCAGTCACTTCGTACACGCGCCGGCCATGATCCGCGCCGTTGTCGACCCTTCGCTGCTGGATCGCGCTCTCATTCCCTATGATCGGCTGCTCACGAACGGCAGGGTCATCGCGTCCAAGGCAAAAGCCATAGACGCGAAGGGGGTCACGTTGGAGGACGGTACTCGGGTAGAGGCGGATCAAATCGTTGTTGCCACCGGATCTGGCAACGCGGTGCCCTTCAAGCCTCAAGGCTCAGATATTGCGGACCTCAAGGCAGACAATCAGCGTATTCACCAGCAACTCAAAGCGGCGCAGAGTATCGGTATTGTCGGGGCGGGCGCGGTTGGCACCGAGCTTGCGGGTGAAATCGCCCATGCCATGCCCGACAAGCAGGTGACGCTGATCTCTAGCGACGACAGTTTGTTCCCGACGATGCCGTCTAAACTGGGCCGTTCGCTTGCTGCGAAACTGCGCAAGGCTGGCGTCACGCTCATTCTTGGCCAGATGGCGGAAAACCTGAAAAGCTTGACCAAGCCGTATACGGGCCCCCTGCAACTCGCCGATGGGTCACAACACGACTTCGACCTAATCTTTCCGGTTATCGGATCGCGTGCAAATTCCGAGCTGCTTGAAGCCCTTGCCGGTGTCGAGAAATCGACGGCGAACCGTATCAAGGTCGACCCGTGGATGCGCCCGTCTGCTTTGCCAAACGTGTTTGCGGCCGGTGATGTTGTGGATGCGGGCGACGCGATGACCATCGTGGCCATCAGCCGCCAGCTGCCATGGCTCAAGGCGACGCTGACCGGGGTGGTAGAGGGTAAAACCGTCGAAGACATGAAGCCCTACAAGCCCTGGGGCAGTAAGGCGCTGATCCTTGTGCCGCTTGGTCCCAAGCAGGGGAATTCCTTCCTTGGGTTTTTCACCGCAGGGGACTTCCTGACCAGCAAGATGAAGGGCGCGGACCTATTTCTCCAAAAATACGCAAAGCTGCTGAACCAGTCTGAAAGCTGATCAGCTCTCTACCTAACCAACTCTTCCAAAAGGAAAGACCATGAAAATCTCCCGAAGATCCCTTTTGACTTCAACCGCGTTCGGAGCGGGCTTCCTGCTTGTGCCTGGCTTGCGCTCCATGGCCAGTGCCCAGACACCAAAATTCGTCATTGGCAATTACGAGGCTCCGGGCCTTTTTGATCAGGCCGCGCAGGAAGTTGTGACCGACCGCGACGACGCCTATCACAATGACGCAAACCCGCGCCATTACGAGTGGTGGTATTTTGACCTCTTCACCGATACCGGATTGAAGGCAGCGGTGATCCTGATGGACCGCCCGTTGATCATGCTGGATAATCCAAATCTGCCGCCCATGATGATGTTGAACGTCGAACTCCCCGACGGCACCAACCGCGATTTTCAGGTGCCGTTCCCAGGTGTGGAGTTCATCGCATCGAAAGAGCATTGCGACGTAAAACTAGGCAACAACTGGTGTAAAGGCCGCTATCCGACTTGGCAGCTTCACGCAGAGCACGAAGATGTGGTTGTGGACCTTGAACTTGTCGCGACTGTTGAGTCCTGGCGTGCAGGATCTGGTGCGATGTATTTCGATGAGGCGCTGACGGTGTTTAACGCACATGTCGTGCCTGCGCCGCGCGCCGCCGTTAATGGCACCATTCAAGTCGCTGGCGAAACGATCAAAATCGAGGATGGCAAGGGCTACCACGACCACAATTGGGGCAACGCCGGTATCGAAGGTGTTCTCAAAGCTTGGCACTGGGGCCGTGCGGAATGCGGAGATTTCACACTGAACTTCTCATATATTCAACACAACTCGGATTATGGGAATAAGGTCGTTTGCAAGTTCATGTTGGCAAAAGGCAGTGAAATCCTGCTCAGCACGGGTGAATTCGAGGATAGCTTCGTTGGTGAAATCCATGTCGGCCCGCAATCCGGCAACGGCTGGCCTGACGGTTTCCTGATCGAAACGCCCTACAACGGTGACATCATCCGTATCGAGATTTCGGGCAATCACCTCTTGAGCGACGCGCGCCATTCCGAGCAGAAACCGAATGACGAAACCGCACAGCCTGGCTATCTCCGCCTTGGCGGCGATATCAAGATGACAGTGCCGCTTGCAAGCGGCATCGAGGTTGCAACCGGCAGCATCATTCACGAAATGTCCTTCTCTGAAGCGATCCCCAAAGCGGAGGCAAACTGGCTTTTGTAGGGCCAATCTGCCCCCCCTTGTGAGCATTCGTCGCAAGGGGGCGGTACCGGATGTCTGGATTGAAGCTTTGGAAGAATGAACATTTCGGCGCGAGGTGTGGAACGGTTGGTTTGGCG
The DNA here is from genome assembly GCF_000622405.1 of Sulfitobacter donghicola DSW-25 = KCTC 12864 = JCM 14565. Classification (NCBI taxonomy): domain Bacteria; kingdom Pseudomonadati; phylum Pseudomonadota; class Alphaproteobacteria; order Rhodobacterales; family Roseobacteraceae; genus Sulfitobacter; species Sulfitobacter donghicola. Next base: position 2,367,987 of record NZ_JASF01000005.1, read on the forward strand.
ATTTGTTCATTGCACAATGCACAACTGCGCCAACAGCAGCTTCGGGCCGTTCCTCCTTAGGCCAAGGTCGGTTTTGAGCACATCACTGATATTAGAATAAGGGGCAGCATTTGGGTTTTGATGGGCATATGTCGCACACGTCTTTTCTGCCGGATACTTGCGACGGCCTGCTCTTGGCTGCTTGTTGCGTGGATCGGGGTGGTTTTGTCTAGTGCGGTTCAGGTGTTTGCCTTCTGGGCTGGTATAGCTATCGTTGCCAGCCTACTGTCGAACGTCCACTTCAGAGAAACGTGCCCAGTTAAACCCCACCAAAAGCGTTAGTAGCACTGCTAAGGTTGTTAGGGCGGATTTAAGAACTGTGGCTGTGCTGGCGGCATAAACCAATGGAACGGAAACCTCTGGCCAGTTCCAAATCATGGCCGCGATACCAAGGTTTTCGATATAATCAAACAAAGCACTACCAACCGAAAAGGCGATGCCAAAGCGGGCAAGTTTTCTGTTTCCCATGCGTTGCCCAAACCAGCAGATCGTAGCGATCAAAGTCACTGCAAGCATGGCTGGATAAACTGTATCCAAAGCGATCTGGTGACTTAGGTAATACGCGCGCCCTTCCATTCCTAACGCTTCAAGAAGCGCTGCCCCCTCTGTGGGGTCATAGCCGAGAGGGCGCATGTCAAAGGGAACATGCCCTGAGACCGTTTCGATATGGGCGAGTGTGATCTTAATCATCAACAAATAGATTGATGCAGCGATCAGCCCTGAGCCAACCGCAATTTTTCCAATATGCTTGGACAAATTTATATTCGTCATTTTGTAAACTCCTTGATCTGTGCCACACATGCCCTCAAGGGAAGTCACCCGCATTATCAATTGATAAGGCACGCCAAAATGGATCTACGGACATTTCTGATGCAGTCACCTTACCTGTCAGACATGGGGTGCGCCGACGATTTCGCATCCGATTGGAAACGATCACGTGTGAACAAGGGCGTGCACCTGACGCGGCAGGAACAACCTGAAACAGGCGAATTTGTTCTTTTGGAAGGGTGCATGGTGAGCAGCATTTGTGACCAAGATGGCAAAGAAGTTAGCGTCGGATTGTATGTAGCTCCCTGCGTTATCACGCCAAATATCGCTCGAACGCGCGACGGTGTGTCACTCGTGTCCATTGCAGCAACGTCCGATTCCCAGCTTGCAATGATCGACAGTGATCAGCTTTCAGATCGAATGATTTCATCCGAACCCATCCGAAATTGGGCCAACGGAGTCTTGCGGGACGCGCTAAGCCAGAAAGCAGATCGAGAATGGTGCCTCGCCGCTCTTAAAGGAGCGGAGCGGCTCACTTGGTTTCGCCAAGCATTCCCAGGCTATGAAGGCATCTTTGCCCATACGTTGATAGCATCCTTTTTGGGGATCACACCAGTCACAATGAGCCGTTTACGCGGCGGCGGCAAACACTAACAGGCAGCAGCCGTTCGTACGCTATGCAGTATCCGACAAAGGGGGCTCACACCCGCCGTTAGCCGCATTGCCGCGATCCTGCCAAACGACCTCAGACTGGCTAACTTGACGGCCCGTTGCGGACGTTCGTGTGAAACGCGTCTAAGGTCGGCTCTCAGCCCAAAGCGGACAAGGCCAAACGACAGCTTGGGCGGATTGCGTACCTTCGCTGCGCCCGCAATCGAAACTGAGCAATTTCACGAAAACGGACGCTCTGGGCTGCGACCCAGCTTTTTCGACGTGCAATCGCGGCGAAAGTCGCCAAAGAGCCCAGAGTGCCGGTTTGACTAAGCGCTTGCCTTAGTCCAAATTTGCGGCAGATCAATACAAAGGGAGTTGGGATTGTCTGATAAGAAACCCGATCAATTGGATGAGAAGATTGATCGCTTCGCCGAGAAGCACAAGTTGTGGCTTGTTATTCCGTTGGTGATTTTCGGCCTGATGGCACTCAAGAATCCAAGCGTTGGAATTGGTTTACAACTATTTTTCGTTTGGTTCTTTGTTTGGACCATCGGCAAAGTACTGAATGCTTTTAGTAGGTTGTTGCCAAAGTCGCTAACTCAATATCAACAAAAAGCAATTGATGAAGCAGCGGGCGCAACACTATTCTTTGGCGGCTGTGCCATTATCGGAATTGTCTTACGCAACGACAATTTTGTATCGGATTGGTTAGAAGAGAAGATGCCGGGCGGGATGAGCCTTGGGTTTATTGACCCAGTTTTTGCATCAGTCGTTCTTCTATGCATTTGGGTTTACACAGGATACCGCGTCAGCCGCTGAGGTGAAATTCTTCTACGGCAGCTAAGTCCGCGTAACAGACCTCAATACCTCAATAATGCTGCATCAACGTATCAACGTCTGCTTCAGGGAAGCTGCGTCGCAGCGTGCGGGGCCAACTCGAGCAGTATTTTTTGGCCGTTCGCGTGACTTTGCAAATCCCGCATTCTGCGCATAGCTGACCTTGGTGCAGACCGCAGCGAATGTCCGCTGGCCCTGATGGTTTCCGCCAAGCAGCTCCCATTTCCATGTCGAGCAGCGGGCGTTCTGGGCAAATTTCGGGCTGTCTTGTTTTTGGGGCTGGCAAAGTTCCATCACTTCGTTGAAGAGTTAAATCGTTCTCGCTTTGTAGGGCTCATTCTGGGTCCGCAAGGCATTAGCGCTCTACTTCTGCCTGCTTGCGGTCAGCCCAAATCTACCACAGAATTAGAGATGTTCCTGCCGAGCAGAAAACAAGCCCAAGCTTCCATCATCGCTCGTCGGCATTCCAGCATGTCGCTTCGCTGGTAGGCCTGCTCTACGTCTGAACCAATAAAGTGCGCCAGTGAGATTTCTGCCATATCACGAGGGAAACCTTGTTCCGCTGCCCACTGGCGAAAGGTAGAGCGTAGTCCGTGGGGCACTGCCGCGCGTTTGCTGCGTGGATCCCAAAAACCTGCGCGGCCTGACTTTATTTCGCTGTTCTGCATCCGGGGCATAACAGCGGAGATGCTCATATCTGAAAGCATCCCGCCACGCGGTGCGAAAAACACATAAGGGCTATCCGTCATTCGGGGCAGGGCGCGCAAGATAGCCATGGCCTGCGGTGTGAGGGGTACGCGGTTTAGAACGCGACATTTCCGATCTTGGCATGCTGCGTTTGAAATAACGCAGCATGCGGGCGCATCATTCGTCGTAGGCGGCGTCTACGATGATTTCTACTTTCAGCGCGGCACGGGCCAGTTTTGCCTCGCCGCACGCGCGGGCGGGGGCAAAGCCTTCGGGGACCCAGTCGTTCCAGATCTCGTTTAAACCAGCAAAGTCGCTCATATCAGCTAGCCAGATCGTGGCGCGCAGCATCTTTTCGCGGGACGACCCCGCCTGAGTAAGCAGCGCGTCGACACGGCGCAGGCATTCGACGGTTTGCTCTTGGATTGTGTCACCCTCGCCAACCTGACCACACAGATAGGCAACGCCACGGTGTTTGACGATTTTTGAGGTGCGGGCAGAGGTTTCGATACGTTCGATCATTGGGTGCCTTTCAAGCAGTGTTATGGGGGAGTATGGGGCGTTAATCGGCAGAGCCAATCAGCATCGGAAACCAGTCACGCCGCAGGCGCTGGCCTGCTTGCATCTCATGGCCGGGAAAGGGCGGTGAGGTCGGGCCAGGGCGTTCGACATAGCGCGCGTCATCGCCAACAAGGCGCAGCGAGAATGCGCGCCTGCGTGAGGTGCTATCGTTCCCGCGGGCGCCGTGAAGTGTCATATAGTTAAAGGCAACCGCGTCTCCCGGCTCCATCTCCCATTCAAGGATTTTCATGCCCTCGGCATCGGGGTCAGGTACTTGCATGTAGTCTTCTTCATTGGGGTAAAAACTGGTCTCGGCCAGCCAGCGGGTGGGCAGGATCGGCTTTTCCCACAGGTGCGATCCGGCAACGCAGCGCAAAGAGGCCGTTGTGACGGGGTCAAGCGGGGACCAGAAGCTGACGGTTTGCTGGCCCTCAACAAAGTAATATGGCCCATCTTGATGCCATGGTGTGGGTTTGGAGGTGCCGGGTTCTTTTACCAAAACATGATCGTGGAACATCTGAACGGTTTCAGAGCCCATCAGCTCGGCCGCCACGGCAGCGGCTGGGGATGATTGGATCGCCTCTGCAAACTCGGGAATGCGGGTCCAGTTGCAATAGTCGTCGAAAAAACGTCCGTTTTCACCCTCTTTGAGGTTTTCAGCGGCATAAGGGCCGGGCTCAGCCATGTTGCGCTCAACACCCGCGCGCAGTTGCTCTACTTGGTCCTTGAACAGCCCTTTGACCAGCACGGTGCCGTCACGCTGGTAGGTTTCGATATCTTGTTGGGTCAGGAGTGGGTGAGGCATTTTGTATCCTGTCAAAGAGTTGTTTTCGCCAAGCTAGGGCGAGGGTTTGAAACGACAAGCTGCGATTGGGTTCAATCGCTTTTTGCATTACGCACCCAAGCAACAATGGTGTCACGGTTTTCAGCACTCATGGTCGCAATGGCGTTTGGTGGCGGCATTGCGGTGCTCACGCCTGCGTGCAGGAATATCTGCTCTGCATATCGGGCGACATCACTAGGGGTTTCCAGAACAACGCCTTTGGGGGCCCATCTGATGCCGTCCCATGCGGGCTCGCGTGCATGGCACATTGAACAATTGCCCAGAACCACATCATAAGCTTCCTCAAACCCCTGTGCCGAGGCATATTGCTGCTCAAAGGGGGTAAGGTCGCGGGCCATTGCTTCTTCATAGGTGTCAGTGCCGCGCGCGGTGGAAAGCCATGCGATGAGGATCATCAGGATCGCCGTTGCCGCCCATGTCCAATGCGGCCCTGTGCCTGTGGCGTGCATGGTGTTGAAATAATGCCGAATAGTGACGCCCGTCAGAAAGATCAGGCTGGCGATGATCCAGCTATACTCGGTCGCAAAGGCCAGCGGGTAATGGTTGGACAGCATCAAAAAGACGACAGGCAGGGTGAGGTAGTTGTTGTGGGTTGATCGCAGCTTGGCGATTTTGCCGTATTTCGCATCGGGTTTACGGCCCGCTTTGAGGTCCGCAACAACGATCCGCTGGTTTGGCATGATCTGAAAGAACACATTGCCCGTCATGATCGAAGCGGTGAAAGCCCCCAGATGCAGCAATGCGGCGCGGCCTGTGAAGATTTGATTATACCCCCATGCCATCGCCACCAAAAGGGCAAAGAGAAGCAACATCAATAGGGTAGAGTGCTCTCCTAATTTGGATTTACACATGAAATCATAGGCGATCCAGCCAATGGTGAGCGAGCCACCAGAGATCAGGATCCCTTGGAACAGGCTTAGCTCGGCCTTGTTGGGGTCCAGCAAAAACAGCTCGCCGCCGACCCAATAGACGATCATCAAAAGGGCCGCGCCTGAAACCCACGTGATATAGCTTTGCCATTTATGCCAGATCAGGTGCTCGGGCATATTGTCGGGGGCGACCAGATATTTCTGGATGTGGTAAAAGCCGCCGCCATGCACCTGCCATTCTTCGCCAAAAACGCCGTTTGGCATATCGGGCGCTTTGCGCAGGCCAAGGTCCAGCGCGATGAAAAAGAAGGACGCGCCAATCCATGCCATTGCTGTCACGACATGCAGCCAGCGCACGCAAAAGGCGATCCAGTCCCAGATGATTGCAAGATCGTACATGGTTTACTCCGGAAACGGGGATTTAGGGCAAGGTGGTTTAGCTGCCACGATAGGTCGAATAGCCAAAGGGCGAAAGCAGCAAAGGCACGTGATAGTGCTGACCTTGGGACATGCCAAATCGCAGGGGGATGATATCCAAAAATCGCGGGTCTTCGGGGGGCGTTCCTGCCGCGTATAGATAGTCACCCGCATGAAAAACCAGCTCGTAAGTGCCAATTTCAAACAAGGTGGCTGGCAGTATCTGTTCATCGGTGCGCCCGTCTGCGTTTGTTTTGAGGGTCTTGAGGAAGGTTCGCGTTTCCCCCTCAATCCGAAACAGGTCAATTCGCACCCCTTGGGCGGGGCAGCCACGGGCCGTGTCTAAAACATGGGTTGTTAGATAGCCGCTCATTTTACCTCTCCTCGTGGGGTGTATTTTATGATCATACTGCTCCACAAAGCCAATGCACAGGTATCGCGTGACGGTTTTGTGTACTATTTGGGCCAAGGGCGAACGCCAGCAAAAAAGGAGAGCAGATCGTGCAAAGATATCCGCGTGATATGACAGGTTATGGGGCGACCCCTCCGGCGGCGAACTGGCCAAATGGCGCAAAAATTGCGGTTCAGATTGTGCTGAACTATGAAGAGGGCGGCGAAAATAACATCCTGCATGGCGATGCCGCATCCGAGGCCTTTCTCTCCGAGATCACAGGCGCCGCGCCTTGGCCGGATCAGCGCCACTGGAATATGGAATCCATCTATGAATACGGATCGCGGGCAGGGTTCTGGCGTGTTCATCGGATGCTCAGCGATCTGCCTGTAACGGTATACGGGGTCGCCACGGCCCTTGCGCGGGCGCCTCAGCAGGTTGCAGCCATGCAGGCGGCCCATTGGGAAATCGCCAGCCACGGCCTGAAGTGGGTTGAGCATAAAGACATGCCCGAAGAAGAAGAGCGCAGCCAGATCGCCCAAGCCATCCAGCTTCATACCGAAGTCACAGGCCAAGCGCCGCGCGGATGGTACACGGGGCGGTGTTCGAACAACACCATGCGGCTGGTGGCTGAAACGGGGCAGTTTGCCTATGTGGCCGATAGCTACAGTGATGATCTGCCCTATTGGGAGCGGTTTGACGGCAAGGATCAGCTTGTCGTGCCCTATACGATGGATTGCAACGATATGCGCTTTGCCATTCAGGCGGGCTATACGAACGGGGATCAGTTCGAAAGCTATCTAAAGGACAGCTTCGATTACCTCTATGAAGAGGGGGCTGCGGGCGCGCCCAAGATGTTGTCGATCGGGCTGCATTGTCGTCTGGTCGGGCGTCCGGGCCGTGCGGCGGCGCTGCGCCGTGCGATTGAATATATGAAGTCGCATGAGGATGTCTGGTTTGCCACACGCTTGCAGATCGCCGAGCATTGGGCCGCTGAGCACCCGCCAAAGGCACCGCTGCGCCCCTCCGAGATGGATCGCGAGGCGTTCATCGATCTGTTTGGTGGCATCTTTGAACATAGCGCTTGGGTTGCTGAAGGGGCCTATGGGTTAGAGCTGGGACCAACCCATGACAATGCGGCAGGTATTCACCAGATGATGGCGCGGGTTTTTCGGCGCGCGGATCAGGGGCAGCGGCTGGCGGTGCTGAATGCCCACCCCGATCTGGCAGGAAAGCTGGCGGCGGCTAAGCGGCTCACGGAAGACTCCACAGCCGAGCAAGCCTCGGCAGGGTTAGATGCGCTCACCGATGATGAGCGGGCGCAGTTCGTTGCGTTGAACGCGGCCTATACGGAAAAGTTCGGCTTTCCCTTTATCATAGCCGTCCGCGACCACAGCAAGGCATCAATCATGGACGCGTTTCAACAACGCATCACCCATGACCGCGACACAGAGTTTAACGAGGCCTGCAAACAGGTTGAGCGCATCGCCCAGTTGCGCCTGAACGAGGTCTTCAAGGCATGAGCCAAAGTATCAAAGTTGCCCCCCTCACAGCGGCCGCCTTTGCGCCCTTTGGCGATGTTTTAGATGCCGCAGGCCAGCCCGATAAGATCATTAACCAAGGCAAATGCGGACGGTTCCACGATAGGGCGCATCTGGATTTTGGCGATGGTCGCGCAGGCATCAGCCTGTTTCGCGGCGAGATGGAAACGCTGCCGCTAAAGCTTGAGATGGTTGAGCGGCATCCTGACGGTAGTCAGGCCTTTATCCCGATGTCGAACGACCCGTTTCTGGTTGTCGTCGCGCAAGACGTAGAAGGACAGCCCGTAGCCCCCAGCGCCTTTGTCACGGCGTCAGGGCAGGGGATCAACTTTCACCGTGGCACATGGCATGGGGTGTTAACCCCGCTGTCGGCAAATGCTCTGTTTGCGGTCGTTGACCGGATAGGAGCAGGGGCAAACCTGCAAGAGCATTGGTTTGACCAACCGTTCCTGATCGAGGCTTAGGGGGCGTGGCGTTTGGCCAATAGCCGCGCCATGTCGATCATCCGCGCGGAAAACCCCCATTCGTTATCGTACCAGCCAAACAGACGGAGCTGACGATCACCGATGGTTTGGGTTTCGGGCAGCGCAAGGATGAGGGATTCTGGCCGCTCGCGCATGTCGCGCGAAACACAGGGATCATTCGTGCAGCCTATCACCGCAGATTGATCAATCGTTTGTAGAATTGCGGCGTCAAGCGCATCGGGCAAAGCCGAGGACAGCTGCAAGGTGGCATCAATGGCCGAGACGCTCAGGCTGGGGACACGGACGGCGGCAACGCTGGTTTTTGCGCCAATTTGGGGCAGCAGTTTGGTCAGCTCCTTTGCCGCGCTGGTTGTGGTTGGCACCATTGATTCAGCACCTGCGCGGCTGCGCGCCAGATCTCCACGCGGCGCGTCAACCATAGGCTGGCTGCTGGTATAGCAATGGATCGTGCTCACATGCGCCGCCTCTATCCCGAATTGCGTGTCGATGAGTTTTAGAAGGGGCGCTATGGCATTGGTGGTACAGGAGGAATTGGAGATAATGCGCGCATCGCCAAGGGTTTCTTCATTCGCGCCCAACACGATGGCACGATCCGCAAATTCAGACGGCCCCGAGATCAAAACAGCACGGGCGCCCGAGCTTGACCCGCGCTCGGCGACCTCGCGTGAGTGCACTTTGCCCGTACATTCCAGAAAAACGTCACTGGCTGGCAGGTCGGCGCCGCTCAGCTCGGCCTTATCTGAAAACGGGATCAATCGATTGTTGATGCGCAGGCTGTTGCCTTCGATGGTTACATCAAAAGGCAAGGGGCCAAAGGTGCTGTCGTATTTGAAAAGATAGGCGCAGGTTTCTAACGGGGCGATGTCATTGATCAAGGCCACGTCGATATCCTGATGGGCGGGATCCGTTAGCAGCTGGCGCAGGATTGTGCGCCCGATACGACCGAAACCATTTATAACAACCCGCATGTCGTTTCTCCTGAAATTTGGCCCATCAAAGGGATGGCCAGCCTCTACAGGTTTGTTTGTTTTTTCACTATCTTTCAACCTGTTCCTTCCCTGACGCATCAGTGTTTTTGAATCCTGCGTTAGAAGCTTTGGCGCCTTAACCAAGACAATTGAAATGAGCCCCCAAAAAAGACCGCATAAGGGCGGCGGTGATCTGGCCCGTTTCAATAGGTTAACTGGTCACAATGGCGTGATAGTGGTTTCTTCTGATCGCTCTGGGACGGATACGGGACAGGCAATCCTTGATTTAGGGGCAAGTTAACTTAATGCTTGTTGAAGTAGCCTATCGGGTATCAAGGGGTCACTTAAACTAGGGCGTCATGTGAAAAATATGTTTGTTTCGACGTGGATCAATCTGCGAAATGCTCTGTTCATTGTTGTCCTGATTGGGGTTGGCGCCTGCAGCCCTGCGCGGGTTTTGGCACCGACGCCTAATATTTTTGGCAATGGCGCATATCCCGATGCCGAAATCTCGCAGGTGAACCAAACCAGCCTGCCTCGTATTTTCTACATGACCGACCGTCTGGCAGAACCGCAAGAGCAGGGCGTTACCTATGGTACGGAACGCTCTAGCCGCATGGTTTTTGGCGCCTCTTCGGTGTCTTTCGGCGATGATCTGGATTGGGCAGGTCTGCGTGCGGCCAGTGGCGAGATTAAGCGCCAAGAAAAGATCAAGCTTAACGTGGTGCAAAACCGTGAGATATTGAAGTTCGACAAAACACCGATCCCTTTTAGGGTTGTGAATGGTGAGCCGGTTCGAACCCGCGAAGCGATTGCGTCCTATACCGAGAAACGGGCGATATTCCAGAATGAGATCCGCAAGCAAATGCGCCTTGCTGGCCAGAATGAGGTCGTTATCCATGTGCCCGGATATAATAACAGCTTTGAGGATGGGTTATATTCGCTGGCCGATATCTGGCATTTTAGCGGACGGCAGGGCGTACCGATCTTATATTCATGGCCTGCTGGGGCAGGGGGATTGTTTGGCTATTTCAAAGACCGCGAATCCGGCGAGTTTACGATTTTTCATCTCAAAGAGTTCCTGACCCAACTGTCAGAAATTCCAGAGCTAGAGAAAATCCACATCGTTGCGCATAGCAGGGGCACGGATGTGATCACCACTGCTTTGCGCGAAATGATCATCGCGCTTAGAAATCAGGGGAAGAAACCCAAGGACGCGCTGAAGATTGCCAATTTGGTCTTGGCAGCCCCTGATTTGGACTTTGCTGTGGTACGCCAGCGCTTGATCGCCGAAGGCTTCGGCGCTGCGATTGGGCAAATCACGGTCTATATGAACCGCGGCGATACAGCCTTGGGGCTGGCGCAACGGCTTATGGCAGGGCAGCGATTTGGTCGGCTGACCCACAACAGCCTCAAAGAGGTCGACAAGGAGATTTTCACGCAGGTCAAAACGGTGAGTTTTGTAAATGTGGACGGGGTAAAGGGGCTGACGGGGCATGCCTATTACCGAACCAACCGAAATGTTCTATCCGATATCGCCAAGATCATCCGCGAAAGCGCACGACCGGGCACAGCGGCAAGGCCCCTCACACGGATTGAAGGTAATTTTTGGAACATGCCTGTCGGCTATCCTTATAACGGGGCTTTGTGACGGGCATAAAAGCCCCAAATGACCCAGCGCAAAATGCGCCAGAAAGACAGCGAGATGGTCGAGACTGCAATATGAGTGAAATGCACAAACATGGGATTTCTTAACGCTCTTGAAGCTCTGGTGGCGGGCCATCCGTGGTGGGCAGGAACCCTCATGTGTTGTCTTGCCGTGTGGTTGTTTGGCAGGCGGTTTTTTGTAGGTGCGGGGAAATCTGCGAAATACCCGTTGATGCTGGCCGTTGCGGATTTGGGTGCGGCGCCATTATTTGTGGCGTTGGTTGGGGCGGCGATATTGGCGTTTTTATCTGGGTTGGATGCGGCCAGACATGCAAGTAAGGCGCTGGTTTTATTTGTATTTTTCCTGTCGATTGCGTGGTGTTTTGCGCGGCTTCTTGAACTATCCTTGCTTTCCAAACGCAATCAGGACGACACTGGCTATCTGCCAGGTATTCAACGCGGGCTACTGTTTGGGCTTTTCTTATTTGCGGGCGTTGGCCTGTTCATGTTTGTCCAAGGCTATTCGATCACCGGCCTGTATATCTCAACGGGTGCGGTTGCCGCGCTGGTTGCCTTTGCCATGCAACAGACCTTGGGGGATTTGTTTTCCGGTATCGCGCTGAGCATCGAACACCCCTTTAAGCTGGGGGAATATATTCGTTTGGCCGATGGCTCTGAGGGGAAGGTGGTTGATGTGAATTGGCGTGCCACCCGTTTGCTGGCATGGGACAACACAACACTGGTCGTGCCCAATAGCGAATTGGCCAAACAGGGCATCACAAACCTGCATGGGGCAGATCACCCCTATGCGCCGTGGTATGAGGTGAAAGTCCCCGCCGAGGTCGACCCCCGCCTTGCCCAAGCATTGCTGCTGGAGGCGGCGTTGAAATGCAGCAAGATCATGAAAGATCCGCTGCCAACGGTGCGCTTGGCTGATGCTTCAACCGTGCCCTACACCTATATGGTTTGGGTGCATTTCCCGAATTATGTTTCAATGTTTGCAGGGCGCGAACAATTGTTTCAAGAAATCCACTATGCCCTCAAAGACGTGGGAACATTGGTTTCGCCAGATATCTACGAACACCACAGCCGCCAGATTGATCCGCAACCTGTCGAGCCACCCACGACGATGCTGGCCTTGCGCATGGTGGATATCAGCAAGTTCCTATCTGACGAAGAATTGGACGAGCTTGCCCAGCGTAGCACCCGTGAGGTTTTTGACGCCGGAACTGTCATTGCCACACAGGGGCAAATCGCCAATACCGTGGATGTTGTGCTGCACGGTGTCGTCAAGGCAAGCGTCGCCACCCCGTCAGGAAAGCCAACCGTGGTTGATCATCTCAGGTCGGGGCAGTATTTTAGCCTGACTTCAATCGTGATGGATACGCCGTCCTTTCTCAGCTTTACCGCCTCGACGAATGTCACGCTCATTCGGATCGAAATTGATGCGCTGCAAAAGGTTTTGGCCGCGCGACCTGAACTGCGCGATGAATTTGCCGCCATTTTGAAAAACAGGATGGATGCGGCACAAGATGCCCATCGCGCGGGCCCGATCGAAGACCGACGCCTCACGCTCAAGGATGTTCTAAAACGGGTTGAACACTGGCTCCAATAGGCTGGCCCTCCGTTCACGGCGTGATCAACTTTTCGACAGATACCGTACAATCGGTTCTAGCGATCGCTGACATATGCGATTTAACCAAAAGCAACGTGCCAAAAGCGCGCAGCCAATTTGTAACCCGTCCGGTAGCAGAAAACGACGTTTTCAGCCGGAAACCCACTGATGTGAGGACATTATGACAAACTATCTCCCGATCTTAGCCACGACCTTTATTTTCTTAATCGGGCTGGCGGCTCTTGCCCTTGTTGTCATGTTTGTCGTCGATGTCACACAGACCAGTGATGCGGTTCGCAGAAACTACCCTGTTATCGGTCGGTTCCGTCATGTGTTTACCGAATTGGGTGAATTTTTCCGGCAGTATTTCTTTGCCATGGACCGCGAAGAGATGCCTTTTAACCGTGCCGAGCGCGACTGGATCGGGCGTGCGGCAAAGGGGGACGATAACACTGTCGCTTTTGGCTCCAGCAAGATGCTCAGCGCGCCCGGAACGCCTATTTTTGTGAACTGCCCGTTTCCGACGCTGGATGAGGACGCCTATGAAGTGCAGCCGCTTTTGATCGGGCCTTATAGCGAAAAACCTTTTAACGCGCCGTCGTTTTTCAACATTTCCGCCATGAGCTATGGCGCGCTGTCAACGCCGGCTGTGCGCGCCTTGTCCAAAGGGGCCAAGATGGCTGGCTGCTGGATGAACACGGGCGAGGGCGGTCTGTCGCCTTATCACTTGGAAGGGGGCGCGGATATCGTGTTCCAGATCGGGACCGCAAAATACGGCGTGCGGGATGAAGAAGGCAACCTATCCGATGCCAAGCTGAAAGAAGTCGCCGCACATGAACAGGTCCGCATGTTCGAGCTGAAGATGAGCCAAGGTGCCAAACCTGGCAAGGGGGGGATCCTGCCAGGTTCGAAAGTGACGCCAAAGATCGCCGCGATCCGTGGCATCCCTGAAGGGGAGGATTCAATCTCGCCCAACCGCCACCCAGAGATCAACGATGCCGCGTCAATGTTGGATATGATCAACCATGTGCGCGACGTGACGGGCAAACCAGTGGGCTTCAAAGCGGTGGTTGGCAGCTATGGTTGGCTGTCCACATTGGCCGAGGAAATCCACCGCCGTGGCATTGAATCTGCACCCGACTTTATCACCATCGACAGTGGCGATGGCGGCACAGGCGCGGCCCCGATGCCGCTGATGGATAACGTGGGATTGGTGATCAAGGAATCCTTGCCGCTGGTTGTTGATATCTTGTCAGAATACGGCCTGCGCGACCGCATCCGCGTGATCGCATCGGGCAAGCTGGTGACCCCATCCGAGGTGGCATGGGCCTTGGCCTCTGGGGCGGATTTCATCTGCTCGGCGCGGGGGTTCATGTTCTCACTTGGGTGCATTCAGGCGCTCAAATGTAACAAAAACACCTGCCCAACGGGGATCACAACCCATAACAAACGCCTGCAAAAGGGGCTTGATCCGGCGAATAAAGCGGTCAAGGTCGCCAATTTCTGCAAAAACATGATCCACGAAGTTGAAGTGATTTCACACTCGGTTGGGGTAGGGCGTCCGCGCCTGATGAAACGCAAACACGTGCGTATCATGCAATCTGACGGGACATCGATTGCAATGGATGAACGCTATCCGCGCAAGGAGACTTTGCCCCAATACGCCCCCAAGCCCGCAGCAGAATAACCGGAGGACGATACAATGACGAATGCAACAAAACCGACAGTTAAGGCGACCGACCTTTTTGTTCAGGCTCTTGAGGCCGAAGGCGTCGAAGAAATTTTTGCAGTCCCGGGGGAGGAGAACCTCGATCTGGTTGAATCCTTGCGGACCTCCAGCATCAAACTGGTTCTGACACGTCACGAACAGGGGGCGGCCTTTATGGCGGCCACCTACGGGCGCTTAACGGGCAAGCCGGGTGTTTGTATGGCAACGCTGGGGCCTGGTGCTACGAATTTCGCAACCCCAGCGGCCTACGCCCATCTGGGGGGCTTTCCGTTGATCATGATCACGGGGCAAAAGCCGATCAAGAAATCCAAACAAGGCCAATTCCAGATCATTGATGTGGTCGGCCTGTTTGAACCGATCTGCAAGATGAGCAAACAGATCGTTCACGGCAATACGATCCCCTCACTGGTGCGCGAAGCCTTTCGTGTCGCCAGCGAAGAACGCCCAGGCGCGGTTCTGTTAGAACTGCCCGAGGACATTGCAGAAGAACAATGCGACACCGCCGTGATCCCGCCCCACAAACGCTATTACGCGGTTGCCGATGACGCGGTACTGGCCGATGCGGCAGATTTGATCCAAAAGGCAAAGATGCCGCTGGTCTTGGTGGGTGCAGGCGCGAACCGCAAAGAGGTGCGCGATGCAATTTCCGGTTTTGTCGAAGCAACGGGCATCCCGTTCTTTGTGACGCAAATGGGCAAAGGCGTGGTTGATGAACGCTCGGATTTGTTTTTGGGGACGGCTGCGTTATCTGATGGCGATTATATGCACTGCGCCATTGATCGTGCCGATCTGGTGATCAACTTTGGCCATGATGTGGTTGAAAAGCCGCCCTTCTTTATGGAGGATGGCGGCAAGAAGGTGATCCATGTGAACTATAAATCCGCACAGGTGGATTCAGTTTATTTTCCACAGGTCGAAGTCGTGGGTGATCTGGCCGCCTCGGTTCGCAAGCTGCAAGCGGCTGTCGGCGACAAGCTGAAGGTCGATCTGAGCTACTTTAACAAGATCAAAACAGAGGTCGAAACCCATTTGGCCGAAGGCGTGGATGACCCGCGTTTTCCCGTCACGCCGCAGCGGTTTGTTGCTGATACCCGCAAGGCGATGGGCCCCAAAGACATCATCGCGCTGGACAATGGCATCTATAAAATCTGGTACGCGCGCAACTACAAAGCCTATGAACCGAACACAGTTCTGCTGGACAATGCGTTGGCGACCATGGGCGCGGGATTGCCATCAGCGATGGCCGCGGCCATGCAATACCCCGACCGCCGCGTGATGGCGATTTGCGGCGATGGCGGCTTTATGATGAACAGCCAAGAGCTTGAAACCGCGATCCGCTTGCGCCTGAACCTTGTGGTGATGGTGCTCAACGATAGCTCTTACGGGATGATCCGCTGGAAGCAATCGGCGGCAGGTTTTGACGATTGGGGGCTGGAATTTGGCAACCCTGATTTTGTTAAATATGCCGAAAGCTATGGTGCATCTGGCCACCGGATCGAAGCTGCGGATGATTTGGTGCCCACCATCGACAAAGCCTTCAAAGAGGGCGGCGTGCATTTGATTGATTTGCCTGTTGATTATTCTGACAACCAGAAGGTTCTGATCGACGAGCTGGCTGAAAAAGCGTGCCTGCTATGAGTGCGGGCACCCTTGATGTCGTCAATCCCTATGACCTCAGGGCGATCGGATCGGTCGCGCTGAGCAGTTGGGACCAGATCGATGGTTACCTCGCCACAGCCAAGCAATTGCATGAAAATCGCAAATGCTGGATGCCCGCATATCAACGGATCGACATCCTGAAGAAAGCGGGCGATTTGATGCAGGGCCGGTTTGAGGAACTGGCCATGCTGATTGCCAATGAAGGCGGCAAACCTTTGATGGATGCGCGTGTGGAAGTCGCGCGCGCCATTGATGGGATGAACCTGTGCATCAAAGAAATCCCCAACCTCGCGGGCAAGCAAATCCCGATGGATTTGACACAGGCGGGGGCAGGGCGCATCGCCTTTACACAACGCGAGCCGATTGGCCCCGTTGTGGCGGTGTCGGCCTTTAATCACCCGCTCAACCTGATTGTGCATCAAGTCGCCCCAGCGGTGGCGACGGGCTGCCCTGTCTTGGTGAAACCTGCGGATGATACGCCGCTGTCCTGCAAAGCCTTTGTCGACATCCTGATCGAGGCAGGCCTGCCCGAAGAATGGTGCCGTTTTGTCCCCTGTGATATTCCCACGGCGGAAAAACTGGTGACAGACCCGCGGGTGGCGTTTTTCAGCTTTATCGGCTCTGCCAAAGTGGGGTGGATGCTGCGCTCAAAACTGGCACCAGGCACGCGCTGCGCGCTTGAGCACGGGGGCTCTGCGCCTGTGATCATTGATGCCACGGCGGATATCGAGGCGATGATCCCTAGTTTGGCCAAGGGCGGTTTTTATCACTCCGGACAGGTATGTGTTTCGGTGCAGCGGGTGTTGGCGCCCAAAGGCATGGCCGAAGACGTAGCACAACTGCTGAGCGCCGCTGCTGAGAAACTGGTTGTGGGCAACGCAATCAAGGAAGAGACAGAAGCAGGGCCGCTGATCCGCCCGCGCGAGGTTGATCGCGTGGCGCAATGGGTGGATGAGGCCCGATCCGGCGGCGCAGATGTCTTGTGTGGCGGTGAAAAACTGGGGGATACCACCTATGCCCCAACAGTTTTATTGCGCCCGTCGCAGGCTGATAAAGTGTCCCTGCAAGAGATATTTGGCCCTGTGATGTGCGTTTATGAATACGACACATTTGATGCTGCGATCCAACAGGCCAATAGCTTGCCCTTTGCCTTCCAAGCCTCGGTTTATTCCAAGAACCTTGATGTGACGATGAATGCCTTGCAGCAATTGGATGCTACGGCTGTCATGGTGAATGACCATACGGCCTTTCGCGTTGATTGGATGCCTTTTGCGGGCAGAAGGCAGTCAGGCTATGGCACAGGTGGGATCGGCTATACGATGCACGACATGACCCAAGACAAAATGGCAGTGATCAAACTATAGCCATTGGTGAAAACAAGGCGGCCGCAAAGCTGTGTGAAAACAGGCGGCCGCTTCTTTCTTGTTCACTGTGGGGCGTGGCAAAACCAGCTTGCGATAAATTCCCTCTCTGGTAGTATTTCGATGTTGTTGTCCTTTCGGCAGTAACCTGTGTTCTACTGGGAAGGTGCAATTTTGAAAAAACTGCTTTTGGGGGGCGCTGCCGTTTTGGCGATCGGTGCGGGTGCCGCAATGTTTGTGACGCGCGATACGGCAGCGACACATGAGGGCCTAAAGGCCAGCAGCCTACCGCCCCTTATCCCCACCCGTGCATTTTTCGCCCATCCCAATGCTGCGCAAAGCTTTTCGGCATCCAGCGATGGGCGATTGATCTCTTATCTGCAATCCAGCCTGACAGGTTCCAAGACCGTCGTAAAAGACCTGACCACGAATAAGGTCATTGCAGAGTTTCCAGCCAATGTGCAGTTTCGCAGGTGGCACCCCACCAAACCCCTGATCCGCTTTATCTTTGAGGGCCATGATTGGGAGGTGGACCCGTTCCAGCCTGAGCGTGAAAATTGGCGCCGTACCAGTCCCAATCGCTTGTCCGGTGGGTGGGCGAAAAATGAAATCGCAACCACCGCGGACCAAGACATTCTGACATGGGGAAAAGAAAGCGCAAATGACAATGGCCATATGTGGCTAGTGTCCCAAGACGGGCTGAACGCCAACAAAGTGGCTGAAGGAAACGCGCAAACGCTCTATTGGGTGTTTGATGAAACCTACACCAGTCCTGTACTGCGGCTAGACAGCCTTGATCCTGCGACAACGCGACTTTTTGGCAAGCAAGGCGCGGATTGGACAGCGCTGATCGATATCAATGTGAATGACCAATTCGCGCCGATTTCAGCAGGGCGCAATGACGGGACCATTTTGGCCCGTTCCTCGCGTGGGCGTGATAAGGTTGCGCTTGTTTCCTTTGACACGCAGACGGGGCAGGAAACTGTCCTGCATGAAAACCCACAAACTGACATTGGTTTTACGACGCTCTTGTCCTTGCCTAATACGCCGGATGTCCTGCGTATGGGCGTTGCAAATAAAGACCGTATTGCGCTTACCGAACGGGGGCAGGTGTTTTTGGATATTCTATCGGATTTCGCGCAACCTGTCTCCTTGGGTGAAACTGTGGTCAGCGCATCGGGGCGCTATATCACACAGGCCATTTCCGCCCAAAGCAAGCCTTACACATTCTTACTGATCGACATGGAAGAAAAATCCTACAAAATCCTTGGCGAAGCCCCGACCGCGCGATTCAAAGAGCATTTTGTAGAGGAGCAAGCAGTGACATTTTCGGCCCGCGACGGGCTGGAGATCCCCGCAGTGCTGACAATGCCGCAGGATGTAGCGGGGCCCATTCCCTTTATCGTTTACATCCACGGGGGGCCTGCGCAGCATGCCATCCTTGGATATGATCCAGAAACCCAGCTGTGGGTAAACCGTGGCTATGGGGTATTATCCGTGAATTTCCGCGGCTCGACCGGTTTCGGGAAAGAGTTCCAGTCAAAGGGGTTCAAGGAATTTGGCCGCGCCATGCAAGACGACATTGCGGATGCGGCCAATTGGCTGGTCTCGGAAGGGCTGGCCGATACGGATGCGTTGATTGCGATGGGCACCAGCTATGGCGGCTACTCAGCCGCCCTCGCCATGAGCCGCGATCCTGGCCTGTTTGACGCAGCCATTGTTGAGTTCCCGATGCTGGATATCGAATTCCAGTCCAAAAGCTATCCAGGGTTCTGGCAAAGCGGCATTCACGGCTGGTGGCGTTATTTCGGCAAGGTCGATAGTGCAGATGATCTGGAATTGATGCGCATGTATTCGCCTTCCAACAGGATCGACGAGCTACATGGCCCTCTCATGATCTTAGGCGGGCTGCGCGATCAGATCACCTCGGTTCAGCAGGTCAAGGATTTTGAGACCGATGCAATGGCCGCGGGCAAAGATGTCGAGGTGCATTATTTCCCCGATGCGGGCCACGGCGTGCATCTGTGGCGGGACAGATTGCGCCGCGCGCGCCTGATCGAAGAATTCTTGGCAAAACACGCAGGTGGGCGCTCTGGCGGTTTTGAATTTGCTGAACGCGCACCAGCCTTTATCGACTAGGTTTTCATGCCCCCTGATCTGGTTGAGGGGGGTAGGTTATTGTTAGAAATAAATATATTTCCGAGATGTTTATTAAAACGGGTTCACAATTCTCGGCATGCTGGTACATGTCGCGCGACCTTTTGGTCCGATTGAGATTCTGAAATTGGGTGCCGCGCGCGGAATGAACCTGAAATTCGTCATAAAAATTTGTTGGGTGTTGGCCATTGCGGTCAGCGCGCTTATTCGACCGCCTGGCGTTATGCTGGCGCAAGAAGGCGAAACCATCACGTATGTTTTGTGCACAGGCGGCGGGTTTGAAACCGTCACCGTGCCGCTACATGAGGATGGGTCGGGCACGGCTGACGAATGGTGTGATTTCTATAGCGTATTGGTTCCGGCCTTGCCCTTTGGCGCCCCGGATGTGGCGCCCATCCAGCTGGAAGTTGCGCGCCTGTCGGTGATTGTACCAGTGCAGCTGCATGCAGCACTTGTGGGCCTACCTCCGTTTTCGTCGCGTGCGCCGCCGTTGTTCGGCTGACAGACACCGATACCGAAAACATACTTTTAGGATACTTCAATGACTTTTGTAACGAAGGCTGCCCAGTTGGCTGTGGCTGCTACCCTTGTTTTGCCTATGGCGATCACGCCTGTTCAGGCGCAAACCGAACTGACCGTCGCCGTGAAGCGCGACCGCTATAATGTGGGCGACGAAAAATTCAATTTCACCACCCGTCGACCAGCCGCACAGATTGTAGAGACAGCTGTGCAACCCGATGAGAACTTTCTGCCAAGCCCGCTGTTGTTCAAAAACTGGGACTATGCGGATGGTAAATACACCATCGATTTGCTGGAAGGCGTGCGCTTTTCCGATGGGAAAATGTTCAACGCCGACAGTGCGATTGCTGCGCTGAAGCTCTATGATCAGGGCCGCTCGGATTTCTTGCAAATCGATCCAGAGAGCTTTGAGAAACTGGGGGATTATAGGATCAGCTTCCGCTCCGAGACTGGCTCGGCGCTGGTGATCGAAAACATGACGCACCGCGCGACCTCTCTTTTTGGGGCGTCCGAAGACCGCGCCACAAATCCGGTAGGTACGGGGCCCTATAAGCTGGACAGCTATGAGCCAAAACAACATATCACCGTGACCCGCAACCCTGACTATTGGGGAGAAGCGCCAACAGTCGATCGTCTGACATTCCGCTTCATTGATGACGATAACGCGCGCATGCTTGCGCTGCAAAACGGTGAAATCGACGTGATTGGCGAAGTCACCCCGCAGATGATGCTGTCCATGCCGCAGGACGGATCTGTTGTGCTGCACGAAAGCCGCCCGATCCGGTATGTTGCCTTGTTGGCAAACCTCAACGGGGCCGCGCCGTTTGACATCATTCAAGACTACAAAGTGCGCGAAGCTTTGGCTTGGGCGATCGACCGTGAGACGCTCGCTAGCGTGCTGTTTGATGGCCGCGGCAAACCGGCCAAAGGCATCCTGCCGGGCTGGATGTTTAACCTTGGCGAAGATCACACCGATGGCTTTGGCTATGATCCCGTAAAAGCGGGTGAGATGCTTGAGGCTGCGGGTTGGGTTATGGGCCAAAACGGGGTGCGTGAAAAAGACGGGCGGGCCTTGTCCCTGCGTTTGGTTGCCGCCTATCCGAATGTCTCGACGGTGAAGCCCATGCCAGAAATGTTGGACCAGATGTTTGCCGACATTGGGGTCGATATCGACCTGATCGAAGTAGATGACAGCGGTGTCTACGGATCCACGTATCTGGATACGGGCGAGGCCGATTTGTATATGGAGTTCGCATCCAACAACAACACAGACCCCACGTATCTGCTGTACAACCTGTTCACATCGACCACAGCTTGGGGCGGATATAAATTCACCGCACCTGGTCCGCATGTGGATGAGATGCTGCTGAAGGCGCGCAAGGCGCAAAACCGCGATGAGATCATCGATCTGGTGCGCCAAGCGCATCGCGCCATCGTCCAAACCGACCTTGCCGCCATTCCGATCCTGATGGTGCCGAACTTTACCCTGTCGCGTCCGGGCATTGAGGTGCCAATGTCTGAATATGCAGATTGGATCGATTACGGTCGTGTGACCTTCGATAAATAAGCACAGTGCAGCCTGCCTTCGGGCGGGCTGCGTTTCCTTTATGTTGCGATTTATTTTGATACGTCTTGCGGCGACGCTTCCAACCCTATTGGGGATGAGCTTTGTTGCATTCGCCATTGTGGCGCTAGCACCGGGAGATCCGGTGATGATGGAATTGCGCGCCATGGGCATTGTGCCCGAAGCCGCCGATATAGAGGCCCTAAGGGCGCAATTCGGTTTGGACAAGCCCTTGCTCCAGCGCTATTTCGACTGGCTTGCCCGTGCCGTCCAGTTTGATTTTGGCACCTCCGTTGCGACAGGGCGCACAGTGATGTCCGAGATCGCAATTCATTTGCCCGCCACTTTGGTGCTGGCCACCAGCGCGCTGGCAGGGGCGGTTTTGATTTCGCTCGCGCTCGGGGGGCTGGCGGTGGTGTCGGGCCCTGTGTTGGGGTCTGGTTTGCGGGGGCTGACCATTTTACTTGTCTCGGTTCCGGCGTTTTGGCTGGCGCTGATGCTGATCTATATTTTTGTTTTGCAATTTGGCTGGGCGCGGCTGGTCGGGGATGGATCATGGTCTGATCTGATATTGCCCGCGCTGACCCTCAGCCTTGGGGCTGGGGCCTCGCTAGGGCGGGTGGTGTTTGAGCGCGTGCAAGCCGAACGAAGCGAAGACTATGTGCGTTTGGCCATCGCCAAAGGGCTGAGCCCTGCACGCATCATGATCAGCCATATCGCACCGCGGATTGCAGGACCCTTGGCGACGGCATGGGCCAATACATTTGGCGCTTTGCTGGGCGGGGCCGTCATCGTCGAAAGCATCTTTGGCTGGCCCGGTTTGGGGCAATTGATTTTACAGGCGATCGCCCAACGCGATTTTCCCGTTATTCAGGCCTATCTGGTCTTCATGGGGTTGATCTTTTTTACGACCAGTCTGCTTGCCGACATCGCGTTGCTTTTGGCAGACCCTCAGCTGCGCAAAGGGGTGCAGAATGACTGAATGGCGCCTGTCTTTTTATCTGCGAACGGGAAAGTGGGGATTGGTTTTAGGGCTGATCCTGCTGGGCGGGTTTGTGGCGCTTGGGCTGGCGCCTTTGTTTGTTGATCTGCAATCGCCGGAACGTATGAACCTGCTGGCACGGCTGTCGCCCCCCTCAGCTGAGCATGTTTTAGGTGCGGATCATCTGGGGCGCGACGTGTTTGCGCGGCTGGTTCATGCGATCCCTGTGTCTTTGGGCGCCGCGCTCTCGGCGATGGCGGTGATCCTTGCGGTGGCCTTGCCTTGGGGGATCATTGCGGGGCTGGCATGTGGCAAGATCGACACAGTGATGATGCGGGTGGCCGATATCATCATGGCTTTCCCGACCTTAGTGCTTGCCTTGGCGGTTATCGGATTTGTTGGCGCGTCACTGGAGGCATCAATTATCGGCGTGGCAGCAGCATGGTGGCCCTCAAATGCGCGGATCGTACGGGCCTTGGTGCTGTCAGCCGGGCAACGTGATTTTGTCCGCGCGGCCTATTTGGCAGGCGCATCGCCGATGCGGGTCGTCTGGCGCCATATCTTGCCCCAGATCCTACCGCCGCTTGCCGTGATAATTTCGCTTGAGACAGCCTCGGTTTTGTTGGCCTTATCGGCGCTTAGTTTTTTGGGGATCGGTGCGCAGCCACCAACCCCTGAATGGGGCGCAATGCTGAACGAAGCGCGCCCCTTCTTCAGCCAAGCGCCGCATATGTTGTGGGTGCCGGGGGCAGCGGTCACGTTGGCGGTTCTGGCGTTTAATCTGATCGGTGAGGGCCTGCGCGATCTGTTGGATAAGAGGGAGCCATTCTTATGGTGAACAATGCGCTGAGTGTGCGAAATTTGACGGTCTGCGCTGGGTCAGAGCCCCTGTTGCGTCAGCTTGACTTCCACTTGGCACCGGCAGAACGCGTTGGCCTTCTGGGCACAAGCGGCTGCGGAAAATCCCTGACTGCAGCAGCGCTTTGCGGTCTGTTGCGCCCGCCCTTGCGGGTCACGACCGGTTCGATCCAAATCGATGGCCAAGAGATGACAGGGCGTGCGCCCGCCGCGTGGCGTCAGATCCGAGGTCAGGGCGTGTTCCAGATCTTTCAAAGCCCCAGCACGGCGCTGACGCCGGGGCGGCGCATCCGGCATCAATTGGCAGAAGCCGCCCAAAGGGCAGGGGCCGACAGCCCGCCCGCGATTGCCAACGCTCTTGATGCGGTCGCGCTAGATCGGCGCGTGGCAGATTTTTTTCCCTATCAACTGTCAGGCGGCATGAAACAGCGGGTGTTGATCGCAATGGCCCTCATCTTGCGGCCGCGCATTCTGATCGCAGATGAACCCACAACCGGTCTAGATGTCCTGACCGAAGGTGAAATTCTGCAGGCGTTGAACACGATGGCCGATGAAACGGGGGCTGCTGTATTGTTTATCAGCCATGATTTGCGCGCTGTGAAGGTGGTGGCCCAAAGGGCTTTGGTCATGCAACAAGGCCAGCTGGTCGAAGACGCGCCCATCGCGACCTTGGGCGGCTCTCGCGTGCCCGCCGCGCGGGCCTTGGCACAAGCCGCACAGGCATTGGAGACCATATGTTAGAACTGCAAGGGATCTCCAAACGGTATCAACGCCATCAGGTACTGGCCGATATTGATCTAACCATCGGCACTGGCGAGGTCCTAGGCCTGATCGGGCGGTCTGGCGCGGGAAAATCCACCTTGGCGCGGTGTCTTGTTGGGCTAGAGACCCCCGAAACTGGTGCGTTCTGGCTGGAGGGGCGCAGCTTCATTCCTGGTAGCCGCAGCTGCCTGCAAGACATTCAATACCTCTGGCAAGACCCAGCCCAATCTCTGAGCCCCTATCTGACCGCGCGCGCCGCCGTTTTAGAAAGCCTACATGGGTTTAAAGTGGGCCCCAAAACAGGCCGCCGCGCTGAGGCCGAGGCGATTTTGACCTCGCTTGGCATCACAGGCGCGCTCCAAGATCGGAGGCCCCATGCGCTGTCGGGCGGGCAATGCCAACGGGTGGCGCTGGCACGGGCTCTGGCGGCAAAACCCAAACTTCTGATCCTCGATGAACCTTTGTCCTCGCTTGATCTGGTCACGCAAGTCACCACCATCGCCCTGTTGCGACAGCTCCATTCTGAAACAGGTTTGGCCATGTTAATTGTCAGCCACGACCTTGCGCCACTGCGTCAATTGGCGGACAGGATTTTGGTCTTGGATGAGGGCGCGATCGTCGAAGACCTAGGAATGGGTGAATTTGCGGCCCAAGCACGCCACCCGCTTTCACGCGCCTATATCGATAGGTTTTGACAGGCCTTGTTGTTCTACAAAGCTTAGGTGGGGCAATTGTTTGTGATTTGGTCCATTCGCCAAAAGCCATGCCGTGAAACCCCTCAAGGGGATGGTTCACCATGACCTGAGTGCCCTGAGCCCCTAAAGCGCCTTCAATTTTGTGTAGAGACCGCCCAACAAAAAGGACGGACAAATCAAGGCACGCTTCATGCGGTTGCTCACAGCCCAGCCAATGACACGTCGGGAATGCAAATCCAGGATCACGGCTAGAGACAGCCAACCCTCTCGGGTCCAAACATAGCTGATGTCCATTGCCGGACAGGGTATTGCGAAGCAATGTTCCGAGAGGGGCAGCCCATTTCTGGTTTGGTCGACCTGCCGTGAAGTCTCGACCCAGTAAGTTTGGCGCAATGTTGAACTGGTGATCGCTGTCAGTGGTCACCCTGTGTTTGCGGGTCCTGACGGCTGATATGCGCAAGCGTGATCAAGTCAGACCGCTGTCGGCGACTGGCAGGGCGGCTGCGGAAGGCACGCAATCCACGACTGCTGAAATTTAAAACCTCGCACAGGCGTGCCGTTGAAAACTCAGCGCAATGTTCTTCAGCGAACCTAAACCTCATGCCTTTTGGCTCGCGAAGAAGCCGGTTGCCTTTTAAAAGATATCCCTCTCCTCCTTGAGAATGCGGTTCTCGCGCCGAAGCCGATCATTCTCTTTGGCGAGATCCAAATCCTTTTTCGACACCACATCCGTGCCCCGATGCGCTGTGATCAATTTGCTCAGCGTCGACATGCCAACGCCCACCGTTTCGGGACATTGCTGCGCAATACCCTGCCGGGCAATGGATCATCAGCCACCTGCCTACGTGTTAGCCCACTGCTCAGCGCAAAACGAACCGCACCTTCCCTGAACTCGTCCGTTCGTTTCAGTCCCCGTTGTTGCTGTAAATGCTATCAAAGGAGCAGCATCAAACCGCGACAGGTTCACTAATGCCGCACAGGTCATTGAGTACTACGCGACTGTTTCGCCAAGTGAATCTGAAGCAATTTTGGCCAAGCTAGAAGCCGCTGTGGAGCGTGAAAACACGCTCTACTTGTCAGCGCCCCCGATAGGGTAAAGAGAGGAGAGAGTTAAGTGCTTGAAAGTAAATGGAGGCGAGTACCGGAATCGAACCGGTGTACACGGATTTGCAATCCAGAAAGAGCGCGAGCGAAAACAAGGGCTTAAGGGTGCAAAACACCCCCTGACAAAAAGTGAACAAAATGCGAAAGTTTCAACGCCAAATTCGCCGGTTCAAAACGAAAAAGGCCCCGTCACAGCGGCAACTGTGAACCGGGGCCAAATAGAAAAAGCCTGTCAGCTTTCGCACCATATTAGCATGGGCCAGCGGCGCACCGCAAACGCTCAGTCGGCTTTTTCGCAACCTCTGACCGGTGAGGTGATCCATTGAGCTGGCGCATCGCAAACGAATGCGCCGAGCGCCGCTTTGGCAGCGCCGCACGCAAGCAGATCATCATGTTCCTGGCCGACAAGGCGAGCGATGACGGTTCGGGCATCTGGTGTTCCAAAGGGACGATCCAGCGCCACACGGAGCTCAGCGAGAGCACGGTGAAGCGCACCATCATCGACTTCCTGCGCGAAGGCATTCTGATCGAGACAGGGCGACGGCAGTGCAAGAACGGTTACACCGTCATTTACCGCATTGTTCTGGAGCGCGTGGCCGCGCTCGAACCCACGGCTGAGCCCGATATTGAGACGGGGGTCACTGTGAACCCCGTCCAGCCTGAACCCGGTACGGGGTCCACGGTGAACGGGGTACGGGGTTCACGGTGGACCCCAAACCATCCTAAAACCATCCATAAACCACCTACGCGCAGGCGCGAGGCGGCGGAAGAGGTTGAAGATCTTGAAGCTGAGAAGATCCTGGCAAACTATCCCGAAGACAGGATCCGAGACCGACGAACTACGTCGCGCCTGATCGCAGCCGCCGTGAAGGCCGGAGCAAAGCCCGATGACTTGCAGCAGGCGGTCAAAGCCTATGCGAAGGGAACCGAGGGCTACACACGCAGCAAGGTCTGTTTCTCGGACAATTGGTTCAAGATGCGCCGATGGGAGAAGGGGCTTGCCCAGGTGCAGGCGGACCGTGAGAAGGCGCGAGAGGCCGAAGCCAAAGGTCGCGCTAGCCTCGCCGAGTGGATCCGTGAACGCCACCCCCTTTGCCGCCACATTACAAGCCGACAGATCGAGGGCTTGATTGTGTCAAAGTTGGTGACGCCTGAGCAGGTGCGCGCTGCGGGGCTGCAGGCATAAGTGCGACTCGATTGTTACGCCATGGCGTAAAAAGTAGATATTTACGTTGCAGCGTAATTTGTTTTAATTTACGCTGTGCCGTAAAAGGAGCCACATCATGGACCTCACTGCACGAACGGCCGAGCAGATCGGCGAGGCACTTCGCCGGACGCGCAAAGCGCGCGGCTGGACCCAAAGCGATATCAGTGCGCGCACGAATTTGCGCGTCGCGACGATTTCGTCGCTGGAGAATGGCGACGCGGGAGCCAAGCTCGCCACGGTGCTCGCTGTCATGGCGGCACTTGGGCTTGAGTTCCGATTGGTGGAGCGCGGTGGCTCGCTTGAGATTGAGGATATCTTCTGATGGCGAAACGCGGGCGTAGCGGCACGATGCAGGTGCTTCTGAACGGACGGTTGGTGGGGGCTTTGCGTCTCGCTGGTTCAGGCGCAATCAGCTTCACCTATGATCCGGACTGGCTGTCGTGGGAACATGCCATGCCCATCTCGTTATCACTGCCTTTGCGCGAAGAGGCGCACCAAGGCGGCCCTGTCATTGCCTACCTCGAAAACCTGCTTCCGGACAATCAGGCGATACGTGAGCGCGTCGCTGCCCGGGTGCGCGCAGGCGGCACGGATGCGTGGCACATGCTGGAGAAGATCGGGCGCGATTGCGTAGGGGCGTTGCAGTTCGTCTCAGGTGAGGTCCCCGAGGTTGGCCCACTCGAGGGAGAGCCCGTAACTGAGGCGCAGATTGCTGATATGCTGCGCAACCTCGCGAGCGCTCCGCTGGGCTTGGATGAGGCAGACGACTTCCGCATTTCGATCGCTGGGGCGCAGGAGAAAACAGCGCTGCTGCGCCACGAGGGAACGTGGATCCGTCCATCGGGGCTTACCCCCACAACCCATATCCTCAAGACGCAGCTTGGCGTTCTGCCCGCAGGGATCGATTTGTCCGACAGCGTTGAGAACGAGTATTTCTGTATGAGCTTTTGCCGTGCCATGGGCATGGATGTCGCGGTGGTCGAGATTGCTGATTTTGAAGACGTGCGCAGCCTTGTTGTGACGCGGTTCGATCGGCGTTGGACCAAGGATGGCCGCTTGATCCGCCTCCCGCAGGAAGACTTTTGCCAAGCGCTCACAGTTCCGCCAAGCCAGAAATACCAAATGGATGGCGGGCCGGGGATCACCGAAGGAATCGGGTTGCTGACTGGCAGTGATGACCCCGAGGCGGATCAGCGCGTGTTTTTCCGCACGCAGGTGCTGTTTTGGCTTTTGGGAGCGACGGACGGGCACGCCAAGAATTTCAGCATCGCATTGCGCCCCGGCGGGTTCCGCATGACCCCGCTCTACGATGTGCTGAGCGCTCAGAAAGCCGTTGATGACGGTCAAATCCGTCAGAACCGAATGCGCCTCGCGATGGCCGTCGACGGCCACTACCGGATAAACGAAGTAGTGCCGCGTCATTTCCTGCAGGCTGCGAAGGCGGCAGGTTTTGGTGTGGCGCTGGCGGAAGAGGTCTTGTCGGGCGTCGCGTCTGAGCTTGAACCCGCCTTGGACAAGACACTAGCAGACCTGCCGGATGGGTTTCCACAGCCACTGGCAGATGCCATTGCTGCTGGCATACGACGTCGGGCGATTGCCTTTCATGCCGTATGACCCGCAGATCATATTTCCGTTTTATGGTCGGTAGATCATATTTACTGTGAGCAATCTGCAGGCCCAGTACAGTAGTTGCAGCGTTCCAGGACAGCTTTGACGGGCCAGCTCAGAGATTGAGGGCCAAACTCAGATCCTCAACGCCGTGTTTCTGATTGCTGAACATAAGCTGGCAGCCGTGCCAGACGCGGTGCAAGCACCGCTTCAACAAGAAAATTCCCCTGCGCCAGCGCATTCCTCGCGAGGCAATTTTCCCGCTGACATCCCCTTGGTGCCCGCTTTGGCCATGTTCATCGAAACACTCAAAGTGAGGATTGAAAATTGGCTACGCAAACTCTGAAACTGAACGTCAAATCCGGCGAAAAAGACGGCAAGAACTTCTGGGACCGCTGCGGTGTCCTCTTCGTCAACACCGACGACAGCGGCAACATTACCTCAATCAACGTCAAATACAGCATGTTCCCCAACGTCGAGATGGTCGCCTTTCCACGCCGCGATGACGATCCCGTCACCGAATGACCTCAGCGCTAGGGCGGGCATTCCGCCCTAGCTTTTGGGCAAAGCCTCACGAAACCAAGTCGAGAAAGGGCTTTTCATTGAAAATTCATTGGCCTGACGACCGAAGTTGGGCTGGTCGAACGCTGGATTTTCGGCGACAATCTAGGCGTGTGTGCCAGTTCGAGTCGGGCTATGGCTCGATTTATTACAGCGCCATTTAGTTGCAGAAAGTCATTTGGGAGCCAGAACGATTTCAAGTTCGCTAGCAAACGAAAGTCAAAAGCGTGCGATCGGATGCTCAGATGGGCCAGTCTTAATTATTGCAGGCCCAGGTTCCGGAAAAACGTACACCCTTGTGGAACGCGTTGTGGCGTTGATCGAGGCCGGACAAGCCACGGCTGAATCTCTTTTGGTCGTAACTTTCACAGAAAAAGCGGCTCAAGAGCTAACAACCCGCATTTCGAACCGATTGATGTCTGCCGGGCTTAGTTTCAACGTCAACGAGATGTACATTGGCACGTTTCATTCTTTGTGCCTCCGCATCTTAAAGGATCATAGCGAATTCACGAGGTTAAAGCGCAGTTTCAATCTTCTTGACCAATTTGATCAGCAATATTTCCTCTACCAACGTCTCAGAGAGTTCAAGGGCATCGATGGAATCACCGATTTAATTGGCGAAGACCGGTCTGGACGTTGGTATCAATCGACGCAGCTCCTAAAGTGGCTGAACAAAGTCACAGAAGAGACGCTGGACATCAAGGCGCTCGAAGGCTCAGAACAAGCGTCACTTCAGGCGCTTGCCGAGTGTTTCGCGACCTATCAGCACCTATTGGAAGAGGCGAATGCGCTCGATTTTTCGGGCATTCAGTTCGAGGCTTTGCGGTTGTTGAAGGATCACCCCGGTGTCTTAGAGAGCCTGAAATCCAAGTTTTCCCACCTTATGGTCGATGAGTACCAGGACACGAACACGATCCAGGAGCAGATACTTTTCCACTTGGCCGGTGACACAAAAAACCTGTGCGTCGTGGGCGACGATGATCAGGGTTTGTACCGGTTTCGCGGCGCGACTATTCGGAATATTCTTGAGTACCCCAGCAATTTTGCGAAGGGCGAATGTGAACAAGTATCCCTTACGGTAAACTATCGCTCTGACCCGAAAATTATCGACTTCTACAACTCATGGATCGCTGA
Organism: Sulfitobacter donghicola DSW-25 = KCTC 12864 = JCM 14565; assembly: GCF_000622405.1. Classification (NCBI taxonomy): domain Bacteria; kingdom Pseudomonadati; phylum Pseudomonadota; class Alphaproteobacteria; order Rhodobacterales; family Roseobacteraceae; genus Sulfitobacter; species Sulfitobacter donghicola. The sequence continues at coordinate 2,398,210 of NZ_JASF01000005.1, forward strand.
TGAAGAATGGAGCGATAAGGACGCGCAATACCGGTATGACAAGGTTATCGAACCGCGCCCCGATGATTTTGCGGACGTCAGCTCGGTTCTGAAAATCACCCAAACTGACGACAATGACTTTCAGGATGAGGTCTACGAGTTCCTGCGCCACCTCGAGGCGTCTGGTGAACTGACAGACTGGAACCAAGTCGCATTTCTGTTCCGGTCCGTGAAAAACGACAAGGTGCTCGCGCTCGCCCGGCACCTCGAGTCCAACGGTATTCCGGTCTACTCGCCGCGCTCCAACCTCTATTTTGAGCGCGAAGAGATCAGGTTGATGATCGGTGCGCTGATCTTCCTGTTTCCGCAGTTTGCAGATGTTCGGCAGGAACGGGCGGACCTCGAGATGCGCGTGTGGGAATACTACGATGAGCAGTGTTTCAAACTGTTCGTTCAGGAGCTGCGTAAGCCCGAGAACAAGCGGTTGCTGGAGTGGGCGCGGCCTCTAGCCAAACGGCATCTCAACCTGACCGCCGATGCTGATTATGCGTTTTCCGGGCTGTTCTATCAGCTGCTTCAGTTTCCGCTCTTCAGCAGGTTTCTGGAAGAAGACCAACTGACCGGCGTTGATAAAGGACGCGCGGCGCGCAACTTGGCGACGTTTTCCCAGCTGTTAGTGAAGTTCGAATATCTTCACTACATAACGGTTCTGAACCCACGCTTCTTGGACCAGAATATCCGGGATCTGTTCAACCGTTACCTCAAGTTTTTGCACGAGGGTGGGATCAATGAATACGAGGATGACAGCGAATACGCACCCAGTGGGTGCGTCTCATTCCTGACCATCCACCAGTCCAAGGGGCTCGAGTTCCCGATTGTGATCTGCGGATCGCTCGAGGCGACGCCGCGCAAGCAATGGACGGACATCGATGAGTTGCTCGAACCCTTTCTGAACAAACCACCGTTCGAACCGATGGAGCGAACCAAGTTCTTTGACTTCCGACGGCTCTACTACACGGCCTTTTCGCGGGCACAGAACCTTTTGGTACTTGCCACGGAGGTCAAAGAAGGGCGTGGCCGGTCTCCGTCGCGGTACTTTGATGACTGCTTCCACGATCTGCCCCATTGGCGGGATCCGAAGTTTGTTGTTGAAAACTTCGACTTCGAGCAGGTCAAGGATGTGAACCTCAAGAGGGAATACTCCTTCACCTCGCACATCACCCTGTTCGAGAACTGCGCCGAACAGTACCGCTTCTTCAAAGAACTCGAGTTCCAGCCGATCCGAGCGGGGGCGCAGCTCTTTGGTACGTTGGTGCACCAGACAATTGAGGATGTGCACAAGGCCGTCCTGCGGGGTGAGCCGCACTTGGTCACCGAGGATCAGATAAAAGGATGGTTCGACACGAACTACCACTACCTGTCCAAGCGCGAGCGGCAATATCTGGCTCCGCCGTCGCTGAGGGCGGCGCATGGCCATGTTGAACGATACGTGGAACGCGAGCGTAAGAATTTCGACCGGCTGAAGGAGGCCGAGGTCGACATCTCATTGGTCAAGGACAGCTACATCCTCAAGGGCAGTGTGGACCTGATCAGGGGCGAAAACGGCACGGTCGAGCTGATTGATTTCAAGTCCGAACGCAAGCCTGACATGGAGAAGGACCGCAGCCGCTTGCGCCAGTATCAGCGTCAGTTGGAGGTCTATGCGCACTTGGTTGAGGAACGGACGGGTGAGAAGGTCAGCAAGACGCATCTCTACTATACCGGCGAGCAGGACAGTAACCCGTTTATCTCATTCGAAAAGGACGGTAAGGCTATTGGCAAAACTATCGCATCATTTGATGCCGTCGTGGACCGGATTGAGGGACGCGACTATGCGATCAAGGAACGTCCCGCAAAGCTGTGTGAAAACTGCGATATGCGGGCCTATTGCGATATGAAAAACTGGAATTTTAAGGCGGGCGGTGCGTGATGGCTGACGAACAAGAAAAAATGGACTTGGGCGCAGAGGCTGTGGCGACGTCTGTGGATGGGTACAAATTCCAGCCGATCAAGGGCTATCCGATGCTCAATTGGCGCGGCAAGCGGCCCTTTACCTCGACCCAATTCTATCCGGCACAGTTGAAAGAAACCTATGGCGATGAGGTTGACGGTTGGCGCAACAAAATCTTCTGGGGCGACAACCTTCAGGTCATGAGCCACCTTCTGAAAGATTTCAGGGGCAAGGTGGACTTGGTTTATATTGACCCGCCATTTGACTCAAAGGCCGACTACAAGAAGAAAATCAAACTGCGCGGGAAAGAAGTCAAAAGTGATACCGCTTCCTTCGAGGAAAAGCAGTATACAGACATTTGGAACAACGACGAATACCTCCAGTTTATGTATGAGCGTCTGGTCGTTCTCCGTGAGCTTATGAGTGACAAAGGAACGCTCTATCTGCATTGCGACCAGCGCGTAAGTTCATACCTCCGGCTGATTTGCGATGAGATATTCGGCACGGGAAACTTCAGGTCTTGGATCTGTTGGAAATCTTCGCCTGGACACAGTGATCAGAGTTTCTTCAACGATATGCAAAACCATATCTTGATGTACACGAAAACGGACACGCCGATTTGGAACCAACTGTACGGGCCATATGATGATGAATACTTGGCTTCGCACTATCAGAAGAAAGATCCGGACGGCAGGAAATTTGAAGACGATAATCTGACGGCCTACGGGCTAAGTGGCGGCGGTTACCAGTATGAATGGAATGGGCATGACAAGCTTTGGAGGCGGCCCAAGGAATCCATGCAAAAGCTCGAGGACGCTGGCAGAATTTACTACACTAGAAATGGCGTTGCGCGGTACAAACGGTACCTTGATGAGATGCCTGGAATGGTTTTGTCTGATCTTTGGACCGACATTTCAAGACTGAATTCGCAAGCAAAAGAGAAGGAAAACTATCCAACGCAGAAACCTGAAGCGCTATTGGAACGGATCCTTGCCGCCTCTAGCGACGAAGGCAGCTTGGTTTTTGATTGTTTCATGGGCTCAGGGACAACGCAAAGTGCGGCGGCCAAGCTCAAAAGACGCTTCTTGGGGGCAGATATCAACCTTGGTTCCGTTCAAACCACAACAAAAAGGTTGATAAACATCTTGGGTGAGCCTGCCTCTCTTGGTGAAGACACGTCGGCCGGTTTCGAGGTCTACAACGTCAATAACTACGACATCTTTAGGAACCCTGTGGAAGCGAAGGCTTTACTTGTGGAAGCCCTAGAAATCCAGAAAATCGAAACCAGCTCCATATACGATGGCGAAAAAGATGGGCGCATGGTCAAGATTATGCCGGTCAACCGCATCGCAACCAAAGCAGACCTGTCCGAGCTTATCTCAGGCTTTGACTACAAGGCCTTTGATCGCCGCCAAAACGCCAACCCGAACCAGCCGGTCGAAAAAATCCTGCTTGTCTGCATGGGACACGAACCCGACCTGAAAGCGCAGCTCGAGCTCGAAGTGAAACCCCACAAAATCGATGTGGAGGTCGTGGATATCCTGCGCGACAAATCCCAGCTCGAATTCAAACGCGACTCCGAGGCGCGTCTGGCTATCAATGATGGCTATCTGGAAATCGAACGCTTCTACCCCATGAACCTGTTGCAAAAGCTCTCGCTCCAAAAGGAACAAGTCACAGATTGGCGCGAGATGGTGGAAAGCATCATGGTGGACTGGAACTATGACGGCGCGATCTTGCAGCCGGTCGAGTTGGACGTGCCCGAAAAAAACGAATTGGTCAGCGGCCGTTACAAGGTGCCCGAGGACGCAGGCACGGTGCGCGTGAAGATCACCGATCTGTTGTCGGAATCCTGGGAAGGCAGCATCGATGCCTAAAAAGACCGACGCCGCCCTTGGCGAATTCGCTTTCTTCAAGTTCCTTCTGACGTTCTACCAGCAGAACAAGAAGCGCATAAGGGTCAGCTATCGCGACTTGTCCAAGAAGTTCCTCGACTTCAACGATCCCGAAAACGCCCACGCCTACTTGCGCACGCCGCAGTTCGAGGCGCTGGAAATCTATGTGTTCTTGAAGGAGTTCTTGGACAACAAGCGCATCGAACAGATCTTCAAGGAATGGTACGAAAAAGAAGGCGTGTTTGCCGACCGCGCCGAGGGTGGTGTGGCAGCTGATACCGGTCAAATCAGCCTGTTCGAGGACGTTTCCCAGAAGCAATACGAGGACGTGTTCAAGGCCATGCGTAAAAACGCGCGGGCCTATCCGAACTACATCTTCGCGCTGACCATGGGCACCGGCAAAACCATTCTGATGGCCACGTGCATCTTCTACGAGTTTATCTTGGCCAACAAATGGAAGAAGGACCCCAAGTATTGCCACAACGCGCTGGTGTTCTCACCTGACAAGACGGTGCTTTTGTCACTGCGCGAGCTTGAAACCTTTGAATTGTCCAAGGTGGTGCCGCCTGAGTACGTGAACTTTCTGACGTCCCACATCCGGTTCCACTTTCTGGAAGAGGCGGGAACGTCGCTCGACACTCTCGACCAGTCTATGTTCAACGTCATCGTGTCTAATACGCAGAAGATCATTCTGAAGCGGAAGAACAAGGAAAAGACCGCGATTGACGATTTGTTCGGCGCAACGCCGGACACGTTCAAGGAAAGCGGGAGCGTCTATGCCGACGCCGCCGACTTATACGATTTCGACACGCCGGAAGAAGAAGGCGAGCTGACTACCAACCAGCGGTTTGAGAAGCTTACCCGCCTTGGCCAGCTTGGCATCTACGTGGACGAGGCGCACCACGCTTTCGGCAAAAAACTGGCCAAGGACATGGGCATCGGCGCGAAGGAAACCGACAATAGCTTGCGTACGACCATCGACAAGCTGGCCTCTCGCCTCGAGCGGGCCGGAACGCGCGTTGTCGCCTGTTTCAACTACACTGGGACGCCGTATATCGGCCAGACCGTGCTGCCCGAGGTCGTCTATGCCTACGGGTTGAGCGACGCGATCGCCAACGAGTACCTGAAGAAGGCCGATCTGCACGGCTATTCGAACACTAAGTCCGAAGAGTTCCTGCGCATCGCCATCGATGACTTCCTCACCAAGACTGACGGATTGCGACCGGAAGGTCTGCTCCCAAAGATGGCGATCTTTGCCACCACTATTGACGAGGTGCGCAACGAGCTTCAGCCGCTGGTCGCCAAAATTCTTGAAGAGAAAGGGCTCCCGGCGGACAGCATCCTAGTGAACCTCGGAGACGACAAGACCACGAACGACGACATTCGCGAGTTCATCCGCCTTGATACGCCGGGCTCCAAGAAGCAGTTCATCCTGCTGGTGAACAAGGGGCGCGAGGGATGGAACTGTCGCTCGCTGTTCAGCGTAGCAATGTTCCGTACGCCAACGTCGAAGGTCTTTGTTCTTCAGGCCACGATGCGTTGTTTCCGTGCAATCGGCGAAACCCAGCATACCGCTCACGTATATCTTTCCGCTGACAACCTTCAGATTCTGAACGACGAGCTCAGCCAAAACTTCAGGCTCTCCGCAGACGATCTGAACAATGCAAACAGCCACAAGCAACGTTACGACATCCTGGTCAAAGAACCCGTTGAGCGGATCAAGCTGCAACGCGTTCGCCGTTCCTTTGAGCTGATCGAAAAGGAACTGCTTCCAAATCAGGAGCTTGGCATCAATCGCGCTGATAAGAGCGCTTGGCAAATGCTGACCGGGAAGTACAACCTCCTCGAGACCGTACAAAGCGGCATCGAGCCATCTCAGATTGGCAAAACGGCTTCCTCCAAAACCATCGACCGGACGGAACTACGACAGAAAGTCGAGTTCTCGGAGATCATGCTTGTTTCCGAAGTCGCGAGGTATTTGGGGCGCAGCCCGTTGGAAATCGAAGCGATCCTTAGATCCACCGGTGAAGGCATCCAAAACATCCTCGACGCGATCAACGATTACAACGAATTGCTCTACGACGTGGTGATCCCGCGCCTCTTTGGTCTTTTGTACGATTTGGAGCAACACGAAATCACCGAAGAGCATGAAGTCGAACTCGTGAGATTGCCCGAAAATGGCTCATACTCTGTAATGGCCGATCCAAAACTTGTGGTGACAGATCAAGACGTTGAAGATGCGCTTGTTTCTTCGAAATCGTTCCACCTGGATACATATGCGTTTGACTCGCGGCCAGAGCAGACGCTCTTTTGGGACTTGATCCGGGAAGGAGCTGTCAAGAAGCTGTACTTCACAGGGATGCTTACCCACGGCCAGTCTGAGTTCTTCATCCAGTATGTGGATCCCGAGTCAAGAATGGTCCGCAGCTACTATCCTGATTTCCTGTTCGAAAAAGACGACGGGACTTACGTGATCGTTGAAGTGAAAGGTGACAATATGATCGACGATCCGATTGTGCAGGCTAAACGTGAATATGCTGAGCAGATGGCTGACGCATCCGGTATGGAATATGCGATCATAAAGGGCACTGATGCCGAAGCACACAACTACAAATTCTTGATGGCTTAGAACCCGTTAGGAATATCAAAATGGTGTCTTTCGCCAGGAATGTCCTGCTGGCTGTGTGATATTTGGGGAACGAGCTAGTCGGGGGTGTTCGCTTCTGCTTGTTGCCAGTCGTGGTACGTCTGCTTCGATCCTTTAACTTTCCACTCCAGGCGTCCGTTGCTGTTTCGGTCCAAGACGACAGCAGCGGCGGCCGAAGGACTATTGAACGACCAAGGTTTCGTGAATCGGAGTTTTTGGTTGCCGTCTGCGACTAGAATGCCGTCTGAAATGAGCTTTTCCTTCAAGCTGCCATAGCTTTGTTGGACATAGCCGGTTTCAGTGAGCGCCTCAGACCCTTCCAGTACAACAAATTCACCGTCTTCTTCGACGGCCGTCGCTTTGACGCCGCTCTTGTGGCGGATCTCGAACTGCACTTCTCCTTCGGTCCGCTCGTCAACCGGCTTCGCTGTCTGTGTCACCGCGCGCGGTTGTGGCTTGAGCATATCCAAACCGATCACGGGGAGGATGATGCGAAGGTTTGATAGAAACTGCTCCATGTTGGCAACGTCGGCCTCTGGCAATCGTCGCCTGCTGGTGTCCGGCTGCGTGCCGTTATCTAACGTGACGCGACCTGCTTGGGCGGCTTGCTCTATGAGCCGCGCCTCCAGGTATTCCGCATGCCCTTTGGAAAGGTCATCGTCACTTGTGGTGATGGTGATGGCCGTTTCCCAAAAGTCTCGTTTGATCGCGCTTTGCTTGATCCTCTCAGCCACGGAGTTTCCAGAGCCAATATAGGTGCGGGTTGCACCGGCCTTTTCTGGATCAGGACCCGACAGTATGTAGATGCCGGTCCGATCGACCTCTTCACGAGCGGTAAGGTCGCCGAAAGCTGATGCGCCGCTTACAAAAAGCAAACCTGTCCAACCATGGATCGTCGCTTTTCGCAGCCCAGTTGGCTTCCCGTCTACGAGGAAAAGCTGGATTGTTCGACCGAATGAGTCCTCTGATTGCACGATTTGTTCCTTGAAAACTTGATTCTAACAATTGCTTGCGCAGCACACTTAAAACACGAAATCAGATAATTGTCGTCCCGTGAGGACGGCTTATTAGCAATAGACTGCACCAGGGCTCAACGGGCCGTTGGCCCGTTCACCCCGATCCAGACATCATTCCTTTTGTTTGGTCCGCCCAACATCCCTGACCGTGGCGGTCAACCTAAGTCCACCCCCAAAATCAGCCACCAATTTCCCCTGTCTCGCAGGCGAGCCATTCCTCGCGGAGCAAATTGGCGTCTGATTTTGGCGCAGACATTTTCTTCGCAAATGTGGCCGATTGACAGCCCCGTTCAGGGTCGTGGGTCGGGCTTTGCCCTCTCCCACTCTGTTCCGCCGAATACATGCGTATTCGGTCAGATCAGGTGGCCGAGGCGCAGCCCATCGGCGGAAGGGGGCGCGAAGCCTCACCCGCGTCACTTTGATCAAGGAGGCCACAAATGGCACCGAAGTTTGATGTTTATGCCCATGTCACCGACACCATTATTGCTGAGATTGAGGCAGGCACGCCGCCTTGGCGCAAGCCGTGGACCGGAAGCGCGTCCGGAGTTGCCTTGCCGACCCGACACAACGGCGAGGAGTATCGTGGGATTAACATCCTGATGCTCTGGGTCATGGCGGCCAAGCATGGCTATGTGTCCAGCCGCTGGATGACCTACAAGCAGGCGCAGGAGCTGGGCGGCCAAGTCCGCAAAGGCGAAACGTCGTCGACCGTGGTCAAATACGGGACGTTCACCCGAGAGAACGAGCAGGGCATTGAGGAAGAACTGCCCTATGCGCGCGCATACCGCGTGTTCAATGCCGATCAGATCGAAGGTTTGCCGGAGGACTACTACATCCGGCCCGAGGCCCCGCGCGATCTTGGCACGGCCGAAGATCCTGAGCTTGAGGCGTTTTTCGGCCGGACAGGGGCGGAGATCCTCACCAGCGACGACCCGCGCGCCTATTACAGCCCCGCCAAAGATCACATCCACATGCCGCCGATTGCCACGTTTCACGATGCGGCAGGCTATTATGGGACGTTGGCCCATGAGGTGATCCATTGGACCGGCAGCGAAAAGCGGCTTGAGCGGATCAAGAAATTTGCGAACCGTGAGGCCTATGCCTTTGAAGAGCTGGTGGCGGAAGTCGGCGCTTGTTTCCTTGGGGCTCAGATTGGCGTCGCGCCTGAGTTCGGTCAAAGTGCCGCCTATGTCGAAGGGTGGTTGAAAGCGCTCAAAGATGACAAGCGGACGATATTTCGCGCGGCGTCTGAGGCGCAAAAGGCTGCCGATTTTGTCCTAGCAGCTGCAGGTCAGAGCAAGGAGGTGGCAGCATGATCCCTGACTATCACAGCGATGACTTTGCGACGGCGCGTTTGGAAGACACAGTTAGCTTGCGAAGCGCTGCCCGCGAGGCGCGCGCCACGCTCTACGCGGTGTTGAACCGGCTCGAGCTGAACGATCTGGATGGCGAGGAGCAGCCCTATATCGACGACTGCCTCGGGGCTCTCGCAATCCTTGAGGAGGCGCTGCGATGACTGTGGAAGAGATCAAAGCAGCAGTGGACGCGGGTAACCGCGTTCACTGGATCAACATAGGGTATGTGGTGACGTGTGATGACCTCGGGCAATACCTCATCACATTCACGCGGAACGGGTCGGCTATCGGCTTGACCAGTCGGGATGGCACCCGTCTGAACGGCGAGCCTGACGAGTTTTTCATCGAGGAAGTTGCAGAGGTTTGCCATGAAGTATTCTGACATCGGGCAGGCGGCCCGAGAGGGACGCGCTAGCGTGCATCTGCATGGGTTCTGCAACTTGCCCGATGGCAGGGAGGAGTATTGTGACGATCCGGCACTGATCGATGGCTGGGCGATCTATGTCCGAGTGGAGACCCCGGACGACCCGCAACAGCCCTTTGATCTGCACGAGCTGCCCGATCATCAAACCTATGCCAGCGCCGAAGGCGCGGCCTGCGCAATAGCGCTGCAATTGCTTGGCGATGCTGAGGCGTGGAGCCACGACTAGTGGTGCCATGCCTTGCGCATGTGGCCGGGCTTTGCCCGGCGGTCGCAGCCTATGGCTGCTCCAAAAGGAATACAGGCAGTTGATGCAATATTATAATATTGAATCAATTATGGCGAAATGCCATAACAGGGCTGCCTGTATGATGCTGGCAAGAAATAGGGGTGATTACTTCACATGCACCGACCGCACACACCACGGCACAAGCGACTGACGCAGAACCAGCGTTTTGCCATCGTGCGCAAGCGTGCCGAGGGGATGCCGATTGAGGATCTGGCCCGCGAATTCGGGGTCACGACCCGCAGCATCTTCTACACGTTGAAGGCCGATCAAAGCCGCAAGCTTGATGCGCGCGTACGCTCCGAGTTGGTGAATGTCCGGCTCACGCCCAAGGAGTTGGCGAGCTTTGATGCGGTCTTGACGCGGCATGATATCGCCAGCCGCGCGGAGGGGTTGCGGCGGTTGATCCATGCGTCGAGTGATCTCTTCGTTCCCGACGATGAACTGTCCAACCAGATGCGGGGGTTGTCGGCCTCTCTCAATCGCACCGGCAACAATATCAACCAGATCGCGCAGCGCCTCAACGAGGCGAAGCGGCAGGGTAAGGCGCCGCCCTATGGCAATTCTGCCCATAGCCAGGTCCGCGCCTTGGCCGGACTGATCTTCGATATCGCGGACCAGGTTCAGGATATGACGCAGCGCCGCCGTAGCGCGCTGTCCGGCGAGATTGCGCGCGTACTGGGAGGCTTTGCCGATGGCCCGGAATAGCACCGTTGCCTCCGCGCAGGAGGCATTCTTCGATCGGGACTGGAGCCGCATTCGTGGAAGCGTTCCCCGCTCTCGGGCAAAGCAGATGGCGCGCGCCGCCATGGGGCATTCGCCCGCGATCTTCAAAGCCATTCGCGATGGAGGCACGCACAATAAAGCGCAGCTTCGCAACCAGCTGGAATACCTGACCACCAAATCGAGCTTTATCATCGACAGCCGTGGCACTTATGACGACCAAAGGGCTCTCTCTGCCAAAGAGATCGAACAGGTCACACGCCGGTTTTCAGCACAGTGGAATGAGGGGTTTCATCCCAAGCTGGGACATACCTCGCATCTCTTGATGGCCTTCCCGATTGGCACGCACGGCGAGGATGTCGCCGAGATCACGCGCGAGATCTGCGAGCGCTTCTTTCAGGGCGAAGGCAGCCACTTCGACTACATCGCGGCCGTGCATGAGGACCGGGACCATCCGCACGCGCACATCGTTCTGAACCGGCGCAGCAAGGACGGGGAGTTCTTCTTTCTGAAGGAAGGGCACCACTTCAACTACGACAGTTTTCGTGAGGCGATGGTGGAGGTGTCGGACCGCTATGGGCTGCGGCTTGAGGCGACGCGAAAGCTTGAGCGTGGCATCACGACGAAGAGGCCAAACGATGCAGACCAGCGTCGCGCGGAAGCCACCGGTGAGGAGCCGATAGAGCGTGAGCGCGTCGGGCCAGCGCTTGACCGTGCCCTGGCTGAAGTCGCCCAGAACGCGCGGCTCTATCGCGGCTTGGCCGCCGAGGCCTCGCGCGAGAACCAGCATGACATTGCAGCAGCCTTGGACAAAGCCGCGACGCTCTTGGCACAGGGCAAACCGATTGAAGCAGATGGAAAGGTATATGGCATGGCCGAAGAACAGCATTCGTTTGATGAGGTCGTGGATGCCTTTCACGACAAGATCAACCAAGCTGAACGCATTGTAGCGGACGCCCCGATGGAGCGGCGTGCCGCACTGGAGCATGAGTTGAACGACATCTATCGCTCTTTGTCGCATCTCAGCCCAATGGGAACGCAGTCCCACACCTTGCAAGAAGATGCCTCCAAAAGTGGGATCTATTCGGCTGCGAATATACGGGCTGAGGCCCAAGGAGCCTTGCAAGATCCAGCTCTTGCCGAACGTCTTCAGCAGGCTTTGAAAGGCACCGGCATAGATGCACTGGAGGCGACGCGTCGCGTTGAAATCGGCGCGGGCAATGCCGCGCTGGAACGGCAATGGCTGGGGCAAGATTTGAAGGCGATTGCCGATAAGGAGGGCTTTGACCTGTCACGCGCCGATGAGCTCGAAAAAGCGATCGACCGCCTCGATCAGGTGCACAGTGATCTGGGCCGTTTGTTGGCCGATGCTGAGGTTCTTAAGGACAGTGGGGCGGTGGAAGCCGAACGGCAGGAAGCCATAGTCGACAGGTTGCCGCCGACTACCGCTGATATCCTGAGCCGTATGAGGGACGACCCGACCGCAGATCCATTCCGCAGCGATCTGGAGCGCGAGACCTTGAGGGCCGAACTGGAGGATCTGGCCGGTGAAGAAAACACCCCGGACTTGGCAATTGGCGATGAGACCGCGCTGGAGGAACATATGGAAGACCGCCTAGACCGGCTCTATGCGGCCAAGGCATATCTGCAGAGCGATGCCGTTCTGGCGAAGAGTTTGGCGATGGAGCATGTCCTCGACGAGATCGCCAATGAAGAAATTGATGTTCAACGCGAGCGGCACGTCGATGCCGATAGCGAAAAGGGTGTGACGCATGGGTAAGGCGCGGATCGCACTCGGCGTAATGAGCTTTGCCCTTCTGGGAGCGGTGTTGGGCTATGTTCTAGCGTCGGCCTTTCTGACATTCCGCTGGTTCGGGGTCGGGGCCGATATCGATTTCCTGATGCTGGCGCGCAGCTATGGGGTTCTCCGAACGACCCATCCAGGCGATATGCAGATCGTTCACTTGCTTGTCGGGATATGCACCGGGGGAGGTGTTTTGCTTAGCGCAGTTTTGATGAACGATGCGCTGACCAAATTCGGTGAAACCCACTGGCAGCAGATGTCTGAGATGAAACGGAACGGCTTTTTCGGCAAGCCTGGTCATGGCTTTGTCCTCGGCAAAATGGGTAAGCCCAGGAGCCGCAAACCCTTCGTGATGTCCAAGGTCTTCCCCCATGCTCTGATCGTGGCCCCGACCGGACGCGGCAAGACAACTGGGTTCGTCATCCCGAACCTCTTGACCTATCAGGGCAGTGCCGTGGTGCTGGACGTGAAGGGCGAAAACTTCGAGGCAACGGCGCGCCACAGGGCAGCGCAAGGCGACAAGGTGTTCCGGTTTGCGCCCACTGATTGGAAGGACGGCCGCTCGCACCGCTACAATCCTTTGTTGCGCATATCGGCGCTGGACAACGTCGACCGCCAGCAGATGGAGCTGCAACTCCTGGCCTCGCTGTTCCTGCAAGCTGATAATGACCGAGTTCAGGGGCTTCTTGATGGCGGTATCGATCTGTTTGTGGCGGCGGGACTTTTGGCGTTCGAGCGCAAACGGCCGACCCTGGGCGAGATCTACCGCATCACCGCATCAGGCGGTGACAAGCAAAAGGAATATCGCAGACGCGCCGATGAAGTGGCTAATCCGGCTGCCAAGCTAATCTTCATGCGCGTGGCATCGACCAACAACGACACGTTAACGTCCTATTTGTCGCTCTTGATGACATCTGGCCTGAAGCAGTGGTCGAACCCGGCCATCGACCGCGCAACTGCGACCTCAGACTTAGATTTCCGCGACATCCGAAAGACGCCGTTTTCGGTCTATCTCGTAGTTGAACCACTCATGGTGAAACCCCTCGCGCCGTTGATCCGCTTGTTCTTCTCGGATTTGTTGGCATCGCTGCAGGACCATGAACCCGGCAAGGACGAACCTTGGCCGGTTATGATCATGCTCGATGAGTTCAATCGCCTGGGCAAAATGCCGATCGTTCTCGACAGCATCGAAACCCTGCGATCATATCGCGCCAATCTCGCGATCGTCACACAGACGATCCCGGCGCTGGACGAGATCTACGGCGAAAATGCCCGCCGTGCCCTGCAGGGCAACGCGGGTATCAAGCTCTATCTGACCCCCTCAGATGAAAAGACCATCGAAGAGCTCAGCAAAGCCGTCGGCAAAACCACCAAGCGCGTCGTGACCCGTTCGCGCTCGGTCGGCCGCAACCCTTTTGCCGGTCGCAGCATGTCTGAACGGACGGAAGAAACCGCTTTGCTGCCCGAGGATGAGGCTCGGCGCATGGATCTTGATGACATCGTTTTGGTGGTTGACGCGCAAATGCCAGTGCGCGCCAAGCGGATCAAATACTATGAGGATTGGTTCTTTAAGCAGATCTTCGACAAGCAGACTGGTGATTTGCCATATCCCTCAGCCGGGGATCAAATGCGGGGGCTGCAAGGGCAGATCAAAGCTCTTGAGGCGAAGATTGGGGCGCTTGAGATGCCGAGAGCGGTTTCAGGTGATGGCGCTGAAATTGACGGAACGCGGCGCGAGGAAATCGATGATTTGGCCGGTGAACATCGAGGTGTGGCCATAGACGAAAAGCCTAGTCTGGACGAATATCAGGTAGGAACGGAGAGGATACAGAGATTCATGGAGGAAGCCTCTGTGAGGTGAAGGTGAGAGCTTTCGTTCGATTCGAGTTGTGTTAGCAAGTGGGGTGCGCTTTGGTTTGAAGTTGGATTGCTGGGCAACGTTGGCTCTTTGTAGGGACATATTTGCGTTTGACGCGCCTCTCGAGCCAGCTTGAACTTGTGGTTGTGGTTGTGGTTGTGGTTGTGGTTGTGGTTGTGGCTGTGGTCGGGCAATATGAAAGCCTAAAAGTTTTGTATTACATCTAGGTATTTAGCATTCAATGCGTGAGCAAAAGTCAGCGTCGATGGACCCTCAGGTTTTACTGAGAACAAAGGATTTCCTTGTGAATCGCGCCCAGAAATCTCTGAATGCGCCACCTTTCTTGGCCCTCGCAATTGAACTAAGCCATTTGTCGGACACGAGAATTGCACTTCAAGCTTTGGTGAAAGAAGGATATACGCCTCAGAAATTGCTCCATAAATTTCCGAATGTGACAGCATGGGCAATATGTGCATCGTTGCTTGAGAATTATGGTCAAGGAAGCCAAGAAATATGGCCGCTGATTGGTCGATTGTTTGGCAAGGAACCGTCCCTAGCAGCGCGTACGGAAATCGTCGCTTCATTCAAATCCGTTTGCCGCAAGATTGGACTAGTGACGGACGGCTTCGATCGTAATGTTGATGTTTTTCTGATCCATGTCGGCGTAGCGCGTGGACAAATGGGTCATGTTGCAAAGGCCTTCTTGCAGCAGGAGGCTGCCAATGGCCTGCCATCTTCCGATGATGTAGTTCAATTGAACCGTTGGGAAGACGATGCTGTTTTAACGTTCCTACCGGTGGGCGTACATGTTCCTGAGCGCCCTATCTTGCACGACGAAACGGCCTGGATGGCGGCACTCTTTCTAAAATGGCGTGGCAATCCTACAGAACTTCGAAAGCAAAGCACTTTTGCCGCGGAGTTCGCGGAAACTTTGGACAAAATTGAAAAAGATGTTGGCTCGTCAAAGCTGCTCGCTTCTCAACCTTCGCCACGTTTGATTTGGCTGGATGGTCGCCCACAATTGCAGGTGCCGGCGGGTGCTGGAAGGCTGCAGGTTAACATCGGCTCGCAAACACTCAGGCTACGGCGTGGACAGACATGGCCTCTAACTACCCCGCTTCCCTCGGAGCTAACTTGGATCGCAGATGGGGAAGACCGCTATTTACCGTTATACAACTCAACTTTTGTCATCTTCGAGCCAGAAGATGGTCGGCAGCTTGTACCTCGCAAAGGGACCACGGAATGGATTGTTCAGACAAGTGTGGCGACGGTAACCTCAACTCGGGAATTCACAGTGAATGGGGTTCCGGCCGACCTTTTTGGCCCTGATCTATATGTCGCTCAAGTGAGCTTGCGGGACAAACCCGCAGAACTTCGATCCTCCAAGGGGAACGTGGTACTACGCGGCTCCAAAAGAACAAGAATAAGCATCGACGGTCGCCCAATTGCGGTGCAATCGGGCAAAGCTGGCAGTTTGTGGCCCGGTGACGCGGATATAGTGCTGGAAGCCGCGCTCTATACAGATCGCCTTGTGACCCTGAAGGCCCAGTGTGGTGAGAAATCAGAGCTTGTCCACTGTGAACTCGATGAGAACGACATTGGCAGATTGTCGGTTAACGATATTCTAGAAAAGCTACATCTAGACCAGACGGGAAATCCCATCCGTCTCGTTTTGACGATGCTGCGAGACGCGGATGGTCAATTCATCGAGACGCGAATCAGACGGGAGATTTTCGTTTGGCCGACTTACACCGGCTTGGACGGCGTCACGTTCCTGAGCGCGATGCCACCTTCAAATTTTGTATCAGCATCATCCAAACATGTTTCGTACGACGAATCCGGCAATCTGTGTTTGGATCGTAGGGGCGGTTACGACAAAGCCCTGGTTGGGTTCGAGATTGATTCAGAAACCCGTCAGTTTCTCGTAGATTGGCCCGAGATTTCGATTGTCTTGGAAAAAACAAACGGCACACGTGAGCCCCTGATTCTTGGGAGCGCAATTATTCTGGGCCTTGACGATTGGAACAGTTCACTTGTTGTCCGGTCCCCAGATCGCCGCGCAACCTTGACCATTGCAGGTCGGTCGTTGGATCGGCCTTTCGCCAATACGGGAAGTTGGGCAATTCCGCTTCGTCAACTTCACAAAGCTCACGACAACCAGATCTACCTGGTCAACGGTGCCGCACGCACCTTGCTGGCACGCATAGAGACCGTTGCAGCTCCGAAAGAGCTCGTGGTGAACTACCGCGCTGACGGTGTCACCGCACGGATCCGCGCCCCCTTTTCAATCGGTGGGGTTTTGATAGCTGCCGAAGACGAAGGTGGTCAAGTTGTTACCAGTGAGTTTAGCTTCGATCATTTCCCGTCAGACGTGCCTGCGGATCCAAAGATCAGTGCACAGAAAGCAGCCGATGACAGGGTTACGATACTGCTGAAAAATTCCCGCAGTTCCGAAATGCTGCGTTTGTTTGACATAAGTCTACGCGATGTCGGTAATCGCCGTTGGACCCGTCTCTCAACAAATCGAGGAGACCGAATAGCGCTCGCCGTTCCAGCGTCCGAGCCCGCAGAGCCAACGGTTGAAGCCATGTCACGCATTGATGGTTGGATAAACCAATGTTTCGCGGCTGAGTGTTGGGATGGCGGACTAAACAGGCTGTTGACGAGCCGCTGGGCAGAAGTTGTCCGCGCAATTGATCATCAAGCTGGTGGCCGTGCAGCAATTCTCAGCCTCGTACATGCGGAAGAAGAAGACTCTAACTGGCTGCCTATGAAGCATGTAGTAGAGGTCGTACCTGAACTTCATTCAGCCGAGGCCTTCGAATACTCAGCTCTTGGAGCGATCGACTCACAAATCGGAAGAGCTCTCTCGCGCCTCAACTCAATCGGACGCGGTCAGATCCGACAAAACTCAGCCATAGATCCCCGCGCGCTCCTCGGCTTCAAGAACGCTCGGTCAGCAGATCGTCTCGGCGAAGAACTATCCGGCTTTTCGACGCTTCGTCTCATCAATGTTTTGCAAATGCTTGGCACCTCTCGCGCGTTTTGGGATGGCCGAACTGTGCTCGGACCAGAACATCGACAAGCAGCGATGACCGGCTTGATAGAGCGCTGTGAGGATTTCCGATTGTTTTCCGAAGACGCGGCTGAGGGACCGATGAGCCTAAGAAGCGCCCGCCTTAACCAGCTTATGCAAGGTGTCATCAAAAATGCCCCAGACATCCCTAAAGGTCCGGAGCACGAAGAACAGGACTATGTGCTTTGGATAGATCAAACCCTCATGGCATATGCCAGTGCAGCGCGCCGCAATAAGGTTTTAGTGTTGTTTGACAAAGTCGCACAGTCAACGGGCTTTTCACTTGCCGAAACCAAGAGATTGTTTGGCGAACTTCTACGAATAGCGCCTGAATTGCTTACGTTTCACTTATTATGCCAAGAGCTAGAAAGGCTGCGTTCATGAAGGATCTGCCCGAGCAAAACGATGATCTCGATCCCGTCGTTTTCAAGAAAACGTTGGCCGACCGCCTGCGCGATTTCACGTTATCTGCAGCATCAATTTCTCCAGTGCATGCGCCGCGCCTTGCGTCTGCCGTTGAAACTTTGATTTCGCACCATCCGTTCGTCAGCGGTCCTTTCGTAGAGAGCCTTCCCGACTTCGAGAAAGGCGAGTCTATCGCAGAACTTGTTGCCTCTGATAACCTTTGTGAAGCTTGGAAAGCGATGCAGGAAAAGGCTCCTGCGCTGTTTGAGCGTAAACTCCATCTTCACCAAAGAGCGGCAATCGGCCGAGAAGAAAACTATCTTGTGGCAACTGGCACAGGTTCGGGCAAAACAGAAGCTTTCTTGTTCCCACTTATCGATGCGCTTTTGCGTTCTGGCGTCGGCACTCCGGGTGTGAAGGCGATCCTTATCTATCCATTGAACGCTTTGGCGACGGACCAAATGCACCGCATCTCAAAGCTCTTGTTCAAAGAGCTTGGCGATCCCGGATTGACCCTTGGTCGTTTTACCGGTCAAACGAGCGCGCGCGCTGGTAGGGCTGAAATCGAGCGGGAGATTAGTGAAGCACCGAGTTTTCAATCTGCTTTTGGATATGATGAAAAGGTGCCCAAAAACTGGCTCTTGTCGCGCAAGGAGATGTTGGAGAACCCACCTGATATTTTGATCACCAACTATGCAATGTTGGAGCATATTCTACTTTTACCCAAGAACCGTGCTCTCCTCAAAGGGGCTGATCTACAATGGATCGTGCTTGACGAATTGCATACGTATACTGGCGCTCAAGCAATTGAAGTGGCGTTTCTGCTCAGAAAGCTGAAAGCAGCGTTAGACATAAAGCCGAACACCCTGAAATGCGTTGGGACATCTGCCAGCCTCGATCCGTCTAGAAAGGACGAACTTGCAAGATTCGCAGAGGACCTATTCGGCGAACCTTTCGGCGGGGGTAGCGAAGCAATCATTACTTCAAAACGCGAACTTCATCCTGAACTGAAAATAGACAAACCAATACGGTCACTTACAGCGGAACAATGGATTAAGCTTGGAGAGGGTCTAGTTGAGTTAAAACGAGATGGCGTGCTCCACCCCGATGAAGCTAAAAACCATGTTGAAGACTGGAATGATGTCTCAGGCGGCATATTGGACCTAGAGGATGGGCCACACCTTGGGAGCCGTCTTTCGGAAGCGCTGTCCTCTCTTTCCGAGGTACGACAGACCGCCCACCTTCTTTTACCAGCCGAAAATGCTGGCGCTAAAATTCTGCCGTTAGGCGTTTTGGCGACCCAAATTTTCCCCGATGCGCCGCCAGATGTATCTACCAAAGCCATGACCGCACTAATTTCAATCGCTGTCTTGGCGGTCCCCTCAGGTGTAGACGGTTACCCATTGCTACCGGCGAGATACCATATTTCTGCGAGCGCTACTGAAGGCATTTTGGTTGGACTGGATCCAAGCAACGACGAGAGCTGGACAACACCCGAGATTGGTCGGAATGGACGAGATGCAACTGACAAGACACCCGCTCTTTGGCCCTTACTTGTTTGCCGTAGTTGTGGGCAGCCATATATCGAAGGTTTCGACGATGGATTGAAAATAGCACCAACTCCAATCCGAAATGGGTCGTCAAAGCGCATCGTTTTGCGGCTTGGCAAAAGCGGAACAGCAGCAACAGACGATGTCACAGACGATCTATCGGAAGTTGATCTTGAATACCTGAACCCTGTCGATGGCCAAATCATGGACGGACCCGACGATGGTGTGATTGAACTTCAGGTGGCCAGCACTGAAGAAGACGACCGCGACCGCAAGCCTTACGTGAAAAAATGTCTCGCGTGCGGGGCAGGAGCTGGAAATTACGCTGAACCAGTCTCGCATATTCACCCCGGCGATGAGGCCGTTTCTGCCATGGCCGCCCAAGCGCTGCTGGAAGCACTTCCGCCGAGAGAGGAGTCAGATGGCCCGATGGGTGGTCGCGCGTTGCTGGCCTTCTCGGACAATCGGCAAGATGCTGCATTTTTTGCGCCGTTTTTCGAACGTACGTCTCGCCTAGAAGCACTTCGAGGGGCAATTCTAGATTCCATCTGCGGCGAAGGCGAACCGATGGGAATCCGCGATCTTGCAGACTCAGTCGCGAGGCGATTGCGCAAGCACAAATTCGCTCTCTATGATCGCAGAGACTTGGAACGCCCTATGAGGGGCGATCAGTTCAAAGACAGATTGTTAGCCTTGGTAGTCGCAGAGATGACGCTCGCTGCGACTGGTCGAATTTCGCCGGAAGCATTTGGACTTTGGCAGGTTAACCACGCAAAGCTGGATCAAGTCATCAGGAAGGCGCAGGGCGAGCTTCCGTCCGAAAAGCTGAGTGCGCTTGTTCCAGGAACTCTCAAGCTCATTCTATTGATGATGAGGCAAAACAGGGCAATCAACGATCTAAGTGGCATCATCGATTTGTCCGACGAGGCTGTATGGGGGAGAGGGCGCGGTTCCGTTGAGACGGCGTATGATTTGGATCGAACATCTGAAGGTAAACGTCTAAGAACTCTTCTTCCCTCCAAGCCAACGACGCCCACGCGACTTACTTGGGTCCTGTCAGAAAGGCTTGAACTAAGTTTCGACGAGACCGCCACCTTAGCAAGAGCCTGTTGGGACGCGCTTTCATCACGGCGAGCGGGCATCTTGCAAAAACACAAAGCAGGGTTGGTCATTGATCTGGATGGGCTGCAAATTGAGAAAGGACGCGACCGCTTCCAGTGCGAAAAATGTGGCCGTGTGGCTGGATTTGACCTTTCGGGTGTGTGTCTTGCGTTCAGGTGTACTGGTGCAACCAAACGCGTCGAAAGTAACGATTCAATCAGTGAAAGTTACTACGTTCAACGCTATCAGGCTCTTCCGTCGGCGGCAATCGCGCGGGAACATACCGCTGCGATCGGCCCAAGCTTGAGGAACGTGATTGAAGGTGGATTCAGGGAAGGCCAATTTAACCTGCTTAGCTGCACGACTACCATGGAAATGGGTGTAGACCTCGGCGATTTGGAAGCAGTAATTTGTCGGAATGTTCCTCCTGGTATCGCAAATTACCAACAGCGCGCAGGACGTGCGGGACGCAGAGCGCAGGCAGCGCCTATCGCTCTGACTATTGCACGCGGCAGCCGATACGATCAGGCCACATTCAGCGCTTTCCCAGAATACTTGGCGAGCATGCCGTCTATGCCATATATTTCTTTGGACAACGCCCGATTTTTGCGAAGGCATCAGGTGTCGTGTGTATTAGCAAGCTGGCTCGATACGCGCCTTGCAACCAGTGACCGAAAAGGTGCTCCGCGCCTACGCGACGTCTTGGCGGATCGCCTTGATGCTGAAGAGACGCGCAGTTTGTTGCATGATTTGGATACATGGCTTGCTAGCGACCATGGTAAATCGGCTCTTGATCGCGCGAAAGAAATGTCAAAAGGCCTGCCCGCGGGCACGGCCTTGCAGGGAAGCGAACTGGTCGCCCATGTACGCAATGAAATCGGTGGTTGGCTTGAACAAGTAGCTGGGCGCTGGTCCAGTATTCAGCATCGGTACGAACTTGCTGAAACGGAACAATCTCAGGCAGAAACTGAGGAGTTGAAATCGCGGGCTCTTGGGCGGATGAAATGGGCCGACGGAGAGAAAAAACGCTACCTAGATCGCCTGCTTGTTGAAAGCCTTTCGCGGGCAGCTGTTATTCCCACCTATAGCTTTCCTGTGCATTCGCTGACGCTCGAAATCGTTCAACATCGGGACACGCAAGGGCCCAGTGAAGGCGAGATTGAGCTGAGCCGCGACGCAACGTTGGCCATCTCTGAGTATGCGCCCGGCGCTGAGACCGTCGCGGCGGGCCGGATCTGGCAAAGTGCTGGTATCGCCAAAAGACCTTCCAGAGTATCTGGCGATGCATGGCTAGAAGAAGGCTTCATTCGTATTTGCGATGCGTGTCAACATGTGGAGCGCGTGGATGAGTGGGATCAACTTTCAGAGCAGTGCTTTGGGTGTGGAACGACCCAATTGCCCAAGGCCCGAAAGTACTTAGAGCCCATTGGTTTTTTGACGTCATACAAGGACAAAGCTGGTGGCGAACCAGGAGTGAGCAGACTGCGAACGCGTGCCGTTGATGAAGCACGCCTCTTGACGCGGGCTCCGCGCGACAAGATGAGCAAGTCTGATCTTGCGCGAGTAACAACCTTTTTGGCGCCGTCGCATGGAAGTGTGGAGGGCGAAGAAGGCCGCATGGTAGTAGTGAACCGCGGTCCCCACGGCAGTGGATATTTTCGCTGCCCAAGATGCGAGCACGCAGAAGCTGCACCGCAAGGCAGCAACTTCTCCAAAGCAGAGTTTCCGAGCAAACACTTTGATCCAAGAACGGGTGACCCTTGCCCAGTTGAAACTTTGAAATACCCAATTGATTTGGCGCACATCTTCACAACAGATGTGCGGATCCTGCGATTGTCCGAACCAATGGCAATCCCGTCGGAAGTCAAAGACGGCACGGCCTATATCAATGACACGCTGAGGGGCGCAGCCGAGGCCATTCGCCTTGCTGCTGCCGATCTATTGGGGACAGATCCCCGTGATCTCAGAGCAACCTTCGAAAGTGGAACCGACGACTATTTGATCATTCTAGCAGACTCAACGCCGGGCGGCGCTGGCTATGCGCGCCGCCTGATTGATGAGCCTAGATATTCGGCTCGGCGCTTGTTTTCGAAGGCATTGGAAATCCTCGATTGCGAACGAGGCGAGAAGTGCCAGACAAGTTGTGTGAGGTGTCTGAACGACTACTCCAACCAAGCCTATTGGGATCGCTTCAACCGACACTCGTCTCTCAAATGGTTGTCTGCGGTTTTGGCCCACAGCACAGCAAGACCAGATCATGTTCCAGCCCAAGCGATCCCGAGCGATGCGCCTTCGGGCGATGCGTTGAGTCGCTATCTGCGAAACCGAGATCAAGTTGCCGTCGTCGCAGAAACACTCTGGGGCGCTGAAACCGAAGAGAATTCCATCAGAAGCGCACAGCGGTTGCGAGATTGGTTGGAGGCAGAACCCCACCGCAAGGCAACGGTATTCTGCGCAACTCCAGATGTTGGAAGTGCTAACTGGTTGGACCGCCAAATCGCTGCAATATTGAGGCCAATGGAAGATTCTGGGAGGCTAAATTTTCCAACAGTTCCTGATACTGTTTCCAAGGGCGCACCGCGTTTGACCCTTTTGGGAAATGGGGAAATGGAGGAACTATTTGATGATGAAAATCATGCAGCAGCACTAGCGGGCCTTGGAGAGGGCGTCATCTTTCGTTGTACACGCGCTCCATCCGAAACTTGGGCAGGCCAGAATGCGGCAAAGATTATAGAGGCTGCCAAAGCGAAGACGTCCTACCTAGGTACTTTGATTGATCGGCTGTCCATACATCGGTTTAGGCCTGGGGATGTCCGAAACCTCGAGCCAGCGTTTTCCTCACTTTCGGGGCAATTGGTTAACATAACAATCGAAGACCCTTGGTGTGGGGCCCGTCAGCATGGACGCGAAAGCGTTTCGAAATTCCTCGCACAGCTTCAAGCAATGAGTATCACCATCGGCGAACTAAAAGTTGTTTGGAGCTCCGACAACTCGGATGACTCTACTGCTATTCAGGCCAAGGCGCTACGAGATGAGATTGAACGAAATTACAACGGCGAGCTGATACTGGAACCCAAACGCCGACATGAAGTACGCCATTTTCACGACCGCGTTGTCTACTTTGACGTCGATGAAACTAGCGAGACCTGGCGCGTCGATGTCAGCTCGGGCATCGATAACCTCATGTCACGAAACAAAGAATGTAGTATTTTTGTTGAGAAGCGCCGCTAGGTGGAGGGTGAAATGAATTGTTTGCAAATGCACAGCTTTACGGAAAGCTTGTTGAATGATTTCAGGTGCTAATCTGCGAGGGAATAGGGTCTCTTGTAACATTCAGGCCAGCCTTTTCGCCCGTTCCGCCACGCGCTGAACCACGGACACAGTCGCAGTGCTCGCCTGACGGATCCCGGCCCCCGCAATTTCGGCATTTGATCTTGTTCCGAACCGTGCCCGCGCCCGCGAGCCTTTGGTGCCGATCAAGCCCTTTGCGAACCCGCCGGGACCGGGAATGCTTGGCGGTCCGGCCATCATGAAATTGCCCGAGATTGAGCGCACGATCAGCGGCGTGGAGATGATCATGCCGCCTGCGAGGAACATCATCATGAAGAAGGGCACCAGCGCGCCGATGTTGCTCGCGCCGGAGGGATCTCCGAGTTCGGTCATCAGCGAGCGCGACATGCCGACGACGGTGGAAAACACCCCGGCAATCACGAGGGGGTAGAGCGCATAGGATACCGTGCTGGACAGCCAACGGTGGAAATAGTCCTTACTGACGTCGAACAGCGAAAGCGCGATCATAATTGGGGCGATGCCGATCATGAACGCGAGCATGATCTTGGCGAAGATCAGGACAAGGCCGCAGAGCGCGCCAATGACGCCCAAGAGGAACGCTCCGATCGCGCCAATCAGGGCTCCGGCCATCCAATGCATGTTGTCACCGGCCGCGTTCAGATAATCGCCAAATTCCTCGATGAGATCGTCGAAGGCCTCGGCAAAGTAGGATGCACCTGCACCGCTGCCGCCAAGCCCTGCCACCATGCCGCCCGCGAGCTGGTCGAGCCCGTTGATGAGGGCGCTGGCCACCGCGTTGAATTGGACCCAGTTCATCGCAAACAGAGAGATGAGCATGAGCTTTAGGGCGAACCAGAAGGCGGTTCGCCCATCCATGGATTTGTATTGAAACACCATGTTGAGGAAGACGCCGATCACAGCCAGCGTCGAGGCCACGGCAATGACGCCACCAAGCTGACCAGCGACGTTGCCAAAGGTGGTTTGGGCTGCGTCTTCCAGAAAGTTGTCGGTTGTCTCTACCATCCACGTGACGACGCCCATCGGATCCTCCTCGGTTTGCTTTTAGGTGCTTTGGCCGGTGCGGCGTTTCAGGAAGGCCTTCAGGATGTGCTCGCCGTCGAAGTCTGGCACGACTGAGACCAATTCCCAGCCTTCCTGGCCAAGAGCCGTCAGCTGCGCCTCGACCTTCGGCGGCTTTGCCTTGGCAGTGTTGATCAATTCAATCTTGTATTCAAACATGGGCTGTTTCCTTTGAATGGGCCGGATCAATCGGCAGGTAAAATTCAGTAACGCCGCGTGTGCCTTCATGGCGACCGGCTTGAATGATCACATCGATCGAGCGGGTGATGTAGTCGTTCATGTCCTGGTAGGTCATGGGCACATCGGTTTTTAGGGCGGCGATGGCGAGGCGCTGGACCGCCAGCTGAGGCGTTTCAGCGTGCAGCGTGGTAAGAGAACCACCATGGCCGGTGTTTATCGCCTCAAGGAAGGTCATGGCCTCCTTGCCGCGTACTTCGCCTAAAACAATCCGGTCCGGCCGCATGCGGAGGGTAGATGTCAGCAGGACATCAGCGCTGCGCGTGGCCTCATCGCGGTCAGACATCAGCGTGACGACATTGGGTTGCGTCGGACGCAGCTCGGCGGCCTCTTCGATGGTGATAATTCGTTCGTCGTTTGGCACGAAGGAGAGGATCTTGCGCGCCGTGACGGTTTTGCCGGTCGAAGTTCCGCCGGACACGATCATATTGAGCTTGTGGGTGACGCAGAACTTGATCGCAGCGTCGATGTCGCCGGTGACCACGACATCTCGCAGCTCGGCATTGCGCATACGTCTTGCTCCCTCGTTGCTGCGTTCTTTGCCGAATAGGTAGGACAGCTTGATCTGTTCCAACGGAAGGTCAGCGAAGAACCGCAGCGAAATCGCATAGCCACCATCAACGGCGGGGGGCTGGATGACCTGCGCTCGGATTGGGCGGTCACGGTAGGCGATGCTGACCGAGACGATGGGCTTGGTCTGGCTGAGCGTGGTGTTCGCGGCGGAAGCAATCTGATTGCCAAGGTCTTTGATCTCATTGGGCGAGAGCCGACGACTGACGGACCGCATGAAGTGATCACCCTGAAACTCCGCCCACAGCGTGCCGTCGGGGTTGATGCAAAGCTCGATCAGCTTCGGATCACGCGCCTCGGGGATCTTGTCCATCGAGCTTTGCAGATAGCTGGCCGCCATAATCAGAAGATCTCCAGATCGCGGTCGACCATCACTGTGACGCGGGCTCCTTGGTCGACATAGATCACGGGCGAGACGGAGAGGTATTCGCCAATCACGCTTTGCGCGCTGTCTTGCAGGTCTTCGCCAATGCCCTCAAGGACATCCGAGGCGATCTCATCTTCGGTGTTCTGGGCTGCCACGGCGGGCAACGCTCCGATCAGCGATATCAGGGCGGCTGACCCAAACCGCGTGCCGAAACGGCTGTCGACGAATCCAGTTGTGCCGGACCGCCCCAGTTCGTCGCCACCGAAGGCACTGATTTCAACGGTCTGGTTGCTGGGCAGAATGATCCGGTCCCAAGCAATGGTCACGCGTTGCTGCGCTATGTCGAGGCCGGATTGATACCGCCCGATGAGGCGCGCGCCGCGCGGGATAAGGATCCTTGTGCCGTCATAAGCGTGGACATCTTCCGATACCATCGCACGGACCTGACCGGCGAGCGAGCTGTCGATTGCGGTCTCAAGCACGGCCTGGATCATCGTGCCCTGAACCACCGTATTTGACGGGTTCACGATCAACTGGGCCTGCGTCACCTCAGCAGGTTCAGCGCCGTTGCGAACAAATTCTGTGTCGCCATCAAGCCGACGCTGCTGCGCGGCGGTTTCATTGTTGCCGTTACCGGAACCGCCATAGGCGATGATTGGGCTAGCAATACGGGCTTGGAGCTCCTGAAGCTCCGCTTGCCGCCGCCGCTCGAGTTCCTGAAGTCGCAGGTCTTCGGCCGTTGGGCCGGTTGGTGCGGGCGTGCGCGGCGTTTCTAGGCGTGCAAGTTCCAGATCGTTCTGCAGTCGCTGGATTTGTCGGGCACGTTCTTCCAGCTCCTCGCGCATGGCGGCCTGTGTTGCGGCTGCCTCGCTGCGCAGGGCATCGATCTCTGCACCCAATGTGTCCAGCGCTTCTGTATCGACGGCCGGAGCCTCAAGTACAGGTGCGTTGCGCAGGGCTTCAAGCTCCGACCGCATGGCGTCCATTTGCGCGCGCAGATCTGCTGTTTCGCTGTCTGGTTCCGGCTCCGGCGGCGGGGTTGTGTCAATCGGTGCAGGCGTGGGCTCGAGCGCACCAAAGCCCGGTCCCGCTGCTTGGAACTCATCCGGGGACGCGGTTTCCAGGCTATCGGGTTCAGAGCTGCCAGAAAGCAATAGCAAGAGACCGCCAAGAGCCGCGATTGCCCCAATGCCCAGGGCGAGGGCGAAAAAAGATGGCTGCGCCTTTGGGTTTTGTGGTTTTTCTTCAAGCGCTTCGAGGCGTTTCTTAAGCTCAGTTGATTCACTCATCGTGGTTTGCCTCGCTCATCTCTTGCACGCAAATCTCGTCCTCGCCGAGCCTGAGAACCCATCGATCGCTGACACCTGACACGCGGATCACGCCGTCTGGCCGCGCGAGCGCATTCACGCTCCGCTCATTGCCCCCAGACCATCGAAAGATCGCGGGAAGCGGTGCGTTCGCGGCAAAACGGAAATAGGTGAATGCGCCGTCATCCCAAATCTCGCGCGGGGTGATCTCGGATCGTGCGCTGACGCCATAGGCGTGATTTGCTGGCGCGCCTGCAGCCACACGCGATTGCCGAGGGGCCGCCTCGGGATAGGTGAAGCGAATGACGTAGAAGGTCGGCGAACTCGCCTCGGTGACGTTAAAGTAATAGCTGCGCCGATTGGTGTAGACGGTGATGTTTGTATGCGCGCCGCGCGAGACTGGCTTGATCGCAAAGGCCTGGCCGCCGGGTACGCCGTCCAGGAGAAACCCTTCAGTGTCGCCCGCGACGATCGAGCGGATGGTCTCACCCTGACCGAATTCAATGCTGGTTACATGGGTCAGGCTGGTGCGGATGCGGTAGACCTGCCCATCCTGATAGGTGGCCAGCCGGACGCGGGCATCATAGGGGCCTTGGCGCGGCTGCGTTTCTGCATTGGCGGTGCCAGCAAGAGGTACGAGGAAAGCGAGGATCAGGAACAGGCGGCGCATGGGTTACTCCAAACGATCCGAGCGGATCGCGTATTCGGTGACGGTGAAGCCGAAGGGGTTCTGCCAGACATCGTCGATCGACCGGCTATTCTCGGGCCGGAACTCAAACATCAGCGTTGCGGTGAAGAGCCCGTTTTGACTGCCGCGCGGTGAATTAAGCCGCTTGCGCAGGCGCACCTGGGCACGATTGGCGCTGATATGGGTAATCGATAGAACCTCGACATCAAGACGGGCATCTGTGCCGTAGCTGTCCGGCGGATAGGCCTCGTGATCGCTGGTCCAAAGCGCGCGTAGTCCTGCGGCCGCAGCTCCGTCCGACTGATCCAGGACCCGCCGCACACGCACATCATTGTCGAGCTGATTGTATGTCTCTCGATCAATGACATAGCGGTAGACCTGTGCCTCGATGATAGCGGGGCGTTCCGTGAGTGAGACCGTTTCAACCATGGCATTGGGGAGGGCCATGCCGGTTTCGCTATCAAAGGGCACGATCATGGGCGGCGGGTCCACGTCGAACAGGGCAACGAGGGCAGCGGCGAGGCAACCTGCCACGCCAAGCGCCATGCCTGTCAGCCCCAGTTTCTGCCACATGAGCTCGCGCCGTCGTGCGCCATAGACGAGCTCTTCTTCGATGATTTCTGCCTCGCTGTTCATATGGTCAGTCCGCACGCAGCTCTGGCAGGGTGAAGTCCATGTAGCGGCGCTCTTCGGCCAGAGTAGCGGCATCCACCACGCCGGATTGGCCCGCGCCAACGGTCTGAATGGCTTCGAGCTCCCAAATGCGCGTCATTGCGATGGCAAGCTCGGCTGTGACGCGGGTGTTGTGATCGACGGCTTCCTTGAGCGTTTCCATATCCGGGATCAGTGAGACCAGTTGTTCGACCCGTTCAAGGGACTGCGCGGCCTCGTCATAGCTGTTCTCGGCCGCCGCTGACATCACCGCCCCGGTGCCTGCCTGACTGGCGATGCGCTCCGCCCCTGGATTGCCACTGCTGGCCATGTCGGATAGGCTGTCTTGGTCAAAGCCTGCATCCTCCAGCGCTTGTGTCATGCGCCCTTCCATCTGAGGGGCCGCGTTGCCGATCAGGCCGCTGAAATCGCCGCTCTGGATTTGCCTGATGGTGCCCAGAAGATCGCCGAATTCCTGATCGAGAAGCCCATCAAGATCACCGCCCATGGCCATCTCGATGATGTCAGTTGCGCCGGTCAGGGCCGCGTAAGTCTCGTTGAGCGTGTCGAGTTGCTGCTGCACCAGGTCGAGCTGGTCGAGAAGCGTGTCGAGCTGGTCGGTCTGGATCCCGAAATCCTCCAGCATTTGCTGCAGCTGGCGAATTTCCTGCGCGATGTTGCGCGTGTCGACCGTGGGGACACCTTGGGCAAATAGGGGTGAGGCAACCAACAGCGCGCAAGTGGCAACGGTAGTAAGAAAGCGGATCATCGGAGTGCCTCCAGATCGAATTGCATGAAGTCTTGTTCGCGCGCCTGAACGGCCGCCATGGCCAGCTCTGCTGCGCTGAGCGGGCGGGTATGGGCGGCCTTGAGGCGGGTGCGGATCGCGATAAGGCGCGCGAGTTCAGCCCTCGCGTAGGTGTTGAGCGACATGGCCGCATGAATGTCGTAAGTTTCGCCAATGCGCCTGATGATGTCCTGAACGCGCAGCGCGGCTGCTTGCACGGAGACCAATGAGTAGTCGCCATAGACCCCTGCACCGAACGAGGTCAGGCTCATGGTCGAGTTGGTGAGCAAAACTGGATCAATGGTGCCAAGCGCGTCCACGCCGCCGACACGGGCAAGGTAGAGATTGTAGCGCTTGGGGATCACCTGAACGTAGTGCTGGGTCTCAGCGAAAGGGGGCACGCCGCCGTAGCGCTGCACATTTCCGGGACCGGCATTGTAGGCGGCCAAACCGTGAATGATGTTGCCGTCAAACATGGCCAGCATCTGCGCGAGATAGCGCGCGCCGCCGGTGACCTGGATGTAGGGGTTTTCATAGTAGGCCGGGTAAATCCCGAGATCCTGTGCTGTGCCGGGCATGATCTGGGTCAGGCCGAATGCACCAACAGGGGAGCGCGCGCCGATGGTGAAACGGCTTTCTTGCCAGATCAGCGCCTGCAACAAGCACCGCCACTGTTTGGGCGACAGACCCGCCGCGCGCACGCCGGACATATGGTGCGTTTCTTGAGCGGCGCGAATGATCAGTAGTTCGATTGAGCCGGAGGCATCGCCGAACATTTGGGCTGCGCCGGGGTTTGGGTCAACCGGGCCGTAAAGCGTCTCTGCAGCGTTTCGAGGCGATGAACCAACTTCCAAACTCGCGACCAGCGCGCCAGAATTCCCGCTGGCCAACGTTGCGGCACCCAAAATGTCTTCCAGTGCCTGGAGTTGTTCTTGCTCGAGCTCTTCAAGCTCTTCTTCTTTGGTCAGCCGATCCCGCTGCAGCGCCAGATCTTGTTCGCCTTGTCGCAAGACCCGCTCGCGCTGCAAGAACATGCCCGCATCAAATGTGGGCACGCCTTGGGCATAGGCCATTGGCGCGGCGAACCACACCAAGCCCGCAAAGATATGCAGGCGGTGCCTACTCACCGAGACCACCAATCGGCCCAAGCAGTTCAAAATTGCAGTTGCTGCGGCTGACCTCGGCAAAGGAGTTGAAGCATTCGGCTTCAGACGGCCGATATTCCGCGCAGGCTGTCAGGGTCAAAAGGGTGAGGGTCAGCACGCAAAGTCTACGCATCAATCTGTCTCCAAAAATCGAGGTTCTGGCGGTAATCCGCGCCCACCAGCGCTTCGCCTTTTTCCATGCCGCCAAGGATCGTGAGGTAGGGGCCAAGCGCGCTGAGATCAGCGTCGATCACCACCGAGCCTTGATCATCACGCACCAGCGCCAGACGGGAATTGCTGCCTGTGCTGAGCAGAACGCTGAGCTCTTTTTCAGTGAGCCCCAGCATGGTGTAGTCGCTGGCCGAGGCGCGGATGTTGGGTAGCAGAAGCTGCGTCGGCACAGCCTCGACAATCGTCTTGCCGATGCGGGTTTTCTCAAGCTGGCTTGCGTATTGGGTCATCATAACGACGACCGCGTTTTGTTTGCGCGCGGTCACGAGCCAATTGCTCAGCCGATCCGCAAAATACGGGTTATCCAGAGCCTTCCAGGCCTCATCGATGATGATCAGCGTCGGCTTGCGATCCTCGATCACGCGCTCCACCCGCCGAAACAGATAGGACAGGACCGCCATGCGTTCCTTCTCACTTTCGCTGTCGAGAATACCGGTCAGGTCGAACCCCACGACATCACCATCGAGCGAGAAGGTATCCTCAGCGCTTTGACCGAAGATCCAGCCGTAGCGGCCCTCGGCGGTCCATTCCTGGATCCGTTCGAACAGATCACCTTCATCCGCCCCGGCCACAAAGAGCGAGGCCAGATCCTGCCAGTTGCGGAGGGCGGCATCGCTCGCCCCGGCGTTTTGGCGCACCACTTCTTGGATGCGGTTGATCTGAACCGGGCTCAGGGGCTTGTCGGCACGATGCAGCAGCGTGGCCAACCAATCGGAGAGCCAGGCTTGCCCGCGCCCGTCGATTTCCGTGCGGAGCGGGTTGAGGCCGGTTGCTTCACCCGCCTTGATGGCGCTGTAGCGCCCGCCATTGGCGCGCACCGCCATTTCCATGCCTGCGCGATAGTCGAAGACAAAGACGCGCGCGTCGCAGCGACGGGCTTGGGTCATGAGGAAGGCTGACAAGACCGATTTTCCCGAGCCAGGGCGGCCTAGGATCAAGGTGTGCCCGCCTGTCGGCTCTTTGTCTGGCTGACCCGTCTCATGGTAGTTGAACAGAAAGCCCGAGCGTTCAGGCGTCGGGAAGAGAGTGATCGGCTTGCCCCAAGGCACTTTGTGCCCGGGTTTCCCCAGTTGACCACGATGCAGCGCCGCGAGATCAGCAAAGTTGGTGTTGGTGATGGCGGCCTTGCGGCTGCGCATTTGCCCGTTGCCCGGATGTTGCGCGAAATAGTGGGTGCGCGCCGCAAAGCTCTCGTTCACTAGGTTTACGCCTTCACTGGCTGCGATGTTGCGTACCTCGGCGGCGATTGCTTCCAGCTTTTCCTCGGTCTCGGCGAAAACCGTGACCGTCATGTGATGGTCGCCGAAACTGAGCCGCTTGGATTCCAGATCGTCGAGCGCGTCGACCAGTTCTTCGGCGAGCGAAATCGCGCCATCATCGCTGGCCTTCATCAGGCGCTGTTGACGCTTAATCCGGCTGGCCATGAAATTGCTGTTGATCGGCGTGAAGGAATGCGTGACCACCATGTCGACGGGCAGGTTGAGCTCATCGAACATGGTGCAGTTGGTTTTGGCCGGGTAGGTCTTGATCGCAAAGCTCGTACCAAACCGCTTGCCCGCCGTCCCGTCGTCGAGCGTAAAGCCTCGCCCCTGAAACGTGACGCGCGTGTTGGCCACATCCTCGGCAATGATGCCAAAGCGGGATTTTGCGAAAAGCGGCCGTTCCTGACCAATATTGAGCGCCCCGAGGAACCCGAGCAGTTCGCCGCTCTCAGCCCCAAGCAGGCGCGGGTTCATCTCGGCAAAAGATGACAGCAGAAATCCGACGACCTCTTCGAGCTTGCGCAGCTGCTTTGCCGTCTGTTCCTTCAGCTGTGCGATTGAATCTGCACGTTTTAAGCGCAGCTGCGCGCCCAAGGGTGGACGCTTCAGCACCGTGAGCGTGAGTGTTTTGTCTCGAAGGCCCGCCCGCGTCATGGCCGCTTGCCATCGGGCATCCAATGCTTGCGCAAACCCTTCTTCAGGCACAGGTGGCAAGGCGGTCTCGATCGCTTTTGAGACCTTGTGCACATAGAAACTGTACTCTGGTCCGATCTGCGCGATGATCGCTGCGAAGAGCGCGCGAATCTTCTCCAAATGTGTGTCATCGCTGGTCATGCTGTTGACCCCGTCAAGGCGGATACACTGGAGCAGTGCATTGCCGCGCGTGCGGATCGTCACGTCATTCACGAGGCTGACATAGGGCAGCATGCTGGCCATCGGCAGCTCTTTGCGCGCCCAATCTGGCAACATGGCAAGGTCATCCGAAGGGTCATGGAGCATAGCTGTCCCCCGAATGGATCTTGCGGTTCGGGGTGGGCGGCGTTTCCTGCAGCGCGGTGACCATCACCTCAAGAAAGGCCGGATCCCAATCCGCCGCTTTCCATAGTGCGGGATAGGCCAGAGCGGCGATAATGATTACCGGCCAGCTCTGGACCCACAGAAACAGCAACACAAACCCGAAGAGCCAAACCATGGCATACATGATCGGCAAGCCGATGAGCTTTGGTGGCCGGATCAGGCCCAGGAAGAGGCGGGTTTGCGTTGCCATACCAGATTTACGCGCCCCAGATGGCGGTCACGATGGTGGGTGCCGCTGCGATGCCTGCAATGGCAACCAGCACCCAGAGGGCCTGGCGGAAATCCAGAATGCCAAAGAGCCAGGAGAGGAACACGCCAATCAAGGCCAGGGTGCCGATGACGATGCCCAAGGGGCCGGTGATCGTGTCGACGATGCCCTGCAACAGGTTCTGCACCGGCGAGAGGTCGATGCTTTGAGCAAAGGCCGGGTTGGCAATCATCAAGCTGGCCAGAGCCAGCGACAGGATCGTGCGAAATTGAATATGCATCAGGAGGCTCCAGTCAGTCGGTCACGCACAGCCATGACGCGGCGCACGTGATTTTGGGTTTCTCGGTAGGGAGGAATACCGCCATAGCGCGCGACCGCGTTTGGCCCCGCGTTGTAAGCGGCAAGCGCGAGTTCGGGCGCGCCAAACTGCGCCAGCATCATCAGAAGGTAGCGGGCAGAGCCATCGAGGTTGGCCTGCCAATCATGTGGATCAACGCCGAGCTGTGCTGCCGTCGCGGGCATCAACTGACCGAGGCCAATCGCGCCTGCCGAGCTGCGCGCATTCGGGCGATAGGCGCTTTCAATCTCAATATTGGCTTGGAAGAGCGCCTGCCATTCGGACACAGACAGACCAGCGCGGTGTAATGCGGGGTGCCCGCCATAGCGATGCGCGGTGCTTTCGAGGGCTGCTAAGATTTCGGGGCGGGGAGCTGCGCGGGTGGGTGCAGGTGAAGACGCTTCAGGTTCTGGCGCTGCGAAAACGACAAGCTCTGGTGGGTTTGCGCCAATCCCGTCGACATAGTTTTGGGCAAAGCCGGATTGTGGTGCTTTGGTTTCCAGCTGCCCATCGGCCCGCATGGAAAGTACGAAGCCATCAGAATAGGCGGGGACAGCAAGGAATACCGCAAGGACGGCAAGTATTCTAGCCCGCGACGTCCAGTTTGTGAGAGGCGACTTCGCCCTCAAACATGGGGATAGAAATGATCGAAGCGCCAAGCCCCGCAAGGAAGCTGGATAAGCCGTTGATTGTCTTGAATTCTCGGGCGGCCATATTGTTGCGCGCGGTAACGAGCAGGCGACGCGTCTCGCCATCTGGCGAGACGCAATGCACGGTCCAAACTCCGGACCACTGAGCACCTGTACGTTTGGGCGTAACCCGGCACACAACATCCGCCGAATGACCCTCGGCAAGCAGCGTGCGCAGCCCGTCTTCACTGACAACATTGGGGGCGTCTTGCATCAAATTCATAAGATCGAGCCTTGCAGAATTGTGCATGGACCCGGCAGTCCCTCATGGACTACCGAACCGATACAATATTATAATCTCGCAATCAATAGGTGCAATTTGAATTATTGCGCCTTTCATGCGTTGAAACAAATCTACTGCAACGGGGTGGCTGAGCCAAGATAATATGCTTATTTTGAAACAAACATGGGCGGTTATGGTCGTTCTGAGCTGGGGTTCTGCCGCGATCTCGGGCAGTTGCCTGCCGCCTGCGCCGCCTTGGATGCCGACCAATGCCGATGACGTACGGGCCTATGCGGACCTGCTGAGGGGCGATGCGGAGACGTATTTTACCGATGTCGAGCGGTACTTCCGTTGCATGGATCAGCAGCGGCGAGAGGTTTTTGAGCAGGCGCGTGCAGCCAGCGAAGACTACGCGCGCGTTTTGGAGATTCTGGATGCTGGAAGACAAACAATCTTTTCGTCTGGGAGGGATGCTGTCGTTCGATAGCTGTGCGGCAATGGCCGCGCTTAGCCCAGAACGCTGTCGGCGTTGTTTTTAGGCTTCTTCGCAACGCAGTTCACTCAATGATGTGACTGGGTCCCATGAAATGGACTCGTTTCGGCGCTCGCCTATTGCTCCTTCGGTGCAACTGCTCAAAACTCAAAGGTGGACTTACGCAACTTTTGCGTGAAGAACGGAGGCGCAAAAAAACGGTTTTCATGTGAGGGTATTTTGAAACTTGTAAAAGTTCGCATTGAGAAGTTCAGGGGTATCCGGAGGGCCGAGATCGATGTGGGGATGGAGCTTGCGCTGGTAGGTCAGAACAGTGGCGGTAAATCTTCAATCTTGCGGGCGCTTAATGCCTTCTTCAATTTTGAAGATGAACGTGAGCATTTCGAAGCATCCAGGCATGCTTTTCAGAAGACATCGACGGCTATTATTGATTTGGAGTTTTCGGACACCCCGGCCGCGTGTGACTTGCCGAGGGCAGTCGCGGGTGGCAGCAGTGTTCGAATTCGATTGAAGTACAAGAAGACGGCCAACTGGGAGCTGTTTAATAACGGGGTTTGGCAGACGCCGCCGCAAGGCTTCCTAGAAGCTTTGAAATCTCACATTCGCTATGTCTACATTCCTGTGGGTCGCACCGAAGCCGTTTTCCAGTGGGGCAAAGAAAGCATTCTTCAAGCTGCGGTAAGAACCTGGGTGAAGGACTACACAAAGAAGAGGGACAACATCTCTCCGAAGGTGGCGAACGCCACAACGATCATTAAGGAACGCACCTTCAAGGGGCTGAGCAAGCATCTAAGAGGGCTTACCCACCTCAACGGATCTTTTGAGTTCGAATTGGACTATTCCTCGCCCCCTGACTACGGCCTGTTGATTCAGGATCTTGTTTTGCGCGTCGTGGATGGACAGACATCGGTGGACATTTCCGACTGTGGAAGCGGCACCCAGAGCCTTGCTGCAATCGGCCTTTATTCCTATCTGGCCGAAGCATTGGGTGGAACATACATCTTGGGAGTCGAGGAACCTGAACAGAACTTGCACCCCCAAGCTCAGCGATCACTACTTGCGGCGTTAAAGGAACTCCCGCTTCAGGTGCTGTTCACTACCCATTCGACCGTAATGATCGACAGTCTAGAGCACGAAGAGGTCGCGCTTTGCCGAAGGGTTTCTTCCAATACTCGCGGGTTTGAAATCACAGTTACCCAGCTGCCGGGCGGGTTCTGGGCAGAAAAGGGCATCGATAGAGAAAGATACTATAACTTTCATCGCCGACGAAATTCCGAATTCTTCTTCGCCGACTACGTGATCCTAACCGAGGGGCCGATCGATGCGGAGCTGGTGCGCTACTTGGCAGAAGACGGTGGGCTAAGTTTTGCGGAACACAGTGTGTCTATCATCAGCCTGGATAGCGTCGACTCACTGCCGCACGCCTTTTATCTACTTCGAGAGCTTAGGATCAATTTTGCGTCCGTCGTCGACAAGGACTATTTCATGCCCTACCTAAACGATGAGTTGTCCTCCAGCCGCGACGCCAACGGTTTCCCTCGATACAGGCGAGAGTACAAAGACTCATGCCTCATCGAAGAAATGCTGCCCGACGAGGGGGCGAGGGAGCAATTGCTCGATTACTTCTTCACCAACCACTCACGTGCCATGCCGCTTCTTGAAGCCGTTGGCGTGTTTTGCTTCCGCTGGTCGATGGACATTGACCTTGTCGGCTCAGAGACGGCCAAGAACATTCTGTATGACAGGCTGGGCATGCCCGCCGCAGAGCGTTCATCCGAAGGAATTCTAGTTAATCGCAGAAAACAACTAAAGCGTCAGGATTCCGTCCTTGGAACGACCAGAGGGCTGCATCCACGAGGCCTTCCTAATTCATACAAAAGGATAAGGCGGGGACTGCCTGAAAAAATAAAGCAATCTAAGGTGTAGGTTTATCAACGGCTTCGTTCTTTAAGCCAAGCCTTCGGCCGACGCTTCAGCGAGCGCAAAGTTCCACCAAGATGTGCTCTTTCCGGTCATTAGCTGCGCTTTGCGGATAGGCTCGGTTCAGTGACCTGATTTTGGCAGTCTGGCGACTCGGTTGAGCCGTCCTCAAAAATCGCGGCCTGCGTCTCGCCGTTATCCCACTGATACAGCAGACCTATTTCTTCGCCAGTCCTGATACACGTAATGCGACCGATGGCCTCGGCCGTTTTGCGAACACTGTCAAATTCGGGCAAAACTAGCCCCTCTCGTTAAACAATTCCTTGGGGTCGACCTCGAGAGCATCCGCGATCCGCTCCAGAACATCGATTGATGCTGAATTTTTGGCGAGTTCGATCTCGCTGATGTAGCTACGATCCAGGTCAGCAGCTAATGCTAATTGTTCTTGGCTCAACCCTCTGGAATTTCTTAGATTCCGGATATTTAACCCTACTTGTTCCCGTAATTTCATGGCCTGTATTCGGCCAGATCACAAGAACCGCTCTACGGAATATATTCCACAAAACGCGCGCGAACATCATAAACCCAATGCTCGCATATGGTGTGAAGGTTGAGGCTGGAGTTAGTGTATCAATAATGCAGTAATGTAATCAAAGGGTATTGATTGATATGCGGTGCAAACTTATCAGAAATTGGACTGCCGGAGTTGCTTTGGCTTTGCTTTCAACCGTGGCTCCGCAGGCGGCGAGAGCCTATCAGGTTGACTGCGCCATTCTGCTTTGCCTGGCTGGTGGGTGGCCCGCGTCAGCAGAATGTGCTCATGCTCGTGCCGTGTTCATCCGTCGGATCACGCCCTGGCCGATTGAGCCGCCGTTGCAAATTTGGCGTTGCCCGATGGGTGTTTCTGAGCGCGCGCCATTGCAAAGTACGGCCCCTAATATCTCGGAGGCCAGCAACCAAAATGGTCAGACACTCGGCCAAGTCACTCTGGCTCTGGTGGTCGAAGGCGGTGCCGATATCGACATCAGTGGCCTGGAATTCGATTTCGTGCGCTCGATCCGCGTCTGGGATGTGCGGTACTACAGTCATCGCGAACGTGGTCGCGACGATGATTGCTCTGAGAGCTACAACATGCGCCTCGGAACCTATGGGACGCAGGGTGAATTTGGCTGGCAGCGCACGACACCAGTGGCCGCCCCGCAATGGGTTTTGCCGTCGCGGCGATGTTCATCATCAAATTGGCGGCGCGGGGTCGGTGTCGAATGGGAAGATCACGAAGGCAACCATGGATATGAGTGGGTGGCTTACTAATGCCTATTGCCCTTTTTTCCATTCCCGTTTCTCGATTTGGTGACTTGGGCGGTTGTTCTGCACCGAGGGAAGGAAGAGCACCCAAGGAAAGGTTCGTCGTTTTGTCCCATTCGTGGAACCATGGTGCCTTGATTGCATGTTGGGCATTTCGCCCCATTAGCCATGGGTTCTTTTAGTCGAACAGATTTCACCGCTAAAGCGCGGCCTCTACCAACCGAAAGTAGTCGCTTGGTATAATCACATTCTGGATGCGCGCTGCACGCTTCGAACGGCCCAAATCGTCCGTTCTTTTGGCTAAGTGTGCCAGCCCCGCATTTTGGGCAAACCTTCAACGTAGCCTTTTCGCTTTTTATCTCGGTATGCCCATCTTTGGCGAGCTCGACGACAAATCTCGAAGGCTTGTCCTGCAATGTGTAGATGCGCGTTTGTCGGCGGGCGCGTGTCAGGGCAACATAGAAAAGGCGGCGCTCCTCAGCCAGCGGGAAGTCATCGGGCTCTGGCATCGCGAGCAGCAATGCAGGGTCGTCAACGATTTGGCTTGGAAAACCCATCAAGCCTTCGGTGACGTTGAGAAGCATCACATAGTCAGCCTCGAGGCCTTTTGCTGCATGGGCAGTAGAGTAGCTGAGCTCAAGCTGATCGCCATAGGCATGCTTCCAACTGTTGAAGCTGGCGGGTTTATCCTTGTGATAACGGCCCAAGAGCATGATGGTGATTTTGTTGCCTTTGGGAACGTCAAGTTGGCCGTTTTGGGCGGCACCATGCAGCTGCCTAAGATCCTTCTCGATGCGCTCAAGAGCGCCACTCATCGTCTCGGCTGCAAATGTATGAAGTCCGGCTCTTTCATAGGTGTTGGTGGTTTCGACAGTCTTTTTTATTTGGGTCGGATTCTTCTGGATGAAGTCGCTGGATGCTTCGCACAAAACCTGAGGGCATCGGAACGTTTTGCTAAGTGTGAGCTGTGTGGCGTTCGGGAATGTTCGGTCAAAACCGGTCATGACAGAAATATCGGCACCAGCGAAACGATTGATTCCTTGCCAGTCGTCGCCAACAACGCACAAGCTTGCAGAAGTCCCTGCGTTTTCTTTGAGAGCTTTGAGTAAACGTAACTTCGCCTGAGAAACATCCTGAAACTCGTCCGCAAGAACCATGTTGAAGGGGCTTTGATATGCCCCCTCTTTCAGGTGCTTGATCGCATCGAGCAACATGTCATCGAAATCGATGCAGTTTTCGACAGCAAGACGCCGCTGCCATTCCTCGGCGACCCTTTCGTAGAGTTTAACGAAGCGCGTTAGCCGGTCGCGGTGGCCTCGCTCGTGATCAGAAATCTTATGGTGCAAGTCGCTCGGGCTCAGTCCATTGCTTTTGACATGCTGTTGAAAAGCACGGATCGTCGAGGCTAGTTGCTTGGTTGGAATAGGCTCTTGGCCGGTGGATTTGCGGTTTTCGTCGAACTCTAGAACTTCGCCATGTTTCTCGAGCTCCGATTTCAGCCGGTCTAGGTCGCTTCCGTTCCGCAAGCCATGCGAGGTTGTTTCGAATAGCTGGGTTTCTTTTTCATTGTGTAGCTCCCTTTTCCAGCGGACACCCGAAACATAGTCGCCGGAAAAATGGGCCGGTGCCCTGCCGCGCGCGTCTAGCGCAAAATGCTCGTGGTAGAGGTGTAAGCGGGGGTAATAGAAGTCAGGATGGTATTGGGAGTGCTCTTCGGTTGCAGTGTCGTGTTCATATGCTCGTTCGTATTCATATGACACGCCGTGGTAGAAGAGAAAATCGCAGATCATGCGCTCTTCTTGGCTCTTAACCATTTTCCCGTCTGCAGTTGGAATACTGCCTTTACCTAAGACGTCGGTTTGCGGTTGTTTGAGGTTATCCCACTCATCGATGCCGCGACCGTAAACCGTTCTGAACAGGTCCCAGTCAAGCCGGAAGCGGGGATCGCGTTGGCGAAGATCTTCTACAATTTCTGAGATGGCTTGAACGTCTTTGCCTGGTTCAGCCCAGTCAGCCAACCTTGGCTTTCGCCCGGTGCTCTTGCCGATTACCTCCAAGCCGAAAGCATTGAATGTCTTTACATTAATGCGTTGAACATTGGGAAAATCACCAAGGCGTTCTTTGATGCGCGTTTCCAGTTCGTCCTTTACTGATCGGTTGAACGCAAGAATCAAAACCTCCTCGGGTGGGACCAAGCTTTCCTTTAGCGCGTACCCGACCCGTGCAACGATAGTTGATGTTTTACCGGATCCTGCAGCGGCAACGATTTGAAGCGCGTTATCCATGCAGATGCAGCAATCCATTTGCTCATCGGTGAGAGGGTTCCGCTCGACTGACGAAAAAAAATTACTCAATCGGTCTTTCTGTTTTTCGCCGAAAGCGGCGTTGGCCGCATCGAACTCCTTCGAAAGAGCCTTTTGAAAACGCGGATGTTGCGAAGTGGGTTCAGCGTCTTCGCTCCCGTTTTTAAATGGTGGAAAGCGTCGGATAATGCTCTCGGCCGCACCTTTAGGGACCCACCGATCTGGGTCAACTTCGCCTTCCCACTTTGCTCGCCATGCGGAGTATTCAGAGTCTTTGGTTATTGAAAGCGGTGGCTCCACTAGCTTTAAGCTAGTGCGTGCCAATTTGGGGCCGGGGTCTCTCGATTCCCCTTTACCACCAAACAGCAAGCCGCCGAGTACGGCCGTTCCAATAATCCACTCAATCAATTCGAGCTCTTTCCTGCGTGCTTAGCCACGCTCGTTCTTCGCATCGTCGCGCTCGATAGCGACCATCCGCGTTACTATCTCGTTGGCAATTGTTTCGTAAAGCGCCGCTTGGCGCTCCCTCGCTGAACCCGGTTTAGGCGTTCTGCGTCGTATTCTTTTGGCAAGCCAATAAAGAAGCCTTGCAGCAGGATCGGTGACGTTATCCGGCACAGGAGCCGGATAGTTTTCTTCGAGGAGGGCAACAACCTCAGCATTCATGCTGCGATGGTTGGCCTCAGCCGCAAGGCGTATTCGATCGCGCAAGCCGTCGGGCAGCCGCACGATGAATTTATCCTGATTTTGAGAGCTTTGTTCTGGCATGGTGGCACTGTGCCATAAAAAGCAATTGACGCAATAGTGGCTAAGTGCCACTAATGGAGTGTAATTTCAACCTGGAGGCGTTTCATGAATAGTCGTAAACCAATGCAGCTTCGGCTTCCGCAAGAGCTCAAAGAGTGGATCAAGGCGGAGTCAGATCGCAATGGAAACTCCCAAAATTCAGAGGTGATCCGCGCCATTCGCGCGGCGAAGGACAGACGTTCTGCACCCGGTGGATTTGGAAAAATCACTATGGATCACGGTGATAATGCGCGTTGTTAACAGGGTGAGAGAGGTGCCAATACGATGACCAAAGCAAGTGTACAGACAAAGGCGAAACAGGCAGCCTCGGCCTTCATCCGCGAGGCGCGGGAGGCAGGTTGGCAACGCGCGAAGTTCGAAATCAAGCCTGATGGCAGTGTCATTGTTGATGCCAACATGGTCGCGCCAGAGGCGGCAGACGACTTTCTCAACAGTGACCTGAGAATGGGCGAATGACTCGCAAGAGCTTGCCCAAATATGTCTACAATGACCGGGGGTATCTCCGGTTCATCCGGCGTTCACGCGGTATCTCGGTCATGATGCACGAGGAAGCGGGCACCCCGGAATTTTGGGATCATTACAATCGCTTGCTGAAGGGTAAGCCAGCGCCTGCGCCGGTGAAGCGCAATTTTGAGGCGCTGATTCTTAGCTACTACGAGAGCGACGCATATAAGAAGCTGAAGCCTCGGACGAGGTCCGATTATCGGCGGTATATCAGCCACATTCGTGAGATCTGGGCCGACAAAGACCCGGCCAGGATCGAAACCCATCACATCTATGAATTGCACCGCGCCAATGCGGATCACTGGCGGCAGGCCAACTATCTCGTCCAAGTCATGGTCGTCTTGATGAACCACGCACGATTGATTGGCTACATCAAGAAGGAGCACGGCAATCCAGCGAAAGGCATTCCGCTCTTCAAACAGCAGAGCGATGGTTGGGAACCTTGGCCAGATGATGTTCGTGCCGAGTTCGAAGCGCTGGCTTCAAAACGGGCTCGGCTGGTCTATGAGCTGTGCGTTGGAACAGGCCAGCGCATCGGCGATGTCGTGAAGATGAAGTGGGGGCACTTTTCCGATGAAGGTTTCGATTTCACGCAGGGCAAAACCGATAAGCCGTTGTGGATCCCGCTTACCGACCGCCTCAAGGCCCATCTCGACGGGCTCGCACGAACGGACGGCACTGTTGTGACCGACGCCAAGGGTCGACCAGTGAGCTACCGGATCGTCGCGGAGGAAATGCGCACCATCAAAAAGAAGATGAAGCACGAGAAGGCGAGCTACTACAAAACACACGGGCTCAGGAAAAATGCGACGATCGAGCTGTATCTGGCTGGATGTGATGACGAGATGGTCAAGGCGGTCACCGGCCACTCAGGCGTTGAGATGCTGAAAAAGTACGGTGGGCCAATTCGGCAAAGAGAGCTGGCGAAGCGCGCTCAAGAGGCAAGAAATCAAATGGAACGAAGCAAGACCGAAACGTGAAAGTTTCAACGGTTGTTTCAAAAATGGCAGTGAAGGAGAAGACGGATGACGCAAGTCATTGATTTTATTGGAGGCGAGTACCGGAATCGAACCGGTGTACACGGATTTGCAATCCGCTGCGTAACCACTCCGCCAACTCGCCGAAGGTGCCTCGCTATAAACTGGGTATTTGATGGCTGCAAGGGCCAACATGCTTTGTTGGCGTTAAGTTTTTCAAGTTAAGTTTCTGGTAGAGGAACTGGCGTTGCTGCTGCTGATCGGTTGTGGCACATTGCAACCAATCAGGATTCTGTACGAATGAGCTTTCCCATGACCAACTTCACCAAGCGGCGCACAATGATGGTAGACACGCAGGTGCGGCCATCTGATGTGACGAAATTTCCGATTATCGAAGCAATGTTGACAGTTGCGCGTGAGGATTTTGTTCCCGCCGCGCAACGTGAGGCCGCATATGTTGGGGAAAATCTGGATATGGGGCAGGGGCGTATTCTGTTTGAGCCTCGTACATTGGCGAAAATGCTGGATGCGCTGGCGATCCAAAATGACGAACTGGTTCTCGATGTGGGCTGTGGGCTGGGCTATTCTTCGGCTGTGATCGCGCGGATGGCCGAAGCGGTTGTTGCTGTTGAACAGGACGAAGCGATGGCAGGCGAGGCACAAGAGGCGTTGATGGCCGCAGGTGTCGACAATGCCGTTGTTCATGTCGGTGAATTGGTTGAAGGTGCACAGCAGCACGGGCCATACGATGTTATTATCGTCGAAGGCGGGATAGAATCGGTGCCAGCCACATTGTTGGATCAGCTAAAGGATGGAGGCCGTGTTGCGGCATTGTTCATGGATGGGCCTCTGGGCGAGGTTCGTCTGGGGGTGAAACGCGATGGACACATCAGCTGGCGCTTGGCGTTTAACGCGTCAGCGCCTGTATTGCCTGGTTTCGAAAAAGATATCTCATTTACGTTTTAATCGCGCTGAGCGGTCTCAGCGCGGCGATTTTGACCATGTTATTCCAACCCTTAGGGGTTGTGGGGAAGTTCTAGGGGTGCTGGAAATGGTATTTAGAGAAGTGAAGCTTTGGGCGGCTCGGTTAGGGCGCACGGGGTTTTTGGTCACGGCGGTCACGCTCAGCGGGATGAGTGTTTCATCCGCAAGGGCAGATAGTTTTGCCGATGCACTGGTAAGCGCGTATAATCATTCTGGTTTACTAGACCAGAACCGCGCATTGCTGCGTGCCGCTGATGAAGATGTCGCGGCTGCGGGGGCTGCGCTTGAACCTGTTTTGCGGTGGACAGCCAGTATTACGCAAACTTATGGCCGCACGAGCACATCAAGCACGCTAGGGAGCATTAACGCAGATAGTCTGGTCGCGACAGGATCATTGATTGTCGAACAGTTGATCCATGACTTTGGTGCGACCGCACTGGGCATTGATGTTGCTAAGGAAACGGTTCTTGCGACGCGTCAAACATTGCTTGGGGTCGAACAACAGGTTCTTCAGCGCGCTGTCGAGGCCTATATGGGCGTCATTGAGGCAAGCGAATTTGTGGACTTGCACCAAAATAACCAGCGCGTTCTGGCCCAAGAATTGCGCGCTGCGCAAAACCGCTTTGAGGTTGGTGAAGTGACGCGAACAGATGTTGCATTAGCCGAGGCCGAGTTGGCCGAAGCGCGCAGCGGTCTGGCCTCGGCCCAAGGAAACTATGAAATCGCGGTTGAAGAATATCGCAATGTTATCGGTAAAAAACCAGGCCGCCTCTCTGCGCCGCCAAACCTTCCCAAGCTGGGCGGGAATGTAGACAAGGCCAAGGCACTGGCGGTGCGCATTCACCCTGATATGCGAGCGGTCCAGCACCAAGTGGCCGCAGCAGAGCTGGGGATCAAACGCGCCAAGGCGCAAAAGCGGCCTACGATTTCAGCGCAGGGAGCGCTCTCAGTGAGCGAAAACCTGGACAGCAGCTCGTTTACCCGT
The DNA here is from genome assembly GCF_000622405.1 of Sulfitobacter donghicola DSW-25 = KCTC 12864 = JCM 14565. Classification (NCBI taxonomy): domain Bacteria; kingdom Pseudomonadati; phylum Pseudomonadota; class Alphaproteobacteria; order Rhodobacterales; family Roseobacteraceae; genus Sulfitobacter; species Sulfitobacter donghicola. Next base: position 2,442,744 of record NZ_JASF01000005.1, read on the forward strand.
GGGGTTTCAGTAGGGCTGAACGCGAGCGGCACGCTTTACTCAGGCGGGACACGGTCGTCGGCTGTGCGAAGTGCGCAGGCCCAACGGGATGCGCAGCGTGGTAACCTGCATGTGGTTCGCCACAATGTTCAACAAAACGTTGGCACAGCCTATGCGACGCTCAGCTCGGCGCGCGCGTCATTGGCCGCATCCGAACGTCAGATCAAGGCCGCGCGTATTGCATTCCGTGGGGTGCGCGAAGAGGCGACATTGGGCGCGCGTACAACTTTAGATGTTCTGGATGCAGAGCAATCTGTGCTGGACGCAGAAGCGGCGCGTATCTCTGCCCAGACGCAGGTTTACATTGCAACCTATCAGGTTTTGTCCACCCAAGGGCAGCTGACAGCACGTGATCTGCGTCTGCCTGTTCAGCACTATGATGTGACCGAATATTATAATCTGGTAAAAGACAGCCCGACTGCGAAATCCAAACAGGGCGCGCAATTGGATCGCGTGTTGAAACGGTTGCAGCGCGACTAGACCCCGCGAAAAAGCGGCAGATTTTAACGGGCCATCCTTTATCGGGTGGCCCGTTTTGATTCTGAAAATATTGGATGCCGCATGAAGGTATTCTGTTAATTTAATATTATTAAACGATTTTCGCCCCATTGTGAGAATCTAAACAGCGCGTTATCTTTGCCGTGAGTAGAGAGTGGTAAAAAATGTCCGAACCTGTCACGAATGAAGAAGTCGAAGATGTATTGTCTTCGATCCGCAGATTGGTATCCGAAGATAAACGGCCCCTTGCAGGGTTGCGCAGCGCGAGCGCCGAGGCGGTTCCGATGCCCGAAGCCGAGCAGGAACCTGCACCCGAAGTGGTTGACCGATTTGTTCTGACACCAGCATTGCGTGTGACTGACCAACAGGATGTTGCAGCGGTCGCTGATGATGCAGGGCCACTTGATCTAGGGTCTGTCGCGCGGAACACTTGGGCCGAGGACGAAACCGTTGTGGCCGAAAACGAACCAATGATGCTGTTTCCCGCCGCGCAAGAGGCCTCTGCCGAGGCGGGTGCGCAGGATGGCGACACCGATATAGCCGCATTGGTGCATGAGGCTGTCGAAACTCAGGAACAATCCAGCGAAGATTTGCAAGATGAAGGCGACTATAGCGATGAAAGCTATTGGGAGACGCCAGAGCTAGCAGAACCCGCACAGGTTCACGAAGAGTCCGCAGAACATATGCACGCGCAAGAGCATTCAGGCGATGCTGATGCGGATTGGAATGTTGATGAAAATGATCGATATTCTAGCGATCTGGTAGAAGAGGATGCACATGAAGCGGATTTCCACACGATAGAGGAAGTCATTGTAAATGATGCGCCGGAAGCCGTGTTTGAAGCGCCTGCTGAGGCCCCGAATGAGGCCGCGAATGCCTCGGTTTTGACCGATAAAATCGCCGCACTTGAGGCGGCAGTGGGTGAGATCGCGCAAGATTGGGAGCCAGATGGTGAGATCGAAGAGGAACTCACATCCACTGTCACCTCCGCCATGGCGTGGGAAGATAACGTTGATCTGGATGCAACTGGCGAACCAATTCACGCTGCTTTTGACGACGCGCCTTTAGAAGCCGAAGAAATCCCAGAAGAGCCCCATGCCGATAGCGATGCAGGCGAGGAAGAGCCTTTGATGGACGAAGCGGCCCTGCGTGATCTTGTTAGCGAGATCGTGCGCGCCGAGCTTCAGGGCGCGCTGGGTGAGCGGATCACTCGCAATGTGCGCAAATTGGTGCGCCGTGAAATCCACCGCGCTTTGACCGCGCAGGATATGGAATAACGGCTTAGGCGACCTCTGCGGCAGCTGACAAAAGAGCGTCGAGATCAAAGTAGCTCTCGATGTGCTGTGCTAATGCGTCGAGCGATTGTTCCACCTGATCCTCAAACACAACAGATGTTGTTGCCCCCAACGTGGCCAGATAGGCCGCGCGGAAGGCGTCTGAGGCAAAGATGCCGTGCAGATAGCACCCCAGTACGCGGCCATCCGCATTTGCTGCGCCCTCATTTGTATTGCCTAGGCGCAGCCATGGGCGGGCGCAATCAGGCCCATCGGTTTGCCCCATATGGATTTCATACCCGCTGAGAGCCGCATCTGATCCCAGATGCACGCCGTCGCGCAGCAACAGGTTTTTGCTGGGCTCAAGGGTGGTATGAACATCCAGATGCCCCAATCCTTTAACCGTGCCGGCGGGTCCTTCGATGCCAGCCTCGTCGTTGATTGTTTGTCCTAGCATCTGATAGCCACCACACAGGCCCATCACATGGCCCCCCCGCCTGATATGGGCGGCGATGTCGATGTCCCAGCCTGCGGCGCGTAGCGCGGCAAGGTCCGAAATGGTGGATTTGCTGCCGACCAGCAGCACCAGATCCGCATCGGCGGGAATTGGATTGCCCGCTGTAATCATCCGCAGATCAACGTTTGGTTCTGCGGCGAGGGGGTCCAGATCATCAAAATTTGCGATGCGCGGCAGTTGCGGCACGGCGATCACAACGCCTTCACCACCCGAGCGCGCACGCGCGGGCAGGTCCATGACGTCTTCGGCGGGCAGGCGCGATGCCTGATCGAACCACGGTAAAACGCCTAGGCAGGGCCAGCCCGTTCGGGCGGCAATATCATCGCGCCCTGCATCAAACAGGCTGCGGTCGCCGCGGAACTTATTCACGCTAAACCCTTTGATCTGCGCGTTATCTGCCTCATCCAGCACCGCCTGAGTGCCCACGATTTGCGCAATGACCCCGCCACGATCAATGTCCCCCATCAGGATCACGGGAACATTTGCGGCCTGTGCAAACCCCATGTTGGCAATGTCTCCAGCCCGTAGATTTGTTTCTGCGGGAGAGCCAGCCCCCTCGATCACGATCAGGTCGCATTCCGCAGCAAGGCGTTGAAAACTTTCAAGAACCGCAGGCATGAGGGTCGCCTTGTTTTTGCCAAAGGCATGGGCCTCTTGATGGCCCGCAACCTGACCCTGAACAATCACCTGCGCCCCTGTGGCGGTTTGTGGTTTTAACAAGATCGGGTTCATATCGGTGTGCGGGGCAACGCCACAGGCGCGCGCCTGCAAAGCTTGGGCGCGGCCAATTTCGCCCCCATCCGAGGTTACGGCGGCATTGTTCGACATGTTCTGGGGCTTGAACGGGCGCACGTTTAAACCGCGCGCGCGGCAGGCCCGCAGGATACCCGCAACAATCATGGATTTCCCGACATTGCTGCCGGTCCCTTGTATCATGATCGCTTTTGCCATTTGCTATCCTCAGTCCTATTTGGGGCAAAGTGGCGTAAACGCAGGGCGAGGAAAAGGGCATTTCATGAACACACCGGCACACTTGTTGATTGGCGCCGCCGTTATGGGCAAGAAAAACCAACCGAGGTTGATCTGGGCGGCGATGGCGGGGGCTTTGATGCCCGATTTTTCGCTTTATCTGCTGGCGGGGGTGTCGCTGTTTATCTTGGGGATCGATCCCCATGTTGTGTTTAACCAGCTGTATTTTTCTGACGCTTGGCAAACCGTCTTTGCGATGGATAATTCGTTCATCCTGTGGGGGGCGGGTTTGGCTGCGGCGCTTTGGTGGGGCAAGCCTTTGCTTGTTGCCTTTGCGGGGGCAGGGCTCATCCATCTGTGTCTTGATTTCCCGCTTCATCATGATGACGGGCGATCACATTTCTGGCCGATATCATGGTGGGTTTTTGAATCCCCGCTGAGCTATTGGGACATCGGCCATGGCGCCAGCTGGGTTGCGCCCTTGGAAGGGGCTTTGGCAGCTGTTGCCGCTATTCGGCTTTGGCTGATGGATGCAGGGCAGAGGGTGAAATCCGCCCTTGTTGTTCTCTTGATGGGAGAGCTTTGGATCACGTGGTCATGGCTGTTTAATTTTGGCCAATAAAAAAGACGCAGCCCAAAGGCTGCGTCTTTTTTAAACAGTGCAAAGCTGATGTGCTTAAGCGGCTTCTGCCTGCTGAGCTGCATTGCGGCGCTCTGACTCTTCGCGGGAGAGGGCGACGGAAGTACGTACACCTTTACCAACAAAGTCCATCAGACCGGTTACAACACGTTCGTTCGGGTCAATACCCGCACAGCTTAGAACTTCACGGCCATCACGTGAGCGTGCCCAACGGGCGATTTGCTCTGGGCCATTGCCATATTTTTTGTCGTCGGCGATAGCATCGTCCAATGCGGCCAGTACTACGGCTGCAAATAGTTTACGGGCACGGTTACCTTGTTCGTTATTAAAGGCTGTACCATCAACGAAATCTTTCAACTCGTCGTCCTTCCCTTATTCTTGCTCTTGTCATTTCGGCGTTCGCCTCTTCTGACAGATAAAGAGCGATTCGGATACCCCGTATGCGCATGGCTGCCATGTTAATTTTGCATGGCTTTTGAAGCGTTAGGTACCAAATTGGGCTCCTTGCACGTGGCACCTACGCAAGATATAGGGGTGAACAAGAAATCATCAACCTTTTGTCAGAGTTTTGCCACATGCCTAAAATCAACGGAAACGAGATTCGCCCCGGAAATGTTCTGGAACATAACGGTGGATTATGGGCGGCTGTGAAGGTCGATCACGTCAAACCTGGCAAAGGTGGTGCATTTGCGCAAGTCGAACTGAAGAATCTGCGCAACGGTTCCAAACTAAATGAACGCTTTCGCAGCGCCGACAAAGTAGAGCGCGTGCGCCTTGAACAAAAAGACCAGCAGTTCCTTTATGAGGATGCTGGCATGTTGGTTCTGATGGATACTGACACCTATGATCAGGTGCAGCTGGCCTCTGACCTATTGGGAGAGCGCCGCCCGTTCTTGCAAGACGGCATGATGATCGTTGTTGAATATTACGAAGATGAGGCGATCAACGCCGCGCTGCCACAGAAGGTGACCTGCAAAATCGCCGAGACCGAGCCAGTTGTAAAAGGCCAGACGGCGGCGAATTCTTTCAAGCCTGCGATCTTGGACAACGGTGTAAAAGTCAGCGTGCCACCATTTGTGGGGCAGGACGAAGACATCATCGTGAACACAGAAACAATGGAATACGTAGAGCGCGCCTGATTGGCCGCCACTTACGAGAATAGCAAAGCGCGGTCCTTGGGGGCCGCGTTTTTTGTTTAGTCGATCCGCTTTACCACAGATCCGTCTGCATCCATCGCACCAGTTGCGCGATCAAAACGCAGATAGGCCAATGCGTTGTTCCCCGAACGGGTCAGCAGGGTGCCAGCGGCCTTGCCCTGTACAGTGATCGCTGTGCCGGATGGGGCGTCACCTGAAACCTCAACACGTGCCAATCCTTTGCGCAGCTCGGTTTTATGTTTCATGCGTGCGGTCACTTCCTGCCCGACATAACACCCTTTGCGGAAATCCACGCCGTGGATACGCTCAAACCCCATTTCCAGAATGAAACTATCCGACGTCAGTTCGCTATTGGTGCTGGGGATTGCGTGTTCGACATAAAGGGCAGGCCAATCCGTGGTGTCCTCGGTCTGGGGGGTGTCGCGATAGGCGCGCCAGCCAAGGGCGCTATGGCGTGGATCGGGCAGGGCGTCATCCGGTGCTGGGCCCGTGCCGCGATGCAGGTGCAGATCGCTCGCCTCGATTTTCACGTCGGCGCGTAGCTTATACATGTTCAGCCTTTGGAGAAGCATGTCTGACAGAGAGGCATCCACATCCAACAAAACAGCCTCTGCGTCAGCTTTCAAAAAGAAATCGGCAAGGTATTTGCCCTGCGGCGTCAGGATCGCGGCATAGACCAGCCCCGATTCCAGACCTTGGATGTCGTTAGTTATCAACCCTTGCAAGAATTCACGGGTGTCAGAGCCTGTAAAACGTAGGATTTGGCGAGAGATTGGGGGCATGGGCTGTCCTTTTGGTGTTGGCTTTTATATAGCAACTCCGGTCCTGCGTTACAGGGGGCATGTTGGGGGGCAATTATGCGCGCGCAAGTTTCAGTGGTTATTCCTACGCTCAATACCGAGCCAGCGTTGGCAGATTGTCTGGGCGCGTTGATGGAAGGGTTAGAGCAAGGTGTGATCCGCGAGTTGATCGTCAGCGATGGCGGGTCCAGCGATGGATCGGGGGCCGTTGCTCAGGCTTGGGGGGCGGAAGTGATTGTTGGTCCGGCCTCACGCGGTGGTCAGTTGGCGCGTGGCGTTGCGGTGGCCAAAGGTGACTGGGTTTTGGTTTTACATGCCGATACGGTGTTGGAGGCCGGATGGGCGCAGGTTGTCCGTGCGCATCTGACGCAGAAAGATCGGGCAGGGTGGTTCCGCTTGGCCTTCGACCAGAAGGGCATCTTCCCCTTATGGGTTGCAACTTGGGCCAATATTCGCAGCCGTATGGGGCTGCCTTATGGGGATCAGGGGCTTTTGATCCATCGGAATTTATACCAAGAGGTTGGAGGCTATCCCGATCAGCCCTTGATGGAGGATGTGGCGATCGCGCGGCGCTTGCGCGGCAAGCTTGTCGAGCTGGATTGCGTGGCGGTGACCTCGGCGATCAAATACCAGCGCCAAGGATGGCTGCGGCGCGGTGCCAAAAACCTGTGGACCTTGGTGCGCTATGCTGCAGGGGCCTCGCCTGAAAAGCTGGCCGAGGCCTATCGCCGTTAGAGGTGATCCAAAGGGCGCGCCAAAGGCGCGACGCTATTGCGGTGTCTGGATCGAAGGTTCTCGCGGAAAATCGGGCTTAGTTCCCAAAGAAATGTTGCCCGATGCGTTGCAGCAAGTTCAGCGGTTTTTCCTGCGTCGGAGCATCGCGGCGCCCCAAAATGCCCTTTCGGCGGTCTGACACAAGTTTCCCGTCTTTGAACTGTAGGCGATAGAGGTCGGCATAGATGCCACCGCGTTCCAGCAGCTCTTCGTGGGTGCCTTCATCAACGGCGCGGCCGCGGTCCATCACGATGATCTTATCTGCGTTGCGAATGGTGCTAAGGCGGTGGGCGATGACCAAGGTCGTGCGGCCTTTGGACAGGCGATCCAAGGCGTCCTGAACAACCTGTTCGGATTGCGCGTCCAGCGCACTGGTCGCTTCATCCAGCAGCAGAACAGGTGTATTGCGCAGCAGGGCACGGGCGATGACAATCCGCTGGCGTTGACCACCCGACAGCGCCGAGCCCCGCGGCCCAACGCGGGTTTCCAGCCCGTTTTCCAACTGAGGCAGGAAGTCAGAGACAAAAGCGGCATCCAAAGCGGCCTGTAGGTCTTCTTCGCTGACATCTGTGCGGCCTAAAACGATGTTTTCGCGCAGGGTTTCATCAAACAGCAGCGCCTCTTGGCTGACGACAGAGAATAGCGTGCGCAAGTCGGGGATTGCCATTTCTGTGGTTGCCACGCCGCCAACGCGCACAGCACCTGATGAGGGGTCGAGCAGGCGGGTTAACAGATTGAAGATTGTGGATTTGCCTGCACCGGAGGCTCCCACCAGCGCGGTGGTTTTGCCAGCAGGGGCGACAAGAGACAGCTCGCGCAGAACTTCTGTATCGCCATAGGACAGATTGACGTTTTCCAGCGTAATATCGGCCTCGGTCAAGGGGGCAGCCACGGGATCAATGGGCGAGGTGAGATGCAATGGCGCGTCCATCAATTCCTTGATGCGTTCCAACGCCGCCGCAGCAACCTGCCACTGTCCGCTGATCCCGCCCAAGCGGCGCAGCGGGTTAAAGGTGAAACCCATCGCGGTGAAAAAGGTCATGAACTGGCCAATGGTTTTGTCGCCCGAGATGATTTCAGACCCGCCATAGAGGATAACGGCCATAAACCCGACGCCAGAAATGATGTCGATCATCGCCGGAATGGCCGAGCTACCAAAAGCGGTGCGCACTTCGGTTGAGACGAATTTTTTGGTAATGGCGCGGTATTGGCGGGATTGATATTCTTCCAGCGCGTTCAGTTTGACCTGAACAATTCCGTGAAACACCTCGTCCAGACGGGTGGACAGGCTGGCCCCCAAATCGCGGGCTTCTCGGGCGCGGCGGCGCACAAAACGCTGTGCAAAAGCCGCAGGCAGGACCATCACGGGAATACCAATACAGGCCAGCAGCGCCCAAACCGGATCAATCGAAATGGCCACGCCCAGCAGCACCAGTAAGCCGATGAAATCACGGCCCGCGCCTGTAATGATCGCCCGCCACACGTCTCCGACTGCGTTTACATCCGATTGGACGCGCTGGATCAGGAAACCAGGGGGGTGGGATTGGTGAAACGCGCCGTCCTGCTGCATCATGCGATCCAGCAGATCAATGCGCATATCCCCAGCAGAACGTTGGGCAATGCGGGTGAGCAGCACCTTTTGGGCGACCCCAGAAATGGCGCGCACCACAAAAATGCCGATCAGTACAAAGCCGACGATCAGCAGCCACGATTGCTCTCCCGCGACAAAAACACGGTCAAACATCGGCTCCATCAGCTTGGCCATCGCGCCAAGGCTGGCCCCTTCGAAGACCATGAACATAACCGCTAGGCAAAGTTTCCAAAAGTGTTTGCGCAGATAGTCGCGCCAAAGCCAGCGCATCAACGCGCCTGATGTATAAGTCTGTCCGCTGCTCATGGGGGTATCGGCTTTCATTCATCGCGCCTTTTGGTATCGGGCAATCATAATGCGGGGGGGCAAGAGGGGCAAGTCAGACACGTGATTGACGAGCGGCCTTTGAGGTTTATGTTGCGATTAAGGAAACCTCCCGCAACTGTTTGAGATATAGGAAAAAGACGTATGAGCAATAGGCCGAACCTGTCCCATGGACGTGGATACCTCGCGATTCCCGGCCCGTCGGTCATGCCTGAAGCGGTTTTGCAGGCGATGCACCGCAGTGCGCCTAATATTTATGCGGGCGAGTTGGTCGACATGATGCCAGGGATCATGGCGGATCTAAAACGCGTCGCGCGCACAAAGCATCACGCGACGATCTATATCGGCAACGGCCACGCCGCGTGGGAGGCGGCCCTGAGCAATGTGATCGCTCCGGGTGATCGGGTGCTGGTGCCGGCGACGGGCCGCTTTGGCTATGGTTTTGGCGAAATGGCCGAGGGGATCGGGGCCGATGTGCAGTTGATCGACTTTGGCAAATCATCGCCCATGGATTTGGGCCGCATCGCACAGGCCTTGGCCGACGATAAAGACCACCAGATCAAGGCCGTCTTGGCCGTTCATGTGGATACCTCCAGCTCGGTCCGTAACGATATCAAAGGCCTGCGCGATGTGCTGGATGCGGCGGGGCATCCTGCGTTGCTGATGGTGGATTGCATCGCTTCCTTGGGATGTGACCAATTTGAGATGGACGATTGGGGCGTCGATGTCATGGTGACAGGCTGCCAAAAGGGGCTGATGGTGCCTCCGGGGTGTTCGTTTGTGTTCTTTAACGATCGCGCGCAAGCCGTGCGTGAGGCGATGCCGCGTGTCAGCCGCTATTGGGATTGGACCCCACGCAGCACGGCGACCGAGTTCTGGCAGTATTTCAACGGCACCGCCCCGACGCACCACCTTTATGGTTTGCGCGTTGCGCTGGATATGATCCACGACGAGGGGATCGAACAGGTTTGGGCGCGTCACAAAGTGCTGGCCCGCGCGATTTGGGCGGCTTGTGATGCATGGAGCGCCGAGGGTGATCTGCGTTTGAACATCGCCGATCCATCCGTGCGCAGCTGCGCCGTGACCTCTCTGCGTTTGGGCGATAACGACGGCACCCGCTTGCGCAACTGGGTCGAAAGAGAATTGGGCCTGACCTTGGGCATTGGTCTGGGCATGGCCGAACCAGATGATCCCGCGCGCGATGCTTTCTTTCGCCTTGGGCATATGGGCCATGTGAACGGCCAAATGATTATGGGGCTGTTGGGCGGGATGCAGGCGGGCATGTCTGGTCTGGGCATTGCCCATGGGCGCGGCGCGCTAGATGCCGCTGCCGAGGTGATCGCAGGGCATTAGGCTCACATCTGGCGGCGGGCGGCGATAAAACTGATCACGCGGTTGATGCACCATCCGGTGCAGGCCACCGCGATCAGGCCCCAAATGGACCAGATGGCCATAAATATCCATGTGATGTTCACGCCGAACATCACAATGCAGGCCTTGGTGAAATTCGGGGCGCTTCCCTGCGGGCGGCTCATCCTTTGATCCTTGGTTTGCTTGGCTTAAGCTAACCTAAAATCGCGCTGAGTCACTAAACATTTGCGTCAGCTATTGCTGCGGGAAGCGTTTCTGCCAGTAGGTCCAGCATCTGTGGCGTGCCACAGCTGACGCGGATACAGCGGTTTTGCGGGGCGACAAAAGGCATGCGCACAAACACGCCGCGGTTGATCAGCCCGTCCAGAATGGCCTTTGCAAATTCAACATCCCGCCCGCAATCAATTGTGACGAAATTCGTGGCCGAGGGCAGGGGCGTTAGCCCGTTTTGCTCTGCGATCTCTGCGATACGCTCTCTTGCTGTTGCGATCTTGGTCAGGTTTTCTTCGAAATAGTTTTGATCTTGGAGGGCTGCCAACGCGCCAGCCTGTGCTGCGCGGTTCATGCCAAAATGGTTGCGCACCTTGTGAAATGCCTTGATCAGACCGGGATGCCCGATCGCATAACCAACCCGCGCGCCAGCAAGGCCATAAGCCTTTGAAAAGGTGCGCATACGGATGACCCGTGGGTCATCGGCGGGCAGCGGCAGGGCCGTCCCTTCGGGGGCGCATTCCACATAGGCCTCATCCAGAACCAGCAAAGAGCGCTCAGGAAGTGCCTTCATAGCCTCAACGATATCCGCGCCGTTGTGATGGCTGCCCATCGGGTTATCGGGGTTTGCCAGATATACCAGTTTGGCGTCGACTTCAGCAGCTTTGGCAAACAGGCTGGCGGGGTCTTCGTGGTCCTCGACATAGGGCACGGTGTGCAAGCTGCCGCCAAACCCTGCAACGTGATAGTTGAAGGTCGGATAGGCGCCAGCAGAGGTAACCACGGGATCGCCATCACCGATGAAGAGCCTCACGAGATAGCCCAGCAACCCGTCAATGCCTTCGCCGACGATGATGTTGTCGGGGCTGCATCCATGATGCTGGGCCAGCGCCGCGCGCAAATCATGGCTTTCTGGGTCGCCGTACATCCATTGACCCTCACGCGCCATTGCCTCGATCGCGCGAGGGGAGGGGCCAAAGACGTTCTCATTGGCACCTAAACGGGCATCAAAAACAGCGCCGCGCGCGCGTTCCTGCGTTTCAGGGCCCACAAACGGGACAGTTGCAGGAAGGGATTGGGCAAGCGGGGTAAGGCGTAAATTTGTCATGGCAGCAGTTAATGCGTTGGGCGGGCAGGGGGCAAGCCCTTGAAAATCGGCGCGCTCGATCATATTTGAGAATGGATCGCAAAAACAGGAGGGTTGGCATGGCCAAGCTTACAAGACGCGGATTTATCGGAACGGCTGCCGCTGCTGGCGCATTGCGCGGGGCAGGTGTGACGATTGCGAAACCCCAAATGCGGCGCGTTCTGACGGTGGTCTATGACAAAGGCCTTGGGATGATGCGCGCGGTTGAAAAGCTGGTCCCGATGTAACTGCCGTCACGTTTTTCTGGCGCGGGCGGTGGGGCTCTGATTGATTGTGGTCAAAGCATTTCGGAGGAACACCCATGTCGCGCGTCTCAGTCACCTATGAAAACCACATTGCCCATGTCCGCATGATCCGTGCAGACAAAATGAACGCTGTGGATCAGGATATGATCACGGCCCTCATAGCGGCAGGTGAAGAAGTCGCCGCGTCTGATGCGCGTGTGGTGATTGTTTCGGGTGAAGGCAAAGCGTTTTGCGCGGGGATCGACATCTCTGGCCTGTCGGGGATGATCGGCAAAGACCCAGCCGAGCTGCTCATGCCGCGCACCCATGGGGAGGGGACAACCAACCAGTGGCAAGAGGTTGCCATGATCTGGGCACGGCTGGAAATCCCTGTGATTGCAGCGGTTCATGGGGTTTGTTTCGGCGCGGGCATGCAAATTGCATTGGGTGCTGACATTCGCATTTCTGCGCCAGATGCGCAGTTCGCTGTGATGGAAATGAAGTGGGGCATTGTCCCTGATATGGGCGGCATGGTGTTGCTGCCCAAACTGGTGCGCAGTGACGTTCTGCGCCGTCTCACCTATACCGCACAGCCTATCGAGGCCGCGCAGGCCGAGCGTTGGGGCCTAGTGACCGAGATTGCCGATGATCCATTGGCCGCCGCGCAAGAGCTGGCCGAAACAATTGCGGGCAAAAGCCCATCAGCTATTCGCGCAGCCAAGCGGTTGATAGCAATCGCTGAAATCGAGGATGAGGTCACCGTTCTAGAGGCAGAATCCCGCCTGCAATCGGAACTGATTGGCAAGCCGCACCAGATGGAAGTCATCGCGGCGACATTTGCCAAACGCCCTGCGGTTTTCAAATAAACGCAGCCAGCGCCGCAGGTTAGCGCATAAACTTGCGGCGGGCCTCAACAGCGATGTTATAGCGCAGCTCAAGGCTGCTGATCTTTGACATCTGCTTGGCGCGCTCTTCCTCGGTTGAGAGGCTGGCATAGATTTTGCGAGCGGCATCAAGCTCTTTCTTGATCTGGAACTCTTCGGGGACAACACCCGCTTCGGCCATGATCCGCATACCGGCCGAGGCCACGGCCTGTTCGCCTGTTTCAACGGGGCGTTCAGGCAGCGGCTTTCCTTCACCCTTTAGCCCTGTCAGACCGCCAGCGGCGCGTGCCTTGGCGATCTGGGATTCTATGAGGCGCATGAAACTGCGCATCAGCCGATCTCTGACAGCCGGTCCATTGCGGCCTGAAGCTGGTCTGCTTCTTCCTGACGTGCGGCGAGGTTTGCCTTGGCTTCGGCGACGACCTCGGCGGGGGCGGAGGCTGCGAATTTCGGGTTCTTGAGACGCCCGTTCAGACCGCCAATTTCCTTGGCTAGTTTATCCAGCGACTTTTGCAAACGCGCCTTTTCTTCGTCGATGTCGATGAGACCCTCTAGCGGTAGGCCGAACGTGGCACCCGGTGCGCTGATGGCTACGGTGCCTTTCGGGAAAGTGTCCGCTTTATCAAGGGTTTCTACACGGGCTAGGCGTTTGATCATCGTCTCGTTATTGTCCCATGCGGCTTGTGCTGCATCGTCCATAACGGTGACGATCATGGGCACTTTTAGGCCCGCTGGAACGTGCATTTGGGCGCGGGCGGAGCGGATGTTTTCGATCAGCGAAATCACCCAGTTCATTTCGCGGTCCGCATCTGCATCCAGCAGCGCATCGGTGGTGTAGGTAGGCCAATCGGCGTGCACGATCATCTTGTCGCGTTTTGCCGTTTCGCCCCAGAGCTCTTCTGTGATGAAAGGCATGATCGGGTGCAGCAGGATCAGGCATTGATCCAACACCCAAGCCATTGTTTCGCGGGTTTCTTTCGCAAGCGCACCTTTGCCGTCTTCGTCTTGGAGCAGAGGTTTTGACAGCTCGACGTACCAGTCGCAGACCTTGCCCCAGACAAAGGCATAAAGCGCATTTGCGGCGTCGTTGAAGCGGTAGGTTTCCAGCGCTGCGTCGACTTCCTCAAGCACACGGGCGGTTTCGCCGATGATCCATTTATTCAGCGTCGCGGCGGGTGTCACAGGCGGTACACCGTCTGTACACCGCGTGTACACTGGGCGGGCCTCAAACACGCCGTTCATTTCGGCGAATTTATGGGCGTTCCAGACTTTGGTGCCAAAGTTGCGGTAGCCTGCGATGCGTTGCTCTTCCATCTTCAGCGCGCCGCCAAGCGACGCCATGGCGGCGTTGGTAAAGCGCAGGGCGTCGGCGCCGAAGCCGTCGATGATTTCCAGCGGGTCGATGACGTTGCCCACGGATTTGCTCATCTTCTTACCCTTGGCATCGCGCACGAGGCCGTGGAGGTAGACGGTGTTGAACGGGATTTTTTCGACCGTGTCGAGCTGCATCATCATCATGCGGGCGACCCAGAAGAACAGGATGTCCTGACCTGTGATCAGATCGGAGGTGGGGAAGTATTTGGAATAGGCATCGGTTTCTTCGGGCCAGCCGAGCGTGCCGATGGGCCAGAGGCCGGAGGAGAACCACGTGTCGAGCACATCAGGATCGCGGGCGATCTCTACGGACACACTTTTGACTTTATCCTCTTTACCTTCGTCGTTCTCCATGACTTCCATGAGGAATGCCCAAGCGTACGTTCGACCATCAGAGTCTTCAAAAGTTGCTTCGGCTTTTGGCGTGGCCTTAACTTCGACAGGTATATTGGGAAAACGTTTTTCATAGTGTTGGCGAGCCATCTTGATCGCTTCTGCTTCTGTTGGAGCACAGAATTCGTTTTCTTCAGCGTCAAACCAAACAGGGATCTGGTGACCCCACCACAGCTGGCGCGAGATGCACCATGGCTCGATATTGTCGAGCCAGTTGTAATACACTTTCTCGCCGCTCTCGGGCATGATTTTCACATCGCCGTTGCGCACCGCATCAAGGGCGGGGCCTACGATCTGGTTGGTGTCGACGAACCATTGGTCCGTCAGCATCGGCTCAATCACCACTTTCGAGCGGTCGCCAAAGGGTTGCATGATGGGTTTGGATTCGACGTAAGGGATGGTTTCCGTCACCTCGGATTTATTGCCGTCTTCGTCTTTGACCGTGCGGGTGACGTCATGCATCACGGCGAGGCCCTCGGCCGTGATGTCGGCGATGACTTTTTCACGTGCCTCAAAGCGATCAAGGCCGCGGTATTCATCGGGCACAAGGTTCATCGCGGCGATCATCGCCTCATCGAATTCACGCTCGCCGTTTGAAATGGCTTGGGCCACGGCGGCCTCTTCGGCGTAGGGTTTGCCATCGGCGCGCATGGCGGCCTTTGTGTCCATGAGGTTGTACATGGGGATGCCGCCGCGCTTGGCGACTTGGTAGTCGTTGAAGTCATGCGCGCCTGTGATTTTCACCGCGCCCGAGCCGAAGTCTTTGTCGGGGTATTCATCGGTGATGATCGGGATCAGGCGGCGCAGCGCTTTGGGGCCGACGGGGATTTCGCAGAGTTTACCAACGATGGGTGCGTAACGCTCATCTGATGGGTGAACCGCAACCGCGCCGTCGCCCAGCATGGTTTCGGGCCGTGTGGTCGCGATGGAGATGTAGTCGCGGGTCTCGCGCAGGGTGACGTTGCCGTCTTCGTCTTTCTCGACGTATTCATAGGTCGCGCCATCTGCCAGCGGGTATTTGAAGTGCCACATGTGGCCGGGGACTTCGATGTTTTCGACCTCAAGGTCGGAGATCGCGGTTTCAAAACGCGGGTCCCAGTTGACCAGACGTTTGCCGCGATAGATTTTGCCCTCGTTGTACATTTTCACGAAGACTTTGATCACGGCGTCATGGAAGTTGGGCGAGTTTTCGTGGCCGACGCGCGTGTCACCGGGGGCGCCTGACATGGTGAAGGCGTTGCGCGACCAATCACAGCTTGAGCCGAGGCGTTTGAGCTGGCTAACGATGGTGTCGGCGGTGGCCTCTTTGTATTCCCATGCGTGTTTTAGGAATTCGTCACGGGTGAGGTCGGTGCGTTTGATCTGGCTTTCGGCCAGTTTGTTTTCCACGGCCAGTTGCAGGGCGATGCCTGCGTGGTCTTGGCCAGGTTGCCAGAGGGTGTCGAACCCGCGCATGCGGTGCCAGCGGGTTAAGATATCTTGCAGCGTGTTGTTGAACGCATGGCCCACGTGAAGTGACCCGTTGACGTTGGGGGGCGGGATCATGACGGAGTAGGTTTCCGCGCGCGAAGCGTTTGCGCCTGCTTTGAATGCGCCTGAGCTTTCCCAAGCGGCGTAGAGGCGTGCCTCTGCTTCTTTTGCGTCGAAGTTTTTTTCCAGTGCCATGATCACAGCTTTCGTCAATTTGGTTTGATGCTGATGTAGCGGAGGATGGGGGGGAGGGGAAGGGCTGTCGCGGCGCTCCTGTGGCCTGCTGGCCCCAGATCGCCCCGCCCGCCCTCCCGTGGCGGTGAATTAGCAGGTGTGACGTTATGTGGTGGCTGGACAAGTTGCACGGGGCGGGTAAGTTTCTCGTTTAGGTATTCAGAGATGTTCAGGGAGAGCGTTGTTGGAAAAATTTGGCAAGAGCCAGCCGATTAAGCGGTTGGAAGATGTGCGGTTTCTCACGGGGCATGGTCGGTATGTAGACGACATTGCGCCTGAGGGGGCATTGCATGCCTATGTTTTCCGCTCACCCGTTGCGCATGGGGTGATTAGCGAGCTGGACGTGAGTGACGCGGCTGAGGCGGATGGTGTTCGGCTGGTGTTTACCTGCGCGGATATGGAAGCGGCAGGTGTTAACGTTGCGATGGACGGGGCGACGGTGAAAAACCGTGATGGATCGGACGGGGCTGCGCCGATGCGGCCGATGCTGGCCAAGGATCGTGTGCGTTTTGTCGGAGAGCCTGTGGCGATGGTTGTGGCTGACTCTTATGATCAAGCGCGGGATGCGGCCGAGTTGATCATGTTTGATGTGGATGAGCTGCCTGCCAAAATCTCGGTTGATCGGGGCGGCGAGCCTGTGCATGCCGAGGCGGCGGATAACTGTGCCTTTGACTGGGGTATGGGCGATGAGGCGGCGACGGAGGCGGCCTTTGCCGCGGCGGCCAAGACGGTTTCGCTAGAGGTGGATGACAACCGGATCATCGTGAATTCGATCGAGCCGCGCGGCTGTTTTGCTGAATGGGACGGCAGCAAGCTGCATGTGGCCAACAACGGGCAGGGCGTGTGGACGCATAAGGCGAATTTGGTCAAGGCTTTTGGGCTGGATGAGGCCAATGTGCGGGTGACCAACCCTGATACGGGCGGTGCCTTTGGCATGAAGTCCATGTCTTATCAAGAATATTTCCTGATCAGCCATGCGGCGCGTGTTTTGGGCCAGCCTGTGCGGTGGATGTCTGAGCGGACCGAGGCAATGCTGAGTGATAATGGCGGGCGTGATCTGGTTTCGGTGTGCGATCTGGCGTTTGACGCGAATAACAAGATTACCGCCTACCGCATCCGGACCAAATGTAACTTGGGTGCCTATAACAGCCAGTTTGGGCAATATATTCAGACGGTTCTGTTTTCGCGTGTGCTGACGGGGGTTTACGATATCCCGACGGCTTGGTTGCAGGTTGAGGGGTATTACACCAACACAGTTCAGGTGGATGCCTATCGCGGGGCGGGTCGACCCGAGGCGATTTATGCGTTGGAGCGCGTCATGGACCGCGCCGCGCGCGAGCTGGGCGTTGATCCGTGGGAGCTGCGCCGCATCAACTTTGTGAAGCCGGATCAGTTTCCCTACAATACAATCGTGGGCGAGACCTATGACGTGGGCGATTTCAACAAGGTTCTAAGCCGTGTCGGCGAGGAAGCCGATGCCGATGGATTCACCGCGCGCCGTGATGCGGATGCGGCCAAGGGGCTGCTGCGCGGGCAGGGGCTGTGCTATTACATCGAGAGCATCTTGGGCGACCCGAGCGAGGGCGCGCAGGTGAATTTCCTTGCGGATGGTACGGCCGAGATCCTTGTGGGGACGCAATCGGGCGGGCAGGGGCATGAGACGGTCTATGCCAAGTTCCTGAGCGATCAGACGGGGATTCCGTTGGAGGCGATTAGCGTTGTGCAAGGGGACAGCGACCGGATTGCGCAGGGTGGTGGCACGGGGGGATCGCGCTCGGTGACGACGCAGAACAACGCGACGCTGGCCACGGTGAGCAAGATCAAAGAGGCCTTCACGGCCTTTCTGGCCGAAGAGTTGGGCGTGCCTGCGGCTGAGATCACATTTGATGATGAACGGTTCCGCGCTGAGGGGTCTAACCTGACGCCGACGATGCTGGACGTGGCAGAGATGGCGCGTGAAAAGGGGCGCGATGACCTGCTGAGCCACCACGAACGGGCAACGCTGGACGGGCGCAGTTTCCCCAATGGCGCGCATCTGTGTGAAGTTGTGATCGATCCTGAAACCGGCATTGTGACGGTGGATCGTTACACGGTTGTTGATGATTTTGGTAACCTTATCAACCCGTTGCTTGCCGAAGGGCAGGTGCACGGCGGGGTTGTTCAGGGCCTTGGCCAAGCGCTGCAAGAGCGGGTTGTCTATGACGAGGACGGTCAATTGCTCACGGCATCGTTTATGGACTATGCGATGCCACGGGCATTGGATGTTCCTAACATTTCGTTCACCAGTGAGCCTGTACCCTCTACGGCAAATGTCATGGGCATGAAGGGTTGCGGCGAAGCGGGAACGGTTGGCGCGCTAGCAGCTGTTTCGAATGCGGTGCAAGATGCGTTGTGGGATCGTGGTGTCCGGCAGGCTGACATGCCGTTCACGCCCCATAAAGTCTGGGAGTTGTTACAAGGTGAAGCTGTCGCCGGATAATAGAGAGACCCCATTTCTGAAACGGTTGTTTGGCCGCCTGTGGCGGCGGCCAGACCATGATTTTGGCCCTGTTCGGGGGCAGCAAACCCATGTGATTATCCTTGACGGTACGATGTCCACGCTGAAACCGGGGTGTGAGACGAACGCGGGTTTGGCCTATCGCATGCTGCAGGAAATGGGCAGTCAGGTTTCCATTTATTACGAACCGGGGTTGCAGTGGAATGACTGGAGCTCGTTTCGGGATGTGGTTGAGGGGCGCGGCATCAACCGTCAGATCAGGCGCGCTTATGGCTATCTGGCATCGCGCTATCGTAAGGGGGATCGGATTTTTCTGATGGGCTATTCGCGGGGCGCATATGCGGTGCGTTCGCTTGCGGGGATCATTGATCGGGTTGGCCTGTTGAGCCGCGAACACGCGACAGAGCGCAACATCAGGCAGGCTTATCGATT
Organism: Sulfitobacter donghicola DSW-25 = KCTC 12864 = JCM 14565; assembly: GCF_000622405.1. Classification (NCBI taxonomy): domain Bacteria; kingdom Pseudomonadati; phylum Pseudomonadota; class Alphaproteobacteria; order Rhodobacterales; family Roseobacteraceae; genus Sulfitobacter; species Sulfitobacter donghicola. The sequence continues at coordinate 2,461,563 of NZ_JASF01000005.1, forward strand.
GTATGAATGCTCTGAAAGCGAAGGGGTAATGGGTGCGTTTGCTGCGGCCCATTGTCGGGAACAGGTCCCGATTGAAATGATCGGGGTATGGGATACGGTTAAATCACTGGGGATTAACGCGCCGATTTTATGGCGCCTTAGCGTGAGCAAACATGCGTTTCACAACCATGGTTTATGCGCCTGCGTAAAGAAAGGGTTTCAGGCGCTGGCGCGTGACGAGACGCGTGTCGTCTATCGGCCAGTTTTGTGGGAGACCAACCCCGAGCGGCCCGATCAGATTGAACAGATGTGGTTCCGAGGTAGCCATGGCGATATCGGCGGGCAACTGGGAGGGCGTTCTGCTGTGCGGCCTTTGTCCAATATCCCGCTGGTTTGGATGTTGGAAAAGGCCGAAGAAACGGGGCTGCCGTTGCCTGACGCGTGGCGGAACAGGTTTGTTCAAGACGTCAATGCGCCCTCTATCGGGACATGGGTGGGCTGGGGCAAGCTGTTTGTGACGCGCCGAAAACGTGTCATCGGGCAAGACCCGTCAGAGGCGCTGCACCCCAGCATCGCAGAGGGGGTGCCAACGCCAAGGGCGTTGGTCGGCGCAAAGGTGGCACCGCAGATGCCGCTGCAAGAAGACAGGCTGTGAGCTCAGGTGACTTTCATGATGATACAGGTGGTTGAGCCTGTGGCATAAAGTTTGCCATCTTTGACGCCGCGGATTTCACCATGGGCCACCCCCGTCGAGCGCCCTGCGTGATCGACCATGCCAATACTGTCAATTTCCATGCCCAGAGGGATCGAGCGCAGGATGTTAATCTTGTATTCTAGCGTGGTGTAGATTGAGCCACTGGGCACATGGGTAAGCACGGCGCAGGCCATCGAACTGTCCAGCAGCGTACCGTACCAGCCGCCATGCACGGTGCCCATCGGGTTGGTGACATGGTGTTCGGGGGTGCCGCGAAAGACAACCCGCCCCTTTTCCACGCTATGCAGGTGATAGCCCAGTGCAGCCCCAATAGGGGGGCCTGGCTGGGTCTTGTCGAGGATGCGTTGCATGGACTCTAGCCCCGAAATGGACAGCGTATCAGATTTGCTCAGGATCTCGGATGGGGTGCTGTCGTTTCGTGGCATGGGGCGGCTCCGGCTCGTTTTGGTTAGACTAGCCTAGAGCCGCGTTGGGCAGAACCGCAAATGTTACGCCACGTTTGATAGGGTTGATTGCGGTGTAACCCCCAGCGCGCGGCAGACATCGCGCGTCAGCTCGGGGCGGTTGAGCGTGTAAAAGTGCAAGGCTTCGACCCCTTCGGAGATCAGCGTGCTGCACATTTCGGTGCATAGGGTGGTCGAGAGCAGCTCGGTCCGGTTGTCGCGTTCGGCCACGCGGTAGGCTTCGTCTAGCCAGCTGGGGATTTTGGTGCCGCAGCGGGTGGCGAATTTGCGGGCCGAGGTCCAGTTGGTGATCGGCAGGATGCCAGGGGTGATGGGTTTGGTGATGCCAGCGGCCGCGCATTGATCGCGGAACCGCAGGAAGCTTTCGGGCTCAAAGAAGAATTGCGTGATGGCCTCATCCGCGCCTGCGTCGAATTTGCGTTTCAGGAACTGGATATTGGCGTGTTGGCTGGCCGCATCTGGATGGCAATCGGGGTAGGCGCCAACGCGGATGTTGAATTTATCTTGCAGGGCAAGGGCTTCGATCAGCTCGACCGAGTTGGCAAACCCTTCTGGGTGGGGGATAAAGCGGTCTTGGCCAGCCTGTGGATCGCCGCGCAGGGCGACAATATCTGTCACGCCCGCCGCGTGGAATTTTTCGGCAACCTCCATGGTTTCCTGCACGCTGGCCCCCACGCAGGTAAGGTGCGCCGAAACGGGCAGCTTGGACGTTTTATGCAGCACCAGCGCAGCATCATGGGTCAGGTCGCGTGTTGAGCCACCCGCGCCATAGGTGATGGAAAAGAAGCGAGGTTCCAGCGGCGCCAAGGCCTGCGCGGTTTCCCATAGCTTGAATGACGCATCCACAGTCTTTGGTGGGAAGACTTCGAAAGAGATATCAGCGAGGGGCATGGCGGGTTCCTTTTTCATTTCGGTACTTGTCGCATAGATTGATTTGTGAAACAAATTCATAACTTTCATCTTTAACATGAGGCTTGGCTCATATGCATATCGAGTTCCGCCATTTGCGCACCATTCAGGCGATCCACCGTGCGGGAGGATTGGCGCGGGCAGCCGAGATGATGAACATCACGCAAAGCGCGCTGAGCCATCAGGTGAAGGGGTTGGAGGATCAGGCGGGGGTTGAGCTGTTTGTGCGCCGCTCAAAGCCGCTGAAACTGTCGCCAGCGGGGCAGAGATTGCTAAAGCTGGCCGAGCAGGTGTTGCCGCAGGTGGCTGCGCTGCAGGATGAATTTAGCGGGCTGCGCGATGGCAGCGCGGGGCGGATGCATATCGCGATTGAATGCCACGCCTGTTTTGAGTGGCTGTTTCCGGTGCTTGAGCAGTTTCGCCGCTCGTTCGGGGAGGTGGATGTGGACATCCGCCCCGGGTTGGCGTTTGACGCGATGCCCGCGTTACTGCGCCAAGAGGTCGATCTGGTGGTGTCTTCGGACCCCGAAGAGATTGAGGGCGTCGAATTTATTGAACTGTTTGATTATCAAGCGGTATTTGTCGCGGCCAGCAGCCACCCATTGGCGAAAAAGCCGTTTGTGACGGCCGAGGATTTTCGCGATCAAACGCTGATCACCTATCCAGTTGAACGCTCGCGATTGGATGTGTTCAGCCAGCTTTTGATGCCTGCCAAGGTAGAGCCTGCGCATGTGCGTCAGGTCGAGCTGTCGGCGGTGATCTTGCTACTGGTGGCCTCTAACCGAGGGGTATCGGTATTGCCCGATTGGGTGGTGCGCGAGGTGAAATATTCCTCGGATTACGTGACGCGCCCCTTGACCGAGCACGGCATCACGCGGCGCCTATATGCAGCGATCCGTAGTGAGGACCGTGAAAAGCCGTTTATGCAGGAATTGCTGGGTCTGGCGGGAACCGAGGCGCGCAAGTTGCAGGCTGTTTAGGAGGGGGAGGTGTCCGCTTTGTGGGGTTTTGTTGCCGACTGTCACTCAACGATAATTGGCCGCAGTCAGCCCAAAGCAGATTTGGCCGCAATCTTAAGTTTCTTTTTGGGGAACTTGTGGCTATCGGATGTATTTGAGTGCTTGATAGCTTCTGGGAGTGCCGAAAAATGAATGATTTTCGCAGCGGAGATGAGTTTGCGGCGTTGATGGTATCATTAGGTCGGATCGAACGGGTCAATCACGTTGCGTTTGAGGCGGCATCGGCTTCAGAGCGAGACACTCAAGGTGTTCAAGACAGGCGTCGCTTAGAGCGGGAAAACAAATACCTGTCTCGACAATTGCGTTCGGCGCTGATTTGTTCTGCGTACTCGTTGGCTGAGGCTGCTATCATCGGCCTCGCCCCCAGTGGGAGCCCGTGCAAAAAAGATATTCAGCAAGCATATGGACTCAGAAAAGACGGGAAAATCCCAAAATTGTACCGAGCACAATACTTGCTACAACATGTAACTGGAATATGCGTGAGCGATCCGTGGGATATGAGCTGGTCCAGCTTGCATCGACTAAGGCAATTGCGAAACACGCTAATACACGATGGCGGGGTCGGTGAAGTGGATGCACTCTCAGGTGTGCTGGATCGCGACGACGGATTTGCAGCATGGGTGGAGCCGATGTTCGAAGGTTCTGAAACATCGATTTATGTGTTGGTCGTTGGAGAAATGCACTTCAGGCAATGGCTACAGATGCTGCAAAAAATCGTCTATGATATCGATGCTGAGCTATCGAAACTAGTGACAGAGTAACGTATCGAGTACCGAATCAACATAGGCGTTGTTGAGAGCGGGTCTCACCGCTCCACCAATTGCATTCTCGAATCTGCAAAGTTCACTATCTGCGCAAAGCTGTCATCGGGGCAATTGCAGCATTCGACACAATGGGCTCAAACCTGACCTTCGCTGCGGCGTTGCTGGGGCGGGTGAGGTCGCGCGCCGCGGGGGGGCGGCGCGCGGGAGGGGTTAGATGACTTTTACCATGGCTTTGCCGGTGTTGCCGCCGGTGAGCAGCTTGATAAAGGCGTCGGGTGCGTTTTCTAGGCCTTCGGTGATGTCTTCTTGGACAGCGACTGCACCGCTGGCGATCATCGGGCCGACTGCTTTGTGGAAGTCGCCCATGCGGTCCCAGTAGTTGGAGATGATAAAGCCATTGATGCTGAGCGATTGGACAAGAGCGTGGCGCCAGATTTGCTGGCCTGTGAGGCCTGCGTCGACTTCTTTTGTTTCATTATACCATGCGATCATGCCGCACAGCGGGATGCGGCCAAAGAGGTTCATCAGGGGCAGGACGGCCTCTAGCACTTTGCCGCCGACGTTTTCAAAATAGATGTCGATGCCGTCTGGGCAGGCTTTGCCGAGGTCGTCGCGCAGCGCATCGGCGCTGTCATAGGCGTGGTGGTCGAGGCATTCGTCAAAGCCGAATTGTTCAACAGCCATTTTGCATTTCTCTGGCCCGCCTGCGATGCCGACGGTGCGCAGCCCCAAGGATTTGGCGACTTGGCCGACCATGGACCCCACAGGGCCAGTAGCAGCGGCCACGACAAGGGTTTCGCCTGCCTTTGGTTTGCCGAATTCCATCAAGCCCAACCAGCCCGTAAACCCTGGCATGCCGAGAACGCCGAGCGAATAGGTGATAGGGGTAACCTTTGGATCGACTTTGGCGAGGCCCACGGCGGGCACTGCGGCATGTGTTGCCCAGCCAAAGCCGCCCATGACGAATTCGCCCACGGCATAGCCTTCGGCGTTTGAGGCGATGATTTCGCCGACCGATCCGCCTTCCATTTTGCCATCAACGGGGATGTTGGCGGCATAGGATTTAGAATCGTCCATGCGGCCGCGCATATAGGGGTCGAGGGACATGTAATGCACGCGCACGAGGACTTCGCCTTCGGCTGGCGTGGGGATTGGCAGCTCTTCTAGGCGGAAGTTTTCGGGGGTTGGCGCGCCTTTGGGGCGGCTGGCGAGCGCGATTTGTTTCATTGTTTCAGTCATGGGGTCCTCCTCTGGATTGGGGCAACCGTATCTTAGTCTTGGGGCGTTACAAGAATCACGCAACGTCACTGGCTATTGGCTTTTGTCGTGGCACGTCCTAAAGGGGGGACTTATCCATTCAGAAAAGGCCGCATCGACATGGTTGGTAGTGCAAATCTTAATATCATGATCAAAGCGGCGCGTTCAGCTGGCCGCGCGCTTGTGAAAGACTTTCGTGAAGTCGAAAACCTTCAGGTATCCATGAAGGGTGCAGGCGATTTTGTCAGCCGCGCTGATCTGAACGCCGAGAAGATTTTGAAGGACGAGCTGCGCGGCGCGCGTCCGACCTATGGCTGGATCGCCGAGGAAGGTGGCGCAGAAGAGGGTGAAGACCCGACGCGCCGCTGGATTGTTGATCCGCTGGATGGCACCACGAACTTTTTGCACGCTTTGCCGCATTGGGCGGTTTCCATCGCGCTAGAGCATAAAGGCCAGATCGTTGCGGGCGTTGTGTTTGACGCGGCCAAGGACGAGATGTTCTTTGCTGAAAAGGGCACAGGCGCGTGGTTGAACGAAAGCCGTTTGCGTGTGTCTGGCCGCCACCGGATGATCGAGAGCATTTTTGCAACGGGTATTCCGTTTGGGGGTCGTTCTGATTTGCCAGCGACTTTGCAGGATGTGGCGCGTTTGGCGCCTGCTTGTGCGGGTATTCGCCGTTGGGGCGCTGCCTCATTGGACCTCGCCTATGTGGCGGCGGGCCGCTACGATGGCTTTTGGGAGCGTCGTTTGAACGAGTGGGATCTGGCTGCTGGTTTGCTCATCGTGAAAGAGGCGGGTGGTCTGGTTGAGCCGATCAATCCGCAGGGCGATGTTTTGCAAGATGGTGAGATTATCGCGTCCAACGAGGCGATCTTTACCAGCTTTTCCAAAGTGGTCCGCGGCTGATCCTATTTCCGGTCTGAGGGGTGGTTCACCCCGTCAGTCCACGGGATCGGGTCATGTTCCCAGGTATCAACCCCTTTGATACAGCCAAGGTTGATCCCGCATTGGGCGGGATCAGAGCGGCGTTGGTGGTATAGGTAGATGCCACAGGTTTTACAGAAATAGTGTTTCGCGGTGCCCGTTCCCCAGCTGTACAGCTGTAGGTTATCGGCGCCTTTTGTGACGACCACGCTGGCGGTGGTTGCTGTGACAGCGGCGGCTTGTCTGCGTTTGCAGAACGAGCAGGTGCAGCGGCTGGCGTCTGCTAACCCGTTGGGCAGTGTCGCGCGCACAGCGGTTGCGCCGCAATGGCAGCTGGCTGTGACCTCGACGCTCATTTGCGCTTTACCTTAGGGAGCGAGCTGGGCAGGACGTATTTCGCTTCGGGGTGGGGCGGATGGCCGTGGGTCTTTTGCCAAAAGGCCATACCGCCAAGGCGCAGCCAAAGCGGTATCGTGAGCAGCAGCCCAGCCACAAAGCCCCCTGCATGGGCCCAATAGGCAACACCGCCACCGCCTTGGGCGGCGCCAAGGCCGCCAATGAATTGCATGCCGAACCAAAGGATCAGCATGATCCATGCAGGGATCGGGAAGATGCGGAAGATGATGACGAGGATCAGCAGGATGTCGATTTTCGCTTTTGGGAAGAGCAGCAGATACCCCCCCATCACGCCAGCAATGGCGCCCGATGCGCCTACGGTCGGTACAAAGGATGTCGGATCGGATACCACATGCGCCAGACCAGACAGGACGCCCGTGATCAGGTAAAAGCTCAGATAGGGCATATGGCCCATCTCGTCTTCCATATTGTCGCCAAAGATCCACAGGAACAGCATGTTCCCCGCCAGATGCATCCAGCCGCCATGCAGGAACTGCGAGGTGAGCAAGCCGCCATAGCCGTCGCCCTCAGTGATGCGGCGGGGCAGCAGTGCCCAATCGTAATAGAACTGGGCCAGCGCCCGTTCATCCCCTGAAATAGGTAGCATACTGAGGAAGATGCCGATGTTTGCAGCCATCAGGGCGTAAGTCACATAGGGGACGCGGCCCGAGGGGTTATGATCACGAAGAGGAAACATGGGGCAAAGGCTCTGCGATTGGGCGCGAAGGGTCAAGGGCGATTGCGCGGCCCGCCTTGGAAAGGATTAAGGGGCGGCACCCAACCAGCGGTCAAGCTGGATGGATGCTGCCATTTTGGTCAGGCTGACGCCCCCAGCAGGGCCGCGTTACCGCCAGAGGCGGTGGTGTCGACGCAGACGTGGCGCTCTTGTCTGACGCGGGCGGTGTCGGGCAGGCCGCGCAGCAACGGGATGATGGGGCCCGTGCGCTTTGCGAGGGCTTGCTCAAAGCTGGCGGCGGTTTTCGCATCGCCCCACCAAAGAACGCCGCCATATTCGGGCCCTGTCGTTAGATCGGGGGCTGCGACAGCGCCAAGCGCCACCACAGCGACCCCACCCAGCGCCTCAACGGCGCGTTTTTGGGCCTCGGCGGTTTCTGGGCTTGGCCCTGCACATAAGAGCGCCGCGCGGGGCAGGGTAGAGAGGCGGTTGCTTTCGCCTGTAGGGCCAGGAAGGGTGAGTGTGTCGATTGCTGCTGCGCTATGGTCTGGCAATGCGGGGAGAGGGGCGGATGCCTCCCAAGGGGCAGGGGCTGACATCGTGTCAGGAGCGGAGAAGCGCGGCAGGTAGTTCGGGCCGCCCGCCTTGGGGCCGGTGCCAGAAAGACCTTCGCCGCCAAAGGGCTGGCTGCCGACAATCGCGCCGATCTGGTTGCGGTTGATATAGATGTTGCCTGCTTCGATCCGCTCGGACACATGTTGAACGCGGTCATCAATGCGGGTGTGAAGGCCAAAGGTAAGGCCGTAACCCGTTGCGTTGATTGCATCAATCACATCGTCCAATTCGTGGGATTTGAAGGTGGCGATATGCAGGACGGGGCCGAAAATCTCGCGCTTGAGGTCTTCGATGCCTTTGACGCGCAGGATGGTCGGCGCGATATAGGTGCCGTGATCTGGCGTGGCCAATTCTGCGACCAGACGGTTTTCGCTGCGTGCGGTTGCGATATGGGCGGCGATGCCTGCGCGCGCGTCCTCGTCGATGACGGGGCCAACATCGGTGCTGAGGTGCCACGGATCGCCGATGTTCAACGCCTCCATCGCGCCGATGAGCATTTCCTCAAACGGCTGTGCGATGTCTTCCTGAACATAGAGGCAGCGCAGCGCCGAGCAGCGCTGCCCAGCCGATTGAAAGGCGCTTTCGACGATGGCTTGGACGGCTTGTTCGGGCAAGGCGGTGCTATCGACGATCATGGCGTTCAGGCCGCCTGTCTCGGCGATCAGCGGTGTGCCGGGGGCGCAGCTTTCGGCCATGGCCATACGGATGCGTAGGGCTGTTGCGGTTGAGCCAGTAAAGGCGACGCCGTTGATGCGCGGATCAGAGGTGAGAGCGGCGCCAACATCCCCGCCACCTGGTAGCAATTGCACAGCCTCGGTCGGCACACCTGCTTCGTGCAGGATCGAGATCGCAAGATGCGCGATCAGGGGTGTTTGCTCGGCTGGTTTGGCAAGGACGGCGTTGCCTGCGGCAAGGGCGGCGCTGATCTGGCCGAGGAAAATCGCAAAAGGGAAGTTCCAAGGCGAGATGCAGGTAAAGATGCCTGCGGCGGGGGTGTTTGTGGCTTGGGCGGCGTAATAGCGCAGGAAATCAACACCTTCGCGCAGTTCGGCCACACAGTCGGGTTGGCCTTTGCCTGCTTCGCGAGTGAGCAGGGCAAAGATTTCGCCAAAGCGGTCTTCGTAGATGTCTGCCGCGCGCAAAAGCGCTTTGCGCCGCTCATCCAGTGGTGCGTCCCATGGGGTGGCTGCATCGAGCGCGGCGGCAACATCGGCAGGGGTTGCATTGCGCACAATACCCGGCGCCGCGCCAAGCCCTGTGGGCGATGTGACGTCTTGGGCGGGGGCAGGGGCGCTGGTGCCTGCGATCAGGGGCGCGGCCTCCCAAACATGGGTGGCAAAGGGCGCGCGCGCGGTTTCAAGCGCGGTTAGGGTTGGCGTATGGGTCAGGTCAAAGCCACGGGCATTTGCGCGCAGGGGGCGGAAAATCTCGGGGCCTTTGGGGATGGTCGGGACGCTGGCCTGAAGTTTGGCAAAGGGATCTTGGGCGACTTCCTCGGGGGCGACGTCTTCGTCTACGATCTGGTTGACAAAGCTGGAGTTCGCGCCGTTTTCCAACAGGCGGCGCACCAGATAGGCCAGCAGATCCTTATGCGCGCCGACGGGGGCATAGATGCGGCAGCGGGTTTTGCCGTTTTCCAGCACAATATCGTGCAGCGTTTCGCCCATGCCGTGCAAGCGTTGGAATTCAAAGGTTTCTTTATCCTCGGCCATATGCAGAACGGCGGCCACTGTGTGGGCGTTATGGGTGGCAAACTGGGGATAGATGCGATCCGTCATGTTCAGCAGTTTGCGCGCATTGGCGATATAGCTGACATCGGTTGCGGCCTTGCGGGTAAAGACGGGAAAGCCGTCGATCCCTTCGACCTGAGCGCGCTTGATCTCGGTATCCCAATAGGCGCCTTTGACCAGCCGCACCATGATTTTGCGGTCATGGGTTTGGGCCATGTTGTATAGCGCGTCAATCACGCTGCCTGCACGCGGGCCATAGGCCTGCACCACAACGCCCATGCCATCCCATCCCGCAAGGGCGGGTTCGCTCATCACGGCGTTGATCACATCCAGCGACAGGCCAAGGCGGTCTGCCTCTTCGGCATCGACGTTCAGGCCCATGCCCGCAGATTTGGCAAGCAGACACAGGGCGCGCAGGCGGGGCACCAGATCACGCATCACAGAGGCCTCTTGTGCCACCTCATAGCGCGGGTGCAGCGCCGAGAGCTTGACCGAAATCCCGGGATTGCGGCGGATATCATCGTGGGTGCATCCTTTTGCGATCGAGCTGATCGCGTCGGAATAGCTGAGGTGGTAGCGGCGGGCGTCTGCCTCGGTGCGGGCGGCTTCGCCGAGCATGTCATAGGAATAGGTATAGCCCTTTGCCTCCATCCCTGCGGCGCGTTTCATCGCGCCTGTGATATCTTCGCCCAGCACAAACTGGCGGCCCATTTCCTTCATCGCGCGGGCAACGGCGGTGCGGATCACCGGTTCGCCCAGACGTTTGATGGCAGCGCGCAAGTGGCGGATTGGGCCGGGCTGTTCGTCATCCAGAACACGGCCTGTCAGCATCAGCGCCCAAGTCGAGGCATTCACCATTGTCGAGGTGGAGTGCCCCATATGGCGGCCCCAATCGGAGGGGGCGATTTTGTCTTCGATCAGTGCATCCATGGTTTCGGCATCGGGAACACGCAGCAGCGCCTCGGCCAGACACATGAGGGCGACACCTTCGTCGGTGGATAGGCCGTATTCGGCCAGAAATACTTCCATCATGCCTGGTGATGTGGTGGCACGGATATCACGCACCAGCTGCGCGGCAGCACTGCTGATGGTGGATCTATCAGAGGGGGATAGATGAGCGGTTTCGATCAGGGTGCCTAAAACGGCATCTGCATCGGCGTAAGTGTTTTGATCAATGCCTGCGCGAAGAGAGGCGGAAGTATCACGTGTCATTGGCTTGCTCCTGATTTCATATTGACCTAACATACCCTGTAAATGGAGGATGTTTCGCCTTCATTCGACTTAACGGAAGTTAAAATGATTTAATTTTTGGGAGAATGGAGTGGAAAAGACTTTTGATCTGGATCGGTTCGATCAGGCCATTTTGACGGTTCTCGGAGAGGATGGCCGGATTAGCATCACTGATTTGGCCAAGCGCATCGGGTTATCGAAATCTCCGACGCAGGCGCGGCTGAAGCGGTTGGAAGAAAAGAATGTGATCTTGGGGTATCGCGCGATGCTGGATCCGATCCGTTTGGGGCTGGATCATGTTGCCTTTGTTGAGGTGCGTCTTGACGATACCCGAGAGGCGGCGTTGGATGCGTTTAATCAGGCGGTCCTGCGGGTGCCGCAGATCGAGCAAGCCCATATGATTGCTGGGAATTTTGACTACCTCCTAAAGGTGCGCACGCCAGATATGGCGAGTTATCGTGCGTTTTTAGGGGATACAATTTCTACGCTACCCCATGTCGCGTCAACATCGACCTATGTTGCCATGGAGGCGGTTAAGGAAGTGATGTTGTCGGATACGCAATAAGCATTTTACAACAACCGCCCAATTTGTATTGTTCCCGTATTCGGGGTGTTTCACAGCGCGCGCGGTGAGGAACCTTTGTTGAGGCAACTTTTGGTGACTAAGATACTTGTGTATGTGGCTATATATGCATACCAACCAAAGCGTTGACGAAGCGAAGCGGTTTTGAGGTCTAAGGCGACCGCAAACCTGACCTTTGAAGACAGCGCCGGATGCGGGCGTGGTGGAATGGTAGACACACCAGACTTAAAATCTGTTGGGCGTATGCCCGTGGGGGTTCGAGTCCCCCCGCCCGCACCATTTTTCTAGATAGATATTTTGCCTTGGCGCTCGGTTCATCACGGTGATTGGCCGTGGCGAGCTGGGAAGCTGAGCTGGAATCAGCTTTTGTTTTTGGGGGAGGGGACCAAGCGCCAAAAAGGGCTTGGTCCCGTCCTGTTTTTCGTTACTTGGCGGTAATGCGGCCGTCAGTATAGGGGGCGTAATCGCCCGTTTTTGCCAGATACTCGGCCAGAACATCGGCAATGTCTGGGCCGTAGTCATAGGCGTTTTCGGCATCTTTAAACATCGCATAGCCGTCGCCGCCGTTGCGCACATAGTTGTTTGTGACAGCCATGTAGGTTGCAGCGGGATCAAGGGGCGCATCGCCAATCATAATGTTGGAAACGCGCGAGCCCGCTTCGGCAGTTGCATCAAACGTATAGGACATGCCTGCAACCTGTGGGAAGCGGCCTGCACCTTCTTCGATCTGGCTGACGCCGTTTTCCAGCGCTGCGGCGATGGTTTCACCCGTGGCGGCGAAAGTGGAGAGCGTGTTTTGGAAGGGCAGAACGGTGAGGGCTTCGCCCATTGTGATTTCGCCAGCATCAATAGATGCGCGCAAGCCACCGCCGTTTTGGATTGCAACCTGCACCCCTTGATCTGCGACACGGTCCAGCATGGCGTCAGCCACGAGGTTCCCCATCGGGCATTCCATCGCACGACAAACATCACGAGAGCCTTCGATGACGTCGCTTGCGGTGCCGATCACACGGGTTTTCATTTCCTCAATCGGGCCAGCCAATTCGGCGATCCGCGCCACGACGGCCTGATCTTCGGCGACGCTGGCGTCCAGCAGGATTGTATCGCCAGTTGCGGAAACGACCTTGCCGTTGTCATCGAACGTAAGTGTCAGGTGGCCGACATATTTTGAATAGGCATAGGCCTGCACCACAGGAACATCGCCCACCATCGTTGGATAGGCCATCGCGCCTTCTTTGGTGTTTGAGAATAACGTATGGGAGTGGCCGCCCACAACGGCATCCACGCCCTTAAGCTCGGCAGCGATTGCCATGTCTTTTGTGACGCCCACGTGGTTCAGCGCGATGATTTTATCCACGCCTGCGGCCTCTAGGGCTGAGACATCTTCCTGAAGGCTGGCCAGCTCATCTGCAAAGGCGACTGCTTCGGAGGGGCTGGATGTTTCGACGGTATCAGCGGCAAGCGCGGAAACGATACCGATCTTTTGGCCGCCAACCTCTAGGATGGTGTGATCTGCGATCTGGCCAGCAAGGATGTTGGATTTGGAAACATCAATGTTGCCCGAGATGATGGGGAAAGACGTGCGATCTGCAAGGTCGCGCAGGCCCTGATCTCCGTCGTCAAATTCATGGTTGCCCACTGCCATCGCATCAAAGCCGACCTGCTCGGCAAATTCGGCCTCAACCTCGCCTTTGTAGGTCGTGTACATCAGGCTGCCTTGGTATTGGTCACCGGCATCCAGAACGATGACGTTTTCATCTGCCAGCTCTGCGCGCAGCTCGTTGATTTTGGTGATAACCCGCGCGTAACCGCCAAAGCATTTGCCCTCGGCGTTGTCTTCGGCGTTGCAGGTGGAATCGTATTTGTTGATGGGTTCAATGCGGCTGTGCAAATCGTTGATGTGTAGGACGTGCAGTGTAAAATCCGCCTGTGCAACGCCAGCAGTCAGCGCTAGTGCACAAGTTGTTGCCATAAAACGAAGGCTCATGTTCAATCTCCTTGTTTGAAATTCCCGCACAGATTGGGGCCTGATTTTTACAGAGTCAAATGCGCCGCAAGGTCAACTGCCAAAGGAACCTATAAAACGGCTATTATTCCAGCAGGGTTGGCGGGAAATCAGGGCAGCGCAACGGGGTTAGCTGAGGGCTTCTTTTATAATGTCCGCTAGAGCATCTCTGCGGAAAGGTTTGCTGAGGAAAAGCTCGCTGATATTGAAGTCGTTGGTCTTTTTTGCCGCCTCAGTTGGGTAGCCTGACATGAACACGATTTTGACGTCAGGTCGTTTTTCCCGAACCTCTTCGGCCAATTCGATGCCGCTGGTCCCACCGGGCAGGACGATGTCAGATAAGACCAAATCAAAATGCTGGCCCGTTTCCAAAATCTTGCGTGCTGTATAGGCCTGTTCGGCCTGAATGGTGGCATAGCCCAAGCTCGTCAGCAAACGAATGGTCAGCTCACGCATGTTCGTATCGTCTTCGATGACGAAAACGGTTTCACCATTCCCCATGGGAGGCGGGGATTTTGGTTCGTGTTCGAGGAGGAACTCACAGTTGGTTTCCCGAGGGAGGTAGATTTTGATTGTCGTTCCCTCACCCTCTTTGCTGTCGATTGTGACCTGACCGCCGGACTGTCGGGCAAAGCCGTAAACCATTGAAAGGCCAAGGCCCGATCCATCGCCTACGCCTTTTGTAGTGAAAAAGGGTTCAAAGGCGCGCGCGCGGGTTGTTTCATCCATTCCTGTGCCCGTGTCGGTTACCGAAAGCACGACGTAATCGCCTGCGTCCAAAGAGGTTTCCGAGGTATCATCAGGGGCGCTGATGGTGGTGTTGAAACAATCAATCGATAAACTCCCTCCGGTGGGCATCGCGTCCCGCGCATTCAGAGAAAGGTTGAGCAGGGCGTCTTCGACTTGGCCAGGATCAGCCCGCGCGGGCCACAAATCTTTGCTGGTCGTAAACTCGATCTCGATGCTTTGATCCAGTGTTCGCGCCAAAAGCTTGTTCATTCGGGCCAATAAGGAATTTAGGTCAATCGTTTTTGGAGATAGGATTTGTTTGCTGGAATAGGCCAGCAAGCTACGCGTTAAATCCGCACCACGTCGGGTGGCGTGCAGAATTTGGGCGATCATTTCAGGATGGTCTTTTTTGGAGAGCTGGAGGAGTTCTGCGTTCCCTTGAATGACGGCCAGTAGGTTGTTGAAATCATGTGCAACCCCGCCCGTCAGCTGACCAATCGCCTCAAAACGTTGTAATACCTGTAGGTGTTTTTCTACGGCGATCCGATCTGTGATATCTTCTATCGAGACCAATACCCGTTCCCATGTCGCGGTGTAACTTTCGGGAATGACGAATTTCACTCTGGTGGTTATGAGGGTGCCGTCAACTTTGAAATCTTTTGACTGGTATTCAAATACGCGCGCACCATGAAAGAAGGCGATGACAGCATCGATAAATCCGCTGACTTCATCAGGGTGGGAGGTGTCGTATCGCAGGTCCTGTTGGAGTTCTTCAGCAGAGGCCGCGCCATAAAGTTTCACCATAGCCGAAGAAACGGCAAGGCTGATGCACCCGTCATACAGCTCTTTTACAATGTCGGGATTTTCGTCGAAATAGGTTTCGAATTCGGTCATGCCATTGCGTGACAATTCTTGCATGACCTTGAGGAGCGACGACCAATCTTCTTCCATAAAGGGAACAGGGGATTGTTCGAATAATTCGCGGTAGCGCTGCTCGCTCGCCTTTAGCTGGGTTTCGATCGCCTTTTTTGCGGTAATATCCGTGGCAATCGCGCCGAGCCCAATAATTGTTCCGGTGGCGTCGCGAATTGGGAATTTTTCGGTGAAATAAGTTCGGGGGCGGCCATCATAGATCCCTGTGATTTCCATCGTCTCGGATTTGCCTGACGCGAGGACACGTTTATCATGGGCGATGACCTGTTCTGCAACATCTGGCGCCAGAATTTCATAGCTGTCCCGGCCGATGATCTCGCAGGCTTTGCGACCAAAGTTTCTTTCGGCGCTCGGGTTAATGGCGATATACAGGCCTTCGACGCTTTTTACGCCAATTTCCGCGGGGGAATGTTCCATAACGGCTTCTAGCCGGGCTTGGGCCTCATCTAGGGTTTGATAGACGTGTTGCAGCTCATCTGATTGGACCTCTAGTTTGCGGCTATAAATGTCCTGAGCAATTCTGAGCGATGTTTCGGTTTGACGGGCCTGTCGGTTTTTTGTTTGCACGAGTTCCACTTCGGGAAGCCATCGGATTAATCCGAGGGTTATCAAAAGCATGCCTGATAGGTAGCCTAGGAAGTTCTCCAGTATAAAACGGAAATTGATACCATGCACGATGAACAGCGGTTTCAGGTTGTCGAAATTCTGCAGAAGATCCCAAACCCCACCAGAAACGATCATGGCAAGGCCGACAACGAAAAAGCTCCATCCTTTTTGATCGTAGGTCGAATTCCGTTGCCCGAATCTATGAGTAAAAATCAATATGGCTGAGGTCATGATGAGGCGCGAGACGTCCATCAAGATATCGTTCATCGGTATGCGCTCCTAGCAAGGTATATTGCTAAATTGACCAAACAGGCGTCTTGAAAGGCATCTTGTACTACAGAGCAGGATTGCTCCTGATTTGATGCCACTAGGCTGCTAACATTGGTTTAACCCGGGTCCAAATTTGGACCTACTTGTACCAGATATATTGAGGTGAAATTGATTTTGGTTAGCTCTTAGAAAACATATTCACGTCTTTATAAAAGTAAGCCAATCAGGGGCAGAGGGCAACGAAGATGTTGAAAAAGTGCAAAGATTTTTAGGCGCGCTTTGGTGTTGGGCTTATTTCCGTGAATTTTTGCTTGCCTGACAGCAGGGGGTAAAGGCGCCGATTGAAACTTGGGCAGCTTGATCTTGCCGAATAGGAGTGGGGGATGTTTTCCGTGTTGTCGCGGGGCGCCAAAAAAACAGGCAATCAGAAGGGGTTCGCATTTTGCAAAGGGGGTGATTAGGGGTGGCCTTTCTTTGAGGTGTTCAGTTTAGGTTTTGCCTAATCTTGGGTAATACAGACTCTTCTTTTACTCTTTTTGCTGAACGGCAAAGCTGTCTTAGGAGCGGCAGTTTCATGTGCCGAAACAGCGATCAGGAGAACATCCCAAATGCCCGTCGAAACCGTTGATACACTTGTTGTAGGGGCAGGTCAGGCTGGAATTGCTTTGTGCGAGCACCTTGGCAAGCAGGGGGCGCCCTTCCTTGTTTTGGAAAAGAGCCGCATCGCCGAAAGTTGGCGCACGTCGCGCTGGGATGCCTTGGTTACCAACGGTCCTGTCTGGCATGACCGTTTCCCTAATCTGGAGTTTAAAGGGAACGCACCTGATGAATTTGTAGGCAAAGACAGGGTCGCGGATTACATCGAAGAATATGCAGGGATGGTAGATGCCCCTGTGCGGACAGGTGTCGAAGTGATCAAAGCCGAGCGATTGCCAGATCGCGCAGGGTTTCGGGTGGAAACGACACAGGGTGTGATCGAGGCGGCGCGTATTGTTTCCGCCACAGGGGCGTTTCAACATCCGGTTATGCCTCCGATTGTGCCAGAGGGTGCACAGGTTAGTCAGATGCACTCGGCCAGTTACCGCAACCCTGAGCAGCTGGCTGAGGGGGCTGTGATGGTTGTCGGGGCTGGCTCATCAGGGGCGCAAATCGCGGATGAGCTAAACCGCGCGGGGCGCAAGGTGTACCTTTCTGTTGGGCCGCATGACCGCCCACCGCGCCGCTATCGCGGGCGGGATTTTGTTTGGTGGCTAGGCGTTTTGGGCCTATGGGACATGGCCGCGCAAAAACCGGGGGCAGAGCATGTCACGATCTCGGTGAGTGGTGCCTATGGCGGGCGCACCATGGATTTTCGTCGTCTGGCGGGCGAAGGTGTGACCCTGTTGGGGCTGACCGATGGGTACGATGAGGGCACAGTGTCCTTCGCAGATGATTTGGGCAAAAACATCGCGGCGGGTGATGCGAATTATTTTGAAATGTTGGATGCGGCTGACGCCTATGCCGAGGCGATGGGCCTTGATTTGCCACTGGAGCCGGAAGCACGCGAGATGTTTGCCGACCCCGAGTGCCTGACAAACCCGATTTCATCCCTTGATCTGGCCAAGGAAGGGATCACGACCATCATATGGGCAACGGGGTTCAAGCAGGATTTCAGCTGGCTGAAGGTGGATGCGTTTGATGATCAGGGGGCGCCGATCCATCAAAGAGGGGTCTCTAAGGAACCGGGGGTTTATTTCCTTGGGTTACCTTGGCAATCGCGCCGCGGATCAACATTTTTGTGGGGCGTTTGGCATGATGCAAAATTCATCGCCGACCAGATTGCCATTCAACGCGCCTATGCCGACTATCAAGGCGAAGCAGCCATTGTGCTGCCAGCCGCCGAATAACTACGAACCTTAGGATTTGAACCATATGTCCATGTCAAACCCAGTCCAGGAATTGCGCCAGAATGTTGCGATCCCGTTTGAGCAGGCGCAGGCCATGCCGCCCTCTGTTTACACTTCCGACGCGTTTTTGAACGAAGAGCTAGAGCATATCTTTGCCAAGGATTGGTTCTGCGTGGGGCGCGCAGATGCATTGGCCAATGCAGGGGATTACACAACCTGCGAATTGGCTGGCCAGCCGATACTGGTGATCCGCGATAACGATGGCGATCTACGGGCGATGTCGAATGTCTGCCTGCACCGGATGTCGACGTTGTTACAGGGCAGCGGCCAAACCCGATCAATTGTCTGCCCCTACCACGCGTGGACCTACAACCTGAACGGCTCCTTGCGCGGCGCGCCTGCGATGTCGTTGAACGAAGGGTTCTGCAAGGATCAATACAAGCTACCGCAGGTCAAATGCCAAGAATGGCTGGGCTGGGTGTTTGTATCGCTGAATGCCGAGGCTCCGGATGTAAAGGTCCAGTTGCAAGCCGTTGAAAGCATGATCGCTGGCTATGACATGACGAATTACACCGAAGCGTTCCAAGAAGAGCATGTCTGGGACACCAATTGGAAAGTCTTGGCCGAGAATTTCATGGAAAGCTATCACCTGCCAGTGTGTCATGCTGGCACGATCGGGGGCTTGTCCAAGCTGGAAGATATGGTCTGCCCGCCGGGACATGAGGCGTTCAACTATCACACGATCCTTAAGGATGATCAGTTGCGCATCGCGATGGCGCACCCCTCTAACGACCGTCTAAAGGGGGATGAGCGGCGGACGACATTCTTGTTGGCGATTTACCCCAGTTTGATGATCACGCTGACTCCGGGTTATTTCTGGTATCTGTCGCTGCACCCAAAAGGCCCGGGACAGGTGCACATCCGCTTTGGGGGCGGGATGTCGGATGATTACAAAGATGACCCTGACGCGCAGCAGAACTTCAAAGACCTCAAGGCGTTGCTGGATGACGTGAACGTCGAGGATCGCGGCTGTACCGAAAAAGTATTCCGCGGGCTGAGTTCGGATCGCGCAGCGCCGGGGCACCTAAGCCACCTTGAGCGCCCAAACTATGACTTTGCGCAATATCTCATGGCGCGCATCGACGCCGCCAAAAACAGTTGAACACGAAAAAACCGACAGGAACCTCAATGGCCCACACGCGTATCCGCAAATTCAATACGTCTGACACATACCCCGAACAGAACCTTGATAACGACCTCTGTCAGGCTGTTGTCACTGAAGGGGGCAAGACGGTTTGGCTGCGCGGGCAATGCCCGCAAAACCTTGATGATGCGGTAAACATCACCAGCAGCGATCCTGTCGAGCAGACCCATAAGGTTATGCAAAACATCAAACAGCTGATCGAAGAGGCTGGCGGCGAGATGGCGCATTTGGTCAAAGTGGTGGTCTATATCACCGATGTGCGCCACCGCGAGGCGGTTTACCGCACGATGGGCGAATACATCAAAGGCGTGCATCCGGTGTCCACGGGGCTGGTGGTGCAGGCTTTGGCCCGTCCTGAGTGGCTGGTCGAGATCGACGGCACGGCGGTGATCCCGACATGACGTTTTCACTGGTGGCGCGCTGTGCCGAAACGGGCATGTTCGGATTGGCGATTTCATCTTCCTCACCTGCGGTTGCGGCGCGCTGCGCCTATGCGCGCGCGGGCGTGGGGGCGGTTGCTTCGCAAAATGTCACTGATCCCACGCTGGGGCCGCTCGCGCTGGATCATATGGCCAGCGGTATGAGCGCGGCAGAGGCAATCGAGCAGGTGCGCGACACTGGCAAGTTCATCGAATACCGTCAGGTTCTGGCCGTGGATAAGGACGGAGGCACTGAGATTCATTCTGGCCCGAATTCCCTTGGCATTTGGACACAGGCCCAAGGGGTGGATGTGGCCTCGGGGGGGAATTTGTTGGCCAATGATGGCGTCCCCCAAGCCGTTGTAGACGGGTTTCTGGGCACCTCGGGCCATATTGGAGATCGGTTGATCGCGGCCATGCGCGCGGGGCTGGCCCAAGGGGGTGAGGCGGGGCCGCTGCATTCGGCTGGCATGTTGATTGTGGACAAGGTCGCATGGCCTGTCGCCGAGCTGCGCTGTGATTGGACTGAAGGCTGCCCCATCGAAAACATCGCCACGGCGTGGGACGTCTATAAACCGCAGCTGCAAGCCTATGTGCAACGGGCACTCGATCCACGAGAGGCGCCATCCTATGGCGTGCCCGGCGACGCGTAGCGATCAGGATTTGAAACAGCCGAAAGGGGGCTATTATGAGCGAGTTACATTCAACACTTCAACGTTTGGCCGCTCTGCCGGCTGATCGCCCACAAGGGATGCCGGGCGCGTTTTATACCGACCCTGATCGCTTTCATTATGAATGCCAGACCGCGCTGCGGTGGGGGTGGCACTGCCTTGGCCGTGTGGACGAGGTGCCCCAAGCGGGGGATTTCTTTACCGTACAGGTTTTGAACGAGCCGATTGTTGTCGTGCGCGGAGATGACGGAGAGCTGCGCGCATTGGCGAACTTATGCCGTCATCGGGGCATGCCGCTGGCCGAGGGGCGCGGGAATGTGAAGCGGTTCTTATGCAGCTATCATGCATGGATGTATGGCCGCGACGGCGCGTTGCTGCGGGCCACACGGATGGAGAACGCAGGGTTTGATGCGGCCTCTTGTCGGATGCACCAGCACAACACGCATATCTGGAACGGGTTTATCTATGTGAACCTTGATGCGCAGGCCGCGCCCTTTGATCATCCTGATCTGGACGCATTGGTCGCGCCCTATGAGCCCGAAAATTTTCGGCTGGTCCATGTCGCCGAAGAAGACTGGATGACCAATTGGAAATGTCTGGTTGAGAATTTTATGGAAGGATACCACCTATCGGTGGTGCACCCCGAGACGTTGCATGGCTACACGCCAACGGGAATGGCCCGCAAATTGGGCGGCGGCGGGGGTTTTACCAGCTACGCTGCGAACTATCCGCGCAATATCACCTCGCGCGGGGCAGGGGCTGCGGGGCTGAGTGAGGAAGAGCGCCACCGCTCGACCTTGTTCTCGGTTTTCCCGACCCAAGTCGCCAGCCAAGCCGCCACCCTGTTGGTATCGCTGAGTATTTTCCCGCGAGAGGCAGGCAGGATCACGGTGAAATGGACCATGTCGGTATATGGGGATGAGTTGGACGATGAAACAATCGCGCAGCGTATTGCCCTATGGGAAGAGGTAAACCGCGAAGACCGCGAAAAGCTGGAGCGGATGCAGATCGCCTTGGGCTCGGCCCATGCCGTTGAGGGGCCGTTAGCGGGTGAGGACTATGAAGGCACAGTGCGTGACTTTTTGGTTTGGCTCGCGGCACAAGACGCGGCGGTGCAGGCTTGAACACCTGTGAAGGAGCGTGAATAGTCGGCCAATGCAGCTGAGATTCACCATTCGCCAACTTGAGTATTTTGTCGCCGTTGGCGAGCAGGGGTCAATCGCGCAAGCCAGCGCGATGGTGAATGTTTCCTCGCCGTCGATTTCGGCGGCAATCACCCAGCTGGAGGCCGAGTTTGGCCTGCCGCTATTCGTGCGCAAACACGCCCATGGGCTAAGCCTGACCCAAGCTGGCGCGCAGTTTTTGGCACAGGCGCGCAAAGTGTTGGCCGAAGCCGAAGGGTTGAACCGTCTTGCGGGTACGATTTCGGGGAATGTGCAGGGGCCGTTGACGGTGGGGTGCCTGCTGACCTTTGTGCAGGTTCTGTTACCTGCGATCCGGCGCAAGTTTCAGGAAGCAAACCCTGAGGTGCAGGTGTCGCAGATCGAATGCGATCAGGTGACCTTGATCAAAAAGCTTCAGCGTGCGGAAATCGATGTGGCACTGACCTATGATCTGGAAGTTCCCGCGGATTTGGAATTTATTCCGGTGCGCTCATTGCCCCTATATGCGGTTGTTTCGGCCTATCACCCTTTGGCAGATCGCAAATCTGTATCGGTTGAGACATTGGCAGATCACCCTATGGTACTGCTGGATCTGCCGATCAGTAGCACCTATTTCCTGAGCATTTTTGAAAAAGCATCCCTCAGGCCCAACATCGTTGAACGCACGCGGGATATGGCTGTTATGCGCTCGTTGGTTGCAAACGGGTTTGGGTTTTCGGTTGCCAATATTCGTCCTCATAGCGATCTGTCACCAGACGGTCGGGAGTTGCGCTTTATTCCGCTGGAAGGGGCGCATCGCCCCATGCGGCTTGGCTTTATCGTGCCTGAAGGGGCGCGCAGTGTTTTGTCGATTAATGCATTCATCGAACATGCCTCTCAGTCGATTTCAGCTTGGGGGTATCCAGGCCTTCCCATCAAGGAAGAGACTTAGGCCCGCCCTAAGCCTCGATTTAGCATCAGCGACTTTAGCCTAAGTCAGTAATCTGTCACGACTTGTGCTCTGTCCCTTCCAAACAGGAGGAAATTGCCTTGCGCGATTCCCGTTACGATATCTTATTTGAGCCGATGCAAATCGGGCCTGTCACGGCAAAGAACCGCTTTTATCAGGTGCCTCATTGCAATGGTGGGGGATACCGCGATCCGTCAGCCGCCGCAGCGATGCGCGGCTCCAAGGCGGAAGGCGGCTGGGGCGTTATCTTTACTGAACAATGTGAGATGCACCACACCTCAGAAATCACCCCATTCATCGAGCTGCGCCTATGGGAGGACAAGGACATCCCGATGTTGAACAAAATGTCGGACAGGATGAAGGAACACGGCGCGCTAGCGGGGATACAGCTGGCGTATTCGGGGGTGAATGGCCCGAACCTATACAGCAAGGAAGTGCCGCTTGCGGTGTCGGCGCAACCCATCCGCACGTTTACCAATGATCCGGTGCAGGCGCGGGCCTTGGACAAGGCTGATATTCGCGATCTGCGCCGCTGGTTTGTGAATGCGGCAAAGCGGTCCCAGACTGCGGGTTTTGATCTGATCTGTCTTTATGGCGCGCATGGGTTCGGGATTTTTCAGCACTTCCTGAGCCGCGCAACCAACCATCGAACCGACGAATACGGCGGCAGTTTGGAAAACCGTGCCCGCTTTGTGAATGAAGTGATCGCGGATATTCGCGATGCTGTCGGGGATAGCATGGGCATCACGCTGCGCGTGTCGCTTGATGAAACCATTGGCGATCTAGGGTTTTCCAACGCCGAGGTGCGCGAATTTGTCGATATGAACCGCAACCTGCCTGACCTTTGGGATTTGGCGCAAGGCACTTGGGAGGAATGCTCTGGCCCGTCCCGTTTCAAAGAGGAGGCCGCCCAGCATGAGCTGGTGAAGGGCATTCACGAGCTGACGGACAAGCCGATCGTCGGTGTTGGCCGCTTTACCAGCCCTGATGTGATGGCGAAAATGATCAAAACCGGCACGCTGGATTTCATCGGCTGTGCGCGGCCATCCATCGCTGACCCTTTCCTGCCCAAAAAGATCGAAGAGGGCCGTATCGAGGACATCCGCGAATGTATCGGCTGCAATATCTGTGTGACGGGCGATATGACCATGTCGATCAGCCGCTGCACCCAGAACCCCACATTTATGGAGGAATGGCGCAAAGGTTGGCACCCTGAGCGGATGAACACCAAGGGCGAGAGTTCGAATGTGTTGATTGTCGGCGCTGGGCCTGCGGGGTTAGAGGCCGCGCGCGCGACGGCGGAACGTGGCTATGACGTCGCATTGGCCGAAGCGGGCACCATTTTGGGGGGGCGGGTTGCGCAGGAGCGCCACCTTCCAGGGTTGAGCGCCTGGGGGCGGGTTGCCGATTACCGCGAATACCAGATCAGCCAGAAACCAAATGTCGAAAGCTATTTTGACAGCGCGTTGGATGCAGACAGCATTCTGGAGTTCGGCTTTGAAAATGTTTGCATTGCCAGTGGGGCCAAATGGCGCCGCGATGGTGTGTCGCGCCAGCATGTCGTTCCGTTTCCAACGGATGAGGCGATGCAAATCTTTACGCCTGATGACCTTATGGCGTCGGCCAGCCCTTCAGGGCATGTGGTGATTTATGACGATGATCACTATTACATGGGCGGGGTCATGGCCGAGCTTTTGATCCAGAAAGGGTGTTCGGTCACGCTGGTGACGCCAGCCGCTTATGTCAGCGAATGGACGCTGAACACGCTGGAACAGCATGAGATTCACCGCCGCCTCGCAAGAATGGGTGTCCAGATCGAGCTGAACCGAGGGGTTACCGAGATCGCCAGTGATCACGTTGTGAGCAATTGCATGTTCACCGACCAGACCCGCCCGATCGCCTGTGATGCGGTTTTGCTGGTTTCCTCAAAAGTTGAAAACAACAAGGTCTATCTGGACCTGAAAGCCCGCGAAGCAGAATGGGCAGATGCGGGGATCAAATCGGTCCAACTGATTGGCGATGCAAATGCACCGGGCCCCATCGCTTGGGCGACTTATGCAGGGCATCGGTATGCCCGAGAGTTGGATGGTGAAGACATCGGTGATGCGTTGCCCTTCCGCCGCGAAATTACGGAGCTAGCAGTAGATTGAAAAACGTTTTCCCTTTCTCGTCGTCTTTGATGACGGATATTCTGGCATGGACGCGCAACCGCATTCTGGGCGGACAGGACCCGACCCATGGCGCACAAAGCTTTGCCGCGCTTGAGCCCGTTTTGGGGGGCTCTATCACAGCCGAGGGTATCGGCGGTGCGGCGGCCTTTGATCTGTTCAAAGATGTGATTGTTCCCTCAACCCGTCCTTTCGGGCATCCCACATCCCTTAGCTATGTGGCCTCGGCCCCCAGCCAAGCCGCGCTGAGCTTTGATGCGGCTCTTGGGGCGGCGGGTATTTTTGCGGGGAATTGGGATGGGGGCGCTGGCGCGATCCATGCAGAAAATCAGGCCCTAAGCTGGCTGGCGGATCTGGCAGGCTGGGGCGATACGGCTGGCGGAGTTTTTGTTGCTGGCGGCACATTGGGCAATCTTTGCGCGCTTCATGCGGCCCGCGATTGGAAATCACGCCAAGGTCCGCGCCCGCAGCGATGGGCGGTTTTATGTTCGGGAGAGGCCCATAGCTCGATCCGCGCGGCGGCTAGCGTCATGGATGTGGATGTGATTGAGGTCACACCAGATGAGACAGGGCGCATATCTGGGCAGGCCGCGCGGGATGTTTGGCAGCCCAATGTCTTTGCTATTGTTGCCAATGCAGGGGCGACGAATTGCGGCGCGGTTGATGATATCTCTGGTTTGGCAGACCTCGCCGAAGAGCATGACCTGTGGCTGCATATTGATGGCGCCTATGGGTTGGCAGCTATTGCCGATCCTCAGACGCGCCCCGTTTTTGCAGGGATTGATCGGGCCCACAGCCTGATCGTGGATCCGCATAAATGGCTGTTTGCCCCCTATGATAGTTGCGCATTGGTTTACCGCAATGCGGCGGATGCGGCCAACGCCCATGGGCAAAGCGCGGTCTATCTGGACGCGGTGGACAAAACGCATTGGAACCCGTCCGATTACGCGCTGCATCTGACCCGCCGCGCGCGGGGGCTGCCGTTTTGGTACTCGTTAGCAACCCATGGGACCACAGCCTATGGCGAGGCCATAGCGACAACCATCGCAACCGCACAGAAAATTGCCGATGGGATTGACCAAATGGAGGGGCTGGAGCTGCTCTTGGGGCCGCAGCTTTCGGTGGTCCTGTTCCGTCCAAAAGATATGTCGGAGCAGATGATGGAAGAATGGGCCGAAGAGAACCGCCGATCAGGCGCGTTATTGTGTCTGCCAACCACGTGGCACGGGCAAAAAGTATTCCGCCTGTGCATTGTGAATCCCGACACAGATGCCAAAGATGTTCTTGAGACGCTAAAGACGTTAACCTGAAGGCCTGACATGACCCGCACCCTAGAGATTTTATCCCGTCTGGTGGCTTTCCCGACCGTGAGCCGAGACAGCAATTTAGATTTGATCGATTGGGTTCAGGAATTGTTGGTGGGCGCTGGGTTTGAGGTCACGCGGATTTGGTCTCCTTGCCGCCAAAAAGCAGGGTTATTTGCGCGGATTGGTCCAGCGGGTGAGGGTGGTGTGTGTTTGTCTGCCCATACTGATGTTGTGCCTGTTGAGGGGCAGTCTTGGCGCTATCCACCCTTTGAGCTGACCCAAGACAACAACCGCGTCTTTGGGCGTGGAACAACGGATATGAAGGGGTTTCTCGCCTCGGCGCTGGCCCTTGCCGAGCGGGCGGGGAAGATGGCGCTTTCTAAACCGCTGAGCTTTGTGATCTCATATGATGAGGAAATCGGCTGTGTCGGCATTCAGCAGATGCTGCCAGAGTTGAAACCTTTGATCGGCAAGCCCGACCTTGTCATTGTGGGGGAACCCACCTCAATGCAGGTTGTGACGGGCCACAAAGGCAAGGCCGCGCTCTGCGTGACCTGTCGCGGAGAGGCGGGCCATAGCGCGCTGGCCCCGAAATTCGTCAACGCCATTCATGTCGCAGCAGAGTTTGTAGGGCAGATGCGTGATTTTCAAGGTCGCTTGGCCAAGGGGGCACAGGATGCGGCCTATGACATTCCCTATTCGACGGTTCACATAGGCCAGTTATCTGCGGGAAAGGCGCTGAATATCGTTCCGGACACGGCAGAGCTGCTGATGGAATTCAGGCACCTTGCCCAAACGCCCAAGCAAGAGATACAGCGCGAGGTTGAAGCCATCGCCGAGCAGGTCAGCCGAGGCTTTAGCGCTAGCTTGCCGATCGGTGTTGAGGTGGTGAATGCCTATCCGGGGCTGGATGTTGATCCTGATCACAAGGTGGTGGAATGGGCCACCAATCTGGTCGGAGCCCCCAAAACCGGCAAAGTCGCCTTTGGCACCGAGGCTGGCTTTTTTGACCAGCTTGGCCTGACGGCATTGGTTATCGGGCCTGGGGATATGGCGCGCGATGGTCACAAACCAGACGAGGGGCTGTGCCTGTCGCAATTGGCAGCCTGTGACAGGATGATGGATGAAATCGGCACAGGCCTAAGCAAATAGCCCTTGGGTGAGCGGCACCCAAAAGCGGCCCTGATCGGAAAAGGGGGGGCGGGGAGCCCAAATGCCGCCCCCCGACCTGTTTGATCTGATCAGTCGCGTTTGCCTGCAAATTTTTCGGCCCATTCTTCGCGTTGATCATCTGTGATCTTGGCAAAGAGAACTTCGGGAACCTCAAACACATGACCCGCCGATAGCTGGGCAACAGCCGCTGGCACGTCATCGGGCCAACCTGCGTCTTCGATTTTCATACCTGCCAACATTTTTGCAGCAGCATCGGGAATGAAGGGCGCTGCAAGTGAGGCATAAAGCGGGATCAGGTTCAGCGCGAGGCGCACCTGTGCCGCGGCCTTGTCAGGGTCGGTTTTGAAGGTGGTCCATGGGGCCTGTGCCTGAAGGTATTCGTTACCCGCAGCCCAGATTGCGCGCAGCTCGGCGGCGGATTTGCGGACCTCCATCTTGTCCATTTGTTCGGCATAGCGGGCTACGCGTTCGGTCAAATCAGCGATCAGGGCGTTCTCGGCCTCGCCATATTCGCCCGCCGCTGGCACTTCTTCACCGAATTTGGCGCGGCAGAATTTGGTGATGCGGCTGACAAAGTTGCCCAAGACATCTGCGAGGTCTTTGTTTGTGGCCGCTTGGAAGTTCTCCCAAGTGAATTCGGAATCAGATGTTTCGGGTGCATGGGACAGCAACCACCAGCGCCAGTAATCGGCAGGCAGGATTTCCAGCGCTTGGTCCATGAACACACCGCGCCCGCGCGAGGTCGAGAACTGGCCGCCGTCATAGTTCAGGTAGTTGAACGATTTGATGTAATCCACCAGCTTCCAAGGTTCGTTCGAACCCATGATGGTCGAGGGGAAGGAGAGGGTGTGGAAGGGGACGTTATCTTTGCCCATGAATTGGGTGTATTGCACGTCATCGGCACCTTTATCGGTGCGCCACCAGCGCTCCCAATCGTCGCCTTTGCCGGCATCAACCCATTCTTGGGCGCAGGCGATATATTCGATGGGCGCGTCGAACCAGACATAGAAAACCTTGCCCTCCATGCCGGGCCATTCGGCATCGCCACGTTTCACCGGCACGCCCCATTTCAGGTCGCGGGTGATGCCGCGGTCTTGTAGCCCGTCGCCATCGTTCAGCCATTTCTTGGCGATCGAGGTGGTCAGCACAGGCCAATCGGTTTTGGAGCTGATCCAATCGTTCAGCCGGTCTTTCATCTGGGATTGCTTGAGGAACAGGTGTTTGGTGGCGCGCATTTCCAGATCTGTCGCGCCCGAGATCGTTGAGCGCGGGTTGATCAGGTCTTCTGGGTCTAGCTGCTTGGTGCAATTGTCACATTGGTCGCCGCGCGCGTCTTCAAATCCGCAGTTGGGGCAGGTGCCCTCGACATAGCGGTCGGGCAAGAAGCGGCCATCGGTTTCCGAGTAAATCTGGCTTTGCTCAACTTCTTCGATCAGCCCCTCATCGGCCAAAGCTCCGGCAAAATGCTGCGTCAGCTTTTCGTTCTGCACCGAGGAAGAGCGGCCGAAGTGGTCAAAGGATAGGCCAAAGCCCTCGGCGATTTTCGCCTGAACCGCATACATCTCGGCGCAGTATTCTTCGACGGGCTTACCCGCTTTTGCAGCGGCCAATTCGGCAGGCGTGCCGTGTTCGTCTGTGGCGCAGAGGAACAGCACCTCGTTGCCGCGCTGGCGCAGGTAGCGGGCATATAGGTCTGCGGGCAATTGGCTACCTACCAGATTGCCGAGGTGTTTGATGCCATTGATATAGGGGATGGCGGAGGTGATGAGGTGACGTGTCATGGTGCGGCCTTTGCTGTGCTGGGACATGCTTTAGCAGGGCAAAGGCAGTCATGCCAGAGGTCTAACTCCGTAAGGGGATTGGTTTAGTCGCGTGTTGGCTTGTCTCGGCTGCGCCCTGTCAGGCGGCCGATCACGAAACTGGTGCGCAGCGCGTTGATATAGCGGGTGCTGCGCGGTTTGACGCGGCCTGTGCGCATTCTGCTGACACTGAATAAAATCAACAGCCCATGACCGGCAGCCAGCATGGCAAACAGGGCTTCGGGGCCGAATTTTTCGATAAGGAGCGCGGCGCCATAGGGGGCTGCGATTGCGCCCAGAGCGAACCAGAACATCAAGGCTGCCGAGAGCTCGACCCGCTCATCCGAGGAGGCGAAATCATGGGCGTGGGCGGCTGCGACTGAAAAGATAGGGAATGTTGTGAGGCCAAACAGGGCGGCAGACAGCAATATGCCTGTCAGCCCCCAGCTAGCTGTTGTCACGGTGACACCGCAGCTGGCGATTGCAGCAATGGAAAGCCAGATCAGGACTTTGCGGCGGTCATATTTGTCGGCAATCCAGCCAACAGGGAATTGCGCCAATGCACCGCCCACAACGAAAGCCGCCAAAAACCACGCGATCTGCCCCGCAGTCAGGCCCATTTCCTGACCATAGATCGGGCCGACCATGCGAAACGAGGCACTGGAAAGCGCGGCAACAACCACGCCAGCCACCGCAAGCGGAGAACGCCCATAGGCCAGTTTGGGGCGCAGCCGCGGTGAGCTGGGCGTTTCGGGTTGGGTTGATTTGGTAAGTGTGATGGGCAAAAGGGCCGCACAGCATAAAATGGCCAGGATGTTGTAAGAGATATAATCGGCGGGGGCCAAGATGCCGATGATGCCCTGCGCTGCCAAACTGCCTGACATATCGACCATGCGATAGGTTCCCATGGCGCGGCCTCGGGTTTCGTTGGTCACTTTGGCCTGTAACCATGCCTCGACCACGGTATAGCAGCCGGCCACACATAACCCCGAAGCAATGCGCATAATCGCCCAAGCGTAGGGGTTGATGACCATCATATGCGCGATCAACCCGATGCTGCCTGCGGCTGTAAAGGCGGCGAAGGCGCGGCTGTGCCCGACGTTGCCCAGCAGACGTGGGGCAAACCAGCAGCCGATGAAAAACCCGATAAAGTGGGACGAACCCAGCAAACCGATCTGTTGGCGTGTGAACCCCAGTTCGGTCCCCGACAGCACATCCAGCGGACCAACCCCTCCCGAGGAAAGCTGCAACAAGACGACTGAAAAAAACAGCGCCGCAAAGGAGATTAACATCCGCATCCTCTTTGGATGATCCTATTTCAGAGAGAAATATAGAGAAAACCGACAATGCTGGTCCGTTTGTGGCGAAATATTTTTCTAAAGCGGGATTTGGCTTGCGATGGCTGGCCGTGGGGCTAGGGTCTGCGCAAGATAGCAACGGGGTTCACGATATGCATATGACAACATTGGGCCGAACGGGCATTGAGGTTTCCAAATTCTGTTTGGGGTCAATGACGTGGGGCACACAGAACACAGCCGCTGAAGGCCATGCCCAGATTGAACGTGCGTTAGACGGGGGTATCAATTTCATCGATACCGCCGAGATGTATCCGGTGAACCCGATGGGGCCGGAAACCACTGGCCGCACCGAAGAAATTATTGGCGAGTGGTTTGCCCAAGGTGCAAACCGCGACCGCGTGGTGCTGGCCACCAAACATTCGGGCGAGGGGCTGGCCCATGTGCGGGGCGGCGCGCCGATCACGCCTGCTACTATTCATGATACGTTGGAGGGGTCGCTAAAGCGGCTCAAAACCGATTATGTCGATCTGTACCAGTTTCACTGGCCCAACCGCGGCAGCTATATGTTTCGCAAGAACTGGCTGTATAACCCGACCAGCCAGAACCGTGCCGAGACGATCCAGAACATCGAAGACTGTCTGGGCGCGTTGCAGATTGAGGTCGAGCGCGGCCGCATCCGCGCCTTTGGTATGAGCAACGACAGCGCGTGGGGTCTAACCCAATGGGCGAACGCAGCTGAACGGGTCGGTGGCCCGCGTGTGGCCACGGTCCAGAACGAATATTCGCTGCTCTGTCGGTTGGCCGACACTGATGTTGCCGAGGCCTGCCATAACGAAGACATCGGCATGCTGTCTTTCTCGCCTTTGGCTACGGGCCTGTTGACGGGGAAATACCAAAACGGCGCGGTGCCAGATCGCTCGCGCCTGTCTTTGGGTGGCGATTTGGGCGGGCGCAAAACGGCCCGCGCTTTTGAAGCGGTTGATGCCTATTTGGCGGTGGCCCAACGGCATGGGTTAGACCCTGTTCACATGGCCCTTGCGTGGGTGCGCGACAGGCCGTTTATGGCCAGCGTCATCTTTGGTGCCACAACGATGGATCAGCTGGACGTCGCCCTTGCAGGGGCTGATCTGGTGCTGAGTGATGACGTGGTTGCCGACATCGAAGCAACCCACCGCGCACACCCGATGCCATATTAAGGGGCACCTCATTATAGGTGCCGTTTTTGCAGGTCATTGCGGCGTATTTGGATCGGAATGGCCAACACACTTGGACGCAATACTGTCGAAAGAAAAATTAGGAGGCCACCATGCCACTCGCTATGAACCGTGAGGTGTTTATCACCTGCGCCGTGACCGGATCCGGATCCACCCAAGACCGCAGCCCGCATGTGCCGCGTAGCCCGAAAGAGATCGCCGACAGCGCGATTGCCGCGGCCAAGGCAGGCGCTGCCGTGGTGCACTGCCATGTGCGCGACCCAGAGACAGGCGTACCCAGCCGCGATCTAAAGCTTTACCGTGAGCTGACAGACCGTGTGCGTGATGCCGACGTGGATGTGGTGCTGAACCTGACTGCGGGCATGGGCGGCGATATGGTGTTCGGCGGTGTTGAAAACCCGATGGACCTGAACAAAGACGGCACGGATATGGTCGGCGCGACGGAACGCATGGCCCATATCACAGAATGCCTGCCCGAAATCTGCACGTTGGATTGCGGCACGATGAACTTTGCCGAAGCCGACTACGTGATGACCAACACGCCCGGCATGTTGACAGCCATGGGCCAGATGATGACCGATCTGGGCGTAAAGCCCGAGATCGAGGCCTTTGACACCGGTCACCTTTGGTATGCCAAAGAGCTGGTAAAACAGGGCGTTCTGGACAGCCCCGCCTTGGTTCAGCTGTGCATGGGGGTGCCTTGGGGCGCGCCTGATGATCTGAATACCTTCATGGCGATGGTCAACAATGTGCCGGATGACTGGACGTTCTCGGGCTTTGGTCTGGGGCGCAATCAGATGGCTTATGTGGCGGCCTCGGTTTTGGCGGGGGGCAATGTGCGCGTTGGTCTGGAAGATAACCTGTGGCTCGACAAAGGCGTGTTGGCGGAAAACCACCAGCTGGTCACGCGTGCGCGCGGCATCATTGAAAGCATGGGCGCGACCCTCATCGGGCCAGAAGCGGTGCGCGAAAAACTGGGTCTGCAAAAGCGGATGCCGGTTTGATCCGCGGGGCTTTATTGGCGGGGCTTATGGCCTTGGGCGCATGTGCGGTTGAGCCGCCAGCGCCCGTGCCTGTAGGGCCCAGTTACCGTGACCAAACGGCCCTTATCGGCGTTACCTCGCGGTTTGACGCCGATAAATTTGCAGGGGTTTGGTATATCCGCGCAGGGTTTGATCCTGCGCTGGGCAAGATGGCCTTTCGCATGATCGATACCCCCAATGGCCATGCGATGCGGTTGGGGGCGTTTGTTTGTGATGGTGCGGGTGTTTGCGGCGACTATTCGCAGGACCTGCCAGCCGCGAAAAAGGGCAAGGGCCGTTACGCCGTGCAAATGCCCGACGGCAATACGCGCGATTTCTGGGTGCTTTGGGTCGACGAAGGATTTCGGACCGCCGTTCTGGGGAACAAGTCAGGCGATTTCGGCTGGATCGTGGATCGCAGTACCAAAGGGGGCAGCGACCGGATCAAGGCGGCAAAAGAGATTTTGGATTTCAACGGCTACGACGTGAGCCAACTGAAGGTAGTAAGATGAGCAAGACAGCAGCAATTATTGGTGGCGGTGTTATCGGTGGCGGTTGGGCCGCTCGGTTCTTGTTGAACGGTTGGGATGTTCAGGTGTTTGACCCTGATCCACAGGCCGAGCGCAAGATTGGCGAAGTGCTGGCAAATGCGCGCCGCTCGCTGCCTGGATTGACGGATGTCGCGTTACCGCCCGAGGGCAAACTGACCTATCACGCCAGCATTGCCGAGGCTGTTGCTGGGGCGGATTGGATACAGGAAAGCGTGCCAGAGC
The DNA here is from genome assembly GCF_000622405.1 of Sulfitobacter donghicola DSW-25 = KCTC 12864 = JCM 14565. Classification (NCBI taxonomy): domain Bacteria; kingdom Pseudomonadati; phylum Pseudomonadota; class Alphaproteobacteria; order Rhodobacterales; family Roseobacteraceae; genus Sulfitobacter; species Sulfitobacter donghicola. The sequence continues at coordinate 2,494,413 of NZ_JASF01000005.1, forward strand.
GGTTGGAAATCAAACACGCCACCTTTGCCGAGGTGCAGGCAGCCTGTGCGCCTGATGCGGTGATCGGCTCGTCCACCTCGGGGTTCAAACCATCCGAGTTGCAGCAAGGGGCCGCGCGCCCCGAACAGATCATGGTCGCGCACCCGTTTAACCCCGTTTACCTGCTGCCGCTGATCGAATTGGTCACCACCTCGGCGGATGAGGGGCTGGTCGAAAAGGCCAAGGAAATGCTGACCTCGCTCGGGATGTACCCGCTGCACCTCAAGAAAGAGATCGACGCCCACGTGGCGGATCGCTTTCTTGAGGCGGTGTGGCGTGAGGCGTTGTGGCTGGTCAAAGACGGCATCGCCACCACCGAAGAAATCGACAATGCGATCCGCTATGGCTTTGGTATCCGCTGGGCGCAGATGGGGCTTTTTGAAACCTACCGCGTGGCGGGCGGCGAAGCGGGCATGAAGCATTTTATGGCGCAATTCGGCCCCGCGTTGAAATGGCCATGGACCAAGCTGATGGATGTGCCTGACTTTACGGATGAGCTGGTTGACCTGATTGCGGGGCAATCGGATGAGCAGTCCGGCGCTTATTCTATCCGCGAGTTAGAGCGCGCGCGCGACAACAACCTTGTCACCATGATGCGCGGCCTCAAGGCCGAAAACTGGGGCGCGGGTGCCTTGCTGAACGCGCAAGAACGCGAGATGCGGGTTGGCACGGTGCATGGCGCGGTTGCGGCTGATCTGCCTGCGGATGCTTTGGTCGAGACGGCGTATCGTACGGTGCCGCTGGATTGGACGGACTATAACGGCCACATGACCGAGTCGCGCTATTTGCAGGCTTTTGCCGATGCGACCGACCGTTTTATGGCGATCATTGGCTGTGACGCTGAATATATCTCATCCGGTGGGAGTTACTTCACCGCTGAAACGCATATCCGCCACATCGATGAGGTCCACGCGGGCGCGCTGATCACCATCCGTACCCGCGTCATCATGGGCGAGGGCAAAAAAATGCACCTGTTCCATGAAATGTATGAGGGTGAACGCCTATTGGCCACGGGCGAGCATTTCTTGCTGCACGTGAGCCTTGAAACCCGCAAACCGACGCCGCCAGCAGCCCATATCGAAGAAGCGCTGGTGCGTTTTGCCAAAGGGCACGCCGCGTTGCCGCAGGCGGAGGGCGTTGGCCGCGCGATTGGTGCGCCAAGATAAGGAAACGTCCGATCGTGAAGGGTGCCCATAGGTTTTGGGGTGTTTCCGGCCCGTATTTACCAACGGCGGAAAAATCAGCTGCGGCTCTTCTCTGGCATAACGGGGGGGAGTAAGGCATTAGTGCGGGATGCATACACCTGACCTTTGGATCCTTGTTACCCTCCTTGCCGCAGCATTTCAGACCGTTCGGTTTATGCTGCAAAAGGTATTGGCCACCTCCACGCTTAGCGTTGCGGGGGCGACGTTTTCGCGGTTTTTCTATTCTATCCCCTTCATCGCAGTGCTGTTGGTTGTCTATGTTCTGGCGGTTGATGCCGAAATCCCCGCCCTTGGGGGCGCGTTTTGGGGGTTCGGCCTATTGGGAGGAACCTCCCAAATCCTCGCAACGGTTTGCGTGGTTGCTTTGTTCAAGGAACGCAATTTTGCCGTTGGGATCACGTTTAAAAAGACAGAAGTCATTCAAACCGTTCTTGTCGGGGCCTTATTGCTAGGGGAGTTGGTGAGCTGGGGAGGCTTTTTGGCGATTTCTTTGGGCTTGGTTGGGCTGTTGCTGTTGTCGGGGGGTAAGGGGGCAACTGGCTTTCACCTATCTCATTTGCGAAATCGGGCGGCTGGATTGGGGATTGCCTCGGGGGTGCTGTTTGCCTTTTCCGCTGTGAGCTATCGAGGGGCTTCGCTGACTTTGGACTCTGCCGATCCTCTGCTGAGGGCAGGGGTGACGTTGATGGCTGTGGTTGCCATGCAAACGATCCTGATGACTGTCTGGCTGTGCTTGCGCGAGGCAGGAGAGATCGCGCGCGTCTGGCAGGCCCGCCGTGTTGCGATTTGGATTGGGCTCACCTCTATGGGCGGATCGCTTTGTTGGTTTATCGCCTTTTCCCTCCAAAACGCGGCTTATGTAAAAGCATTGGGTCAGGTCGAATTGATCCTGAGTGTTCTGGCTTCAACGCTGTTCTTTCGGGAAAAGATCAGCAAACGCGAGGCGTTGGGGATGGCGGTGCTGATTGCATCCATCCTGCTGCTGATCCTCGCGATCTAATTCTCCGCGCGGTAGGGTGCATTGGTGCCATGTAACCTGACAAAGAGGCTCTCTTCGTCGTTGTTTTTAAAATAGGGCACAGATTCAGGCGGGTTTAGGTCGCGCGCACGTGCTTCGACCTCGGCCAGCACAACCTCGGTGATAAAGGGCATGTCAAAACGGCGTGCATCGCTAAGGGGAACCCACTGGAGGTGGGATAGCTCGTCACAGGCGGCACCGAAATCATCAAGGTCACTGGCAATCGCATCCGCGTCCAGCAAGAAGAACCGCGCGTCAAAGCGGCGTGGGCGCCCCGGAGGGGTGAGGGCGCGGAATACAAACTGCAATGCGCTGGCATGGGGCAGGTGGCCGGTTTCGGCGAAGGTTTTCCAATCGTCGGGGATTTCGCCTTCCCATGTGCCTTTTGATCCTAGGACCAGACCGGTCTCTTCCCATAGCTCGCGGATGGCGGCCACAGGAATGGCGTGGGCCAGATCGGGATCGGCATCTTCCAGCAAACGCGCGGCACATCGTTCGGGCAGACCAGCGGCAAGAGGGATCTGCGCATCAGCCTGATCAACCGCACCACCTGGAAAAACGAATTTGTTGGGCATGAACGCAGCATTTGCGCCGCGCTGGCCCATCAGGATGGAAGGCGATGTCATGCGGTCACGGATCACAATGACCGTGGCTGCGTTTCTGATCGCTGTCTTATCAATGCTCATACGGCCCCGCGTTAATTCAGGGGCCAGTTTGATCAGGGCTTGCGTGCAAAGCCGCCCATTTCTTTGGCCCATTGAAAGCCGATCAAGGCCCCCTTCAGTCTAGGAAGAAGGTAGAGGGACAAAGCGACCGTGCCAACCGCAAAGATCGTGAACAGCGTAATCGGTTCAGGACGGTAATGAACAAAAACAATATGCAAAAGCGGCGCCATCAGGTGGCCTACGACGAGGATTGTCAGATAGGCAGGGCCGTCATCGGCGCGATGATGGTGGAGCTCTTCTTCACAAACGGTGCAGTGATCGTTCACTTTCAGGTAGCCATGTAGCACAGGGCCGGAACCGCAGTTGGGGCATTTGCGCCGCCAGCCGCGTAGCAGGGCCTGACCAAGGGAACGTTCTTCAGATGAAGTTTCTGCCATTGCGTCGATATTCGTCTGTGTTGCTGATTGTGTCATGCCGAATCCTAAGGCCGAGAGTTTTCTCTGAGTGCGTTATAACGGATTGAAAAGAAAGGTGGCGATTTGTCTCAAGCAGAATTTCAAAAGTTTTTTCGAATATATGCGACGGAACATCTGGGACCAGCCGTAATACATCCAACTGCACGGCAAAAGAGACCGATGCAGCGAGCAATAAAAACGGAGAACACCATGTTTAAAGAAACAATGACAGCACTCGCAATTGTTGCCGGCCTTGTAGCCACAACCGCACAAGCACGCGATGGCGGCGAAGGCATGCAGGCGCGTTTTGCACAGATTGATGCCAATGGCGACGGTGAGATCTCGGCCGAAGAGCTACAAGCACAAGTGGCCGCACGTTTTGCAGCGGCTGATGCAAACAAAGACGGCGCCCTCACCGCGGATGAGATGATGGCCGCCCGCGAAGGCAAGCATAAAGAGCGCCTGCTAAAGCGTTTTGACAAGAACGGTGACGGCGCATTGAGCGGTGAAGAGCTGGATGAAATGTCAAAAGGCAAAGGCGGCAAAAAAGGCGACAAAAAAGGCGGCCGTGCGGCAAAACACTTTGAACGCATGGATGCTGACAACAGCGGTGATCTGACCTTGGAAGAGATGCAAAGCCACCGCGATCCTGCTAAAATGTTTGAAAAACTGGATGCAGATAAAAGCGGCGGCTTGAGCGAGGAAGAATTCGCGAAAGCACGCGGCCACGGCAAACATAAAAAGAACCACAACTAAGATTGTTTGTTGTAATGAAAGGTGTTCGCCCCACAGCGGGGCGAACATAAATTGGAAAGACCCTGTGAAAGACATGACCGAGCATACTGCCGCACGCGATGCGGATGCCGAATTGCTAGCGCGCTATGCTGCTGGTGATGACGCGGCTGCGCGATTGCTGTCTTCACGGCTTTCTCCGCGGGCCTATGCGCATGCTTACCGTGTTTTGGGTGATGCAGCCGAGGCCGAGGATGTGACCCAAGAGGCGCTGTTGCGCCTTTGGAAGCAGGCCCCGAAGTGGGATAGCGGACGGGCACAGGCGGCAACGTGGCTATACCGCGTGGTTGCAAACCTTTGTACGGATCGGTTGCGGGGGCGCAGAACCGAAACGTTGGACGAATTGGATGCGCCAGCTGATCCGGGGCCCAGCGCCGAGACGCAGCTGCAAAACATGGCCCGCCATGATGCCCTTCAAGCGGCATTGCTGCGGTTGCCAGAGCGGCAAAGACAAGCTGTGGTCTTGCGCCACATCGAAGGGTTGGCGAACCCTGAAATCGCCGAGATTTTGGACGTAGGTGTTGAAGCCGTAGAAAGCTTGACCGCCCGCGGTAAACGGGCGTTAACAGCGGATATGGCTGCGCAACGCGAAGCATTGGGGTATAACGATGACACAACCTGACAGCTTTGATCTAGAAGCGGCATTTGAAAATGCACGTGCCAACCCGCCTCAGATGTCTGATGCGCTAAGCGCACGGATCGTGGCGGACGCCGAAAGGCTCCAGCCCTCTGCGCCCCTATGGCAACGTTTGATCGCTGCGGTTGGCGGGCCTGCGGGTGTGGGCGGATTGGTGACTGCGACGGTCGCTGGTTTTTGGTTTGGCGTTGCCCCTCCGGGGGATCAAGTTGACCCTCTGGTCCTGTTTGGGGCTGTGGATACTGTTGTAGATGAAGACCTGACAGAGCTGATGGGCGTTGGCTGGTTTAGTGAGGAAGGATAAGCACATGGCTGAAGGAATTAAAAAACGTCGCTGGATGCCTGTCATTCTTGGGCTGTCTCTGGCTGTGAACCTAGCTGTTGTTGCCTCGGTTTCTGGTGCGATGTTTCGCCATAAAGGCGGGCGCGCGGATGGTCCGAGGGTTTTGAAGGGGGGCGCGATCTATATGCAGGCGCTGCCCCATGAAATACGCCGCGACCTAAGAGCGGAATTGCGTGCAGGCCGACGTGGTGTCGGTTCTGATCCGGCACAAATGGTTGAGCTGTTGCGCAGCGAACCCTTTGATGCAACGGCCGCCGCTGCGGTTTTTGAGCAAGAACATAGCGCAAGTTTGAAACGCCTTCAGACAGGCAGCCAAGCATGGTTGAAAGCCGTTGAAGACATGACCGTGCAAGAACGCAGCGCCTATGCGGATCAGCTGCAAGACCTTATCGAGCGGCGCGAAAAGCACAAAAAGAAGCCCAAAAGCTGAAGCTGCCCCGCGCGGGGCAATTTGATCTGAAGATGGCGAAACGCCCTGTCGGCTTGATTAAGCGGCAGGGCGTTTTTCTGAGCGGTGCAATGAAATACAATTTCGGCCACGCGTTTTGGCGCGGTAGAGTTCTTTATCTGCTAAATCAAGGAGCCACTGGGACGTATCAGCCGAGGTTCCAAGCGGCTGTTTTGAAGGTTCTAAAACTGCGACACCCAGACTGATTGTAATATGAATAGGGTCGCCATTCGCCGGAACTTGGAACGGTTGTTCTGCGATCTCGCGGCAGATTTTTCCGGCAATATGTTCGGCAGTGGCAATATCGGTTGCAGGCATCACGATCAAGAATTCTTCGCCCCCCAGACGGGCGATGACATCTAGTTTGCGTGCAGCACGGCGCAATCTGTGGGCCGTTTCGACCAGCACAGCATCGCCCGAGGCATGCCCATAGGCATCATTGATATGTTTGAAGTGGTCCAAATCAGCAATAATCGCCACAAGAGGCAGACCCGTTGACCAACTGGCTTCGATTTGGGTCTCCAAATAGGGCATGGCATAACGGCGGTTATAAAGGCCGGTCAGGGGATCATTCACCACCTCACGCAGGCCTGTTCTCACACTTTGTAGTACTTTGGCGACTTGCTGTTTTCTCTTGAGCAGGACCTGAACGCGATGAGCAAGTTCATCTGCCGCAAAGCCTGTGGTCATTATATCGTCCGCCCCCATATCCAATGCCGACGTTGCGACAAACGGATCGGGGGTATCTTGAACCACAAGAATCGCGATTTCGCGTGTTCTGGGGCTGGTCCGGATCACGGGGATCAAGCGAAGGTATTCTTCCTGCTGGCTTTGCTTTTTAGGAAGCGAAAGGACAATTGCGTCAGGCAAAGCCCCTGTGTGAAGCCCTGCGAGCGCATCCTTTAGCTGGGATACCGTGAAATTCCCCCGCAGTTTTGGAATCGTTTGACGCACCCACCCTTTCAGCGGGGCAGGGTCTACGCCAACAAAGGAAATCTTTGCAGGGCGGACAAATTGGGCAGGGGCCTCCGCCAATCCGAGGGCGCAACTGGTTTCATCACGGATTTGCCATTCGGCCAATTCATTATGCAGTCGAATCATATTTCGAACGCGGCCAAGCAGCAGCATTTCATTTAAGGGCCTGTACATGACATCCGTCGCGCCCGCGCGCAGAATCTCAAGGCGGGAAAGAGAATCGGTATTGGTGCCAATCGCAAGAACGGGCAGGGCAGCTGTACGTTGATCGTTGCGCAATTGTTGGCAAAGGTCTGCGATGGATCCATCCGGCAGAGATGTTGCGGTAACGATCAGGTCGGGCACGTCATCACGGATAACGGCAAAAGCCTCTGCAATCGTGCTTGCCTGCAGGACACGATAAAAGGAAGCCGCGAGTTTAACCTTTAACACAATTCGGTTTGTTGATGTTCCGTCAAGGATGAGGATTTTACCATGCATAATTGCTTCTTCCTCATACAGGTTGCTTGAATGGCTTTAGTTTTCTGTTCAATTGGTTAACAAAGCATTTAGATTTTGAACGAGAGAGACTGAAACAATGACTAATACGCGGAATGCCGCCGAAACGATCGCGTTGCAGTCTCTTGCATGGCTTGTGGGCAACGAAGAACTGCTGGGCGTTTTCATGGGGACAACCGGTGCGTCACAAGAGGATATGTTAACTGCGGCCCATGACCCTGAGTTTTTGGGATCAATGTTAGATTTCATCTTAATGGATGATAATTGGGTGATCGAATGCTGTGATGCAAATAAGCTTCCCTATGAAAAGCTATATGAAGCGCGTCAAAGCCTGCCAGGTGGAGGAAATGTACATTGGACCTGATTAACGAAGATCTTCCTGTCAAAGGGCTGTGCTTTGATAAAGACGGCACTTTGTTCGATTTCGCCGCGACTTGGGAGGCTTGGGCCGCTGCATTTTTGGATCGTGTTAGCAAAGGGGATCGCGAACGTGCACAAAGGTTAGGCGCGGCGATTGGCTATGATACGGCCAAGGGAAAGTTTGCCAAAGACAGCATCGTCATCGCGGGGACACCAAACGAAGTTGCCACCGCCCTTGCGCCGCAATTTCCTGATCAGCCGATTTCGGAAGTGGTGAAAATGCTGAACGAAGAAGCTGGCCGTGCCCCCCAAAAGGAAGCCGTCCCGTTGGTGCCATTGCTAAACGCATTCCGAAACAACGGGCTATTCTTGGGGGTGGCGACAAATGATGCCGAGGCCCCAGCGCGTGCGCATTTGGCGGCGGCTGGTGTTACTGATTTGTTTGATTTTATCGCTGGATACGACAGTGGATATGGCGGAAAACCGGCAGCTGGCCAGCTTTTGGCATTTGCGGATCACGTAAAGCTAAAGCCGTCCCAGATTGCTATGGTTGGTGATAGCACCCATGATTTACACGCAGGGCGCGCGGCAGGGATGCGCACGGTTGCGGTCCTGACGGGCACTGCTGGCGCACAGGAACTGGCTCCATTTGCGGATGTTGTTTTGGACGATATCGGCGGCATTCCAGAGTGGTTGGCGACCTTGTAAGTCCCTTTGGGTGCTGAAAACGACAATTTCTGTCGCAAATGGATGGGCCAGTGGGCGCGGGCTGCGGCCTCTTGGGGGGGTAACCGCAAGGAGAGCCCCCATGACAGATACGCCCAAACGTAGAACCCGTGGCGGTGGCCGCGCTGGTGCTAAGTCCCGCCGAGGCAGCTCGGTCATCGAGCAGATGCCGTGGAACCCTCCGGTTAATATCGATCGCCCGACAGAGCCGCTTGGCCCCGAAGGGGTAGAGGCGGTGCATGACGGCGCGATGCGTATTCTGGAAGAAATCGGGATCGAGATCCTGAACCCCGAGGCGTTAGAGATTTTCCGCAAGATTGGTTGCACGATAGACGGTGAAAACGTGCGCATGGGGCGGGATATGGTCATGGAGTATGTCGCCATGGCCCCGTCCGAATTTACGATCACGCCGCGCAATCCGGATCGAAAAATCACGGTGGGCGGTAAGAACCTGCTGTTTGGCAATGTTTCCTCGCCTCCGAATTACTGGGATATGGCGCTGGGCCGCAAAGTGCCGGGAACGCGGGCGATGTGCCGCGATCTGCTAAAACTCACCCAGTATTTCAACTGTATCCACTTTGCGGGCGGCTATCCGGTGGAACCTGTCGATATCCATGCCTCGGTTCGCCACCTTGATGTTCTGTATGACAAGCTGACGCTAACGGATAAGGCGATGCACGCCTATTCGCTGGGCAAAGAGCGGGTCGAAGATGTGATGGAGATGGTTCGTATTTCAGGCGGCTGGACGGATGACGAATTCGAAGACAGCCCAAAGATGTACACAAATATTAATTCAACTTCGCCGTTAAAGCACGATTTTCCCATGCTGGATGGGTGGATGCGGATCGCGCGGCGCAATCAAGGGCTGGTTGTGACCCCATTTACATTGGCGGGGGCGATGGCGCCGGTGACGATGTCGGGGGCTGTTGCGCAATCGCTGGCTGAGGCTTTGATTGCCGTTGTATTGGCCCAAGTTGTGCGGCCAGGGGCCAGTGTGGCCATCGGGACGTTTACGTCGAATGTGGATATGAAAACGGGCGCCCCTGCGTTTGGTACACCTGAATATATGCGCGCCACGCAAATGACGGGGCAGTTGTGCCGCTTTTACGGTCTGCCTATGCGTTCATCTGGTGTTTGTGCTGCGAATGTCCCTGACGGGCAGGCGATGTGGGAGACGTCAAACAGCCTGTGGGCGGCGGTCCAATCGGGCACGAATATGGTTTATCACGCTGCTGGATGGTTAGAGGGCGGGCTGATCGCCAGCCCTGAGAAATTCATCATGGATTGTGAGATATTGCAGCAAATCCAGCGGTATATGGAGCCCGAGATTTGCGCCACTGGCCCCGATGAAATTGCGCTGGATGCGATTAAATCTGTCGGTAATCAGGGGCACTTCTTTGGGATCGAGCACACGCAGGATCGCTATACCACAGCCTTTTACCAACCTTTCCTAAGCGATTGGACCAATTATGAAGGATGGGAAGTTGCTGGTGGGATTTGGACGCAAGAACGTGCGCACCACATGTTCAAAGAGATTGTTGGCAGTTTTGAAGCCCCGCCACTGGATATCGCAATCCGCGATGAGCTGGCCGAATTCGTTAAGCGACGTAAAGCGGAAGGCGGCGCGCCTACCGACTTTTAATCCTATTTTCGGAAAATGCGCGGTTTAGCTTCTTGTTAATGCCTTCCCACCATCAAGAACTGTGAGGGCAGAGAAAGAGGCAAAAATGCACGGGCTGATAAACCGTAGTTTTCAGAATTTTATTAGTGACGTCTATGGCTCCGAAGCATGGCTTCGGGTTGCGGCGCTTGCTGGCGTTTCCCCGCCCGAGTTCGAAGCGATGCTGTCTTATGATGATGTCATTACATCCGATCTGCTGAAAGCCATGAGCAGCGTCCTGCGGCGCCCCAGTGGTGATGTAATGGAGGATATTGGGGCCTATCTGGTTTCTCATCCCAATACTGAAGCGATCCGCCGATTGCTGCGCTTTGGGGGCACTACCTTTGAGGAATTTCTGCACTCTCTTGATGATTTGCCTGATCGGGCAAGGATGGCCGTTGCTGAGCTGTGCCTGCCCGCGATTGAGCTGCACGCCCATAGTAAAGGGAACTATAGCCTGATTTGCGATAGCCCCATGGAAGGTTTCGGGCATTTCATGATGGGTGTTTTGCGGGTTATGGCTGATGATTATGGGGCCTTGGCGTTGTTAGACCTCGAAGAGCGCACACAAGGGCGTGAAACGGTTCGCATCCAACTGGTTGCAACGGATTTTGCAGATGGGCGATCCTTTGAGTTGGGTGCGGGGGCCAGATGACAATGCATGCAGGAAATGATGTATTGGACGTTTTATGCCCCATGCATTTGGTGTTGGACCCAACAGGGGTGATCCGCCACGTTGGCCCAACCACGCAAAAGCTACGCCCTGATGAACCCCTGCTGGGGGCGGGGTTTTGGGATGTGTTTCAGGTGATGCGCCCCCGTGGCATTACCACGCAACAGCAGCTTTGGGATGTGCAGGGGGTCAAGCTGCACCTTGAAATGAAAGGTGCGCCGCGTGCCAAGCTCAAAGGGATTTTGGTCAGGCTTGCTGATGGTTCCGCGATTATGAATTTGTCTTTCGGGATTTCGATCTTGGATGGTGTGCGCGATTACGCGCTGACCAACGCAGATTTCGCCGCAACGGATCTGGCCATTGAAATGTTATATCTGGTCGAGGCGAAATCAGCCGCGATGGAGGCTTCGCGCAAGCTGAACATGCGTTTGCAAGACGCGCGTGAAGCCGCCGAGGAAAAGGCGTTTACGGATACGTTGACAGGGCTGAAAAACCGCCGCGCGCTGGATCAATCTCTTGAGACGTTGTTGGCGGCGAACAAGGCTTTTGCCGTTATGCACATTGATTTGGATTACTTCAAAGCCGTGAATGATACCTTGGGGCATGCTGCTGGGGATCATGTGCTTCAGGTCGTATCAAAAGCGATGCTGGAAGAGACCCGAAAAGGGGACATTGTTGCGCGGGTTGGCGGCGATGAATTTACCGTCATCTTGCCCGAGGTCCGCGATATCACGATTCTCGAGCGGATCGGCCAAAGGATCATCCAGCGGATGGAGGAGCCGATACCTTTCAACGGTGAGATTTGCCAGATTTCGGCCAGCATCGGCACGGTTTGGATCCAAAACAGCCACAACGCCACCCGTGACGCGGTGCTGGAGGATGCAGATATCGCGCTTTATGCCTCAAAGAATAAAGGGCGTGCGTGTCAAACCTTCTACACGCCTGACATGCGCAATGCAGTGAATGCGACGATCCCGCCTGTTGGGCGCGCGTAGCGTCCATAATTTTTATTGTGTACAATTTGTATAATGTGGTAACCAACTCCTGACCTTAACCGTTTTGGAGCACTCATGGGCGATTCCGCTGGCGTTCGAAAAGCAGCTTTGCTGGAGGCATTGCGCACCCGCGTGTTGACCCAAGCTATCGTGCCAGGGGCCGATCTGGACGAGGCAAGCCTTTCAGAAGAATTTGGCCTGTCGCGCACGCCGTTGCGCGAAGCGCTACGTGAATTGGCGGGTGAGGGATATGTGGACCTGACGCGCAACCGTGGCGCCCGCGCCGCCGAGATGAGCCATCATACGTTGCGCGATTTCTTCCTTGCGGCGCCTATGATCTACGGCGCAATCCTGCGGCTGGCCGCAACCCATGCCATGCCCCTCCAGATCGAGGCATTGAAACAGGCTCAAATCCAATTTCGCAGCGCCCTGAACAGCGGCGACACAGCCGCCAAGGCGCTGGCAAACAACCGCTTTCATATCATCACGGGCGATATGGCTGCGAATATCTATCTCAACCCCAGCTTTAAGAGGCTGTTGATTGACCACGCGCGGATTTCGATGACGTTTTACAGCGCTGATGAAAGCGAAGAAACCAGTCAGGCCGCAGATCAGCATGATGAAATGATCCAAGCGATCGTTGATCGTAATCCAGAGGCGGCGGCCAAGCTTGCCGAAGACCATTGGGCGCTGTCGCGCCACCGTATCACTCAATTTGTAATGCCAGAGGCCTTGAATAACCGCCTTGGTGACCCTTCCGACTTGTGAGGAGCCTATGACACCGATTTTTAAATTTGAGGGTATTTACACCCCCCTCGTGACCCCGTTGCTGCCAGATGGCAGTTTTAATTTTGACGCGTTAGCGGATCAGATTGAGCATCTGATAGAGGCGGGCGTGCATGGTGTGATTTCTGGCGGTTCCACGGGTGAGAATTACGCTCAATCCGTGTCTGAACGGATTGAGCTGGCGCGGTTCACCAAAGAGCGTTTGAAGGGGCGGCTGCCGCTGACCGTGGGAACGGGCACCATGCGCACAGCGGATAGCATCGCATTGGCGACAGGCGCGCGCGAAATGGGGGCGGATGCCATATTGTTGGGGACACCGCCCTATGCCGTCCCAACCGAACGTGAGAATGCGCTCAACGCGCTGGCGATTGACCGCGCGGCGAACTTGCCTGTGATGTTGTACAACTATCCAGGGCGGATGGGCGTGAACATGGGCGAAGAGTTTCTGGATCGGGTTGGGCGCTCGCGCAATATTTGCGCGATCAAGGAAAGTTCAGGGGATATCAATCGGGTACACCTGTTGGCGCGGGATTACCCGCATATCCAGATGTCTTGCGGCATGGACGATCAGGCGCTGGAATTCTTTGCATGGGGCGCGCGCAGCTGGGTCTGCGCGGGCAGTAATTTCCTGCCCAAAGAACACGTCGCCCTGTATCAGGCCTGCGCGGTTGAGGGGGATTTTGACAAAGGGCGGCGGATCATGTCGGCGATGATGCCGCTGATGCGGGTGCTCGAACAGGGGGGCAAGTTTGTGCAATGCGTCAAACACGGTGTCACCATGGCAGGTATTGATACAGGGGGCATGATGCCGCCGCTCAAGCCACTGAACAAAGATGATAAACGCGAGCTAGAGCAGGTGGTGAAGGTTCTGAAATCCACTGTCGCTGCAATCGTGAAGGAGACAAACTGATGGGACTGCTGACACGCGAAGAATATGGCGCATTGGCCGCCGACATGGGCTTTGCCACTCAGGCTTTTGTGGATGGTGGCTATCGCCCTGCGGCTTCGGGAAAAACATTTGCCACGATAAACCCTGCAACAGGTGAAGAACTGGCGCAGGTTGCGGCCTGTGGTCCAGAGGATGTGGATTTTGCGGTCTCCAAAGCCCGCGAAGCATTTGAGGATGGCCGCTGGTCGCGCTTGCACCCCAGCGCGCGCAAGGATGTGCTGATCCGCTTTGCCAAGCTGCTGACCAGAAACGCCCGCGAACTGGCCGTAATGGAAAGCCTTGATGCAGGTAAAACCATCTTTGATTGTGAAACGGTCGATGTGCCAGAGGCCATCTCTTGTATTAAGTGGCACGCTGAAGCGATCGACAAGATTTATGATCAGGTCGCGCCTGCATCAGATGATCACCTCGCCATAGTTGTGCGCGAACCGATTGGCGTTGTCGGGTTGGTTTTGCCGTGGAACTTTCCCTTGCTTATGCTGGCGTGGAAAATCGGGCCTGCCTTGGCGTCTGGCTGCTCGGTAATTGTGAAACCAGCCGAGGAAACCTCGCTCACCGCGCTGCGGGTGGCCGAGCTGGCCCATGAGGCGGGTGTGCCGCGTGGGGTGCTGAGTGTTTTGCCAGGCTCTGGCCCCGAAGTAGGAGAGCCGCTGGGCCGCCATATGGATGTGGATATGGTCAGCTTTACCGGTTCCACCGTTACTGGCAAACGGTTCCTTGGCTATTCGGGGGAAAGCAACGCCAAAGAGGTCGTTCTGGAAATGGGCGGCAAGAACCCTTGCATTGTGATGGATGACGCAGAAAATCTTGACCTTGTTGCCGCTCATATCGCCAATGGGGCATTGTGGAACATGGGCGAAAACTGCTCGGCGATTAGCCGTTTGGTCGTTCATCGTGACGTCAAATCAGAGCTGTTGGACCGGATCGAGGCGCATATGCGCGAATGGCCTATGGGCGATCCCCTAGACCCTGAAACCCGTTTGGGCGCCATGGTGAGCAAGGCGCATTTCGACAAGGTTGCCAGCTATCTCGAGGATGCGCCAGAGGCACGGGTTGGCGGCGCGACGTCAGAGGGTGTTTTTGTTGAGGCGACGATGGTCGAGCTGCCCTCAAATGATCACCGTCTCGCACGCGAGGAAATCTTTGGCCCTGTCCTTAGCGTGATCGAGGTCGCCTCGTTTGATGAGGCGATCGCGGTGGCCAATGATACCGATTATGGCCTGTGCGCCAGCCTGTTTACAGCCAACGCCAAACGCGCCTTGCGCGGGGCGCGGATGCTGCGCGCAGGAACCGTGACCGTAAACAGCTATGGCGAGGGTGATATCGCAACCCCATTTGGCGGATACAAGCAATCGGGTTTTGGGGGCCGTGACAATAGCGTTCACGCCCATGATCAATACACGCAGCTAAAAACCATCTGGCTAGACCTAAGTGATGATGCGGATGAAGGCGTTAGCTAATGCGCGTCGGGTTTGTCAGAGCGGGTGAGATTGCTGCCGCTGGCACCGTGTTTGTGTGGCTCATGGCTGTCGCCTCGTTTGAAGGGGGCGGCGGCCTTGAAACCCGCCTAAGGGTATGAGCCGAAGTGCAATGCGCTTGCCCCGTTTTGCCACGGGTGCAGCATGGGCAGATATTTTGGGCGCGGGGGTGAACTATGCCCCCTTGCAGGGCGCTCGGCGTGCTGATGTTGTGATTGTGGGGGCTGGTTTTGCTGGGCTTTCAGCGGCGCGGCGGCTCACACAGTTGGACCCCCAATTGCGGATCACGGTCCTTGATGCGCTCAATATTGCTGAGGGAACGGCGGGCCGGAACTCGGGGTTTATGATTGATTTACCCCATGATCTGGCCTCCGAAGATTATGCTGGCGGTGGAGATGAGGCCGCTTTGATCGGGTTGAACCGACAAGCCATTGCTTTTGCGCAGGCAGGGGCCGAGGAATACGGCATCCATCCAGCCTATGTTGATCCGGCGGGCAAGGTGAACGGGGCCGCGTCGCCTGTTGCTGATGCGCATAACCGAACCTATGCAAAACACCTGACCTCTTTGGGCGAAACATCCGAGCATCTGGATGCGCAGGCTATGCAGGAACTGACGGGCAGCAAGCACTATGTCTCGGGCCTGTATACGCCAGGAACGTTGATGTTGCAGCCCGCAGGATACATCCGCGGGCTTGCTGATGGTTTGGCGCGTCACGGCGTTGCTATACACCCTCAATCTGCGGTGACGGCCTTTAAACGCGAAGGCGCAGCATGGCGGGTCGAGACCAAAGAGGGGCATATTTCAACGGATAAGATTATCCTAGCGACCAATGGACATATCGAAAGCTTTGGCATCGCTCGGGGGCGGTTGATGCAACTGTTCCTGTTTGCCTCGATGACGCCCGAGCTGGATGCCGAGCAGTTGCAAGCCTTGGGGGGCGCTGCGCGTTGGGGGGTTACCCCGTCTGATCCAATGGGCACCACCATGCGCAGGATCGACACCGCGCAGGGTGGCAACCGGATCATCACGCGGACCTGCGCCGTGCTTCGCCCTGATATGGAGGCCAGCCCCCGCGATGTCGCCCGTGCCTCGGCTGTGCAGCGGGGCAAGTTCGCGGCGCGTTTTGCGCAGCTATCCGGTATCAAGATGGAATATGAATGGGCGGGGCATCTTTGCCTCAGCCTGAATGGGGTGGCCTGCACCGATGAAATCGACGAAGGCGTGTTTGTTGGGGCGGTTCAAAACGGCCTTGGCACGGCGCGGGGGACGCTAACGGGTATTGCCGCTGCGGAACGGGCGTTGGGCCATAGCAGCGCGATCACGCGCTACTTTCAAGCCGAGGCCGAGCCGAAAAAGCTGCCCCCGCAACCCTTTGCAACATGGGGCGCAAATGCATACCTGCGCTGGAAAGAGCATCGCGCGGGGTTGGAATAGTAGACCGCCCCGAAACGCTGGCGTAAAGACAGGGTATGACACATCGTGCTTCCATCGTTTCCCGCCTGCAAAAACGGCTGGCGCAGTTCCTTAGAAAACGCCGCTTTGCCAATGCGCTAGAGCATGTGCACGGCGATGGCTTTGCCGTACCCGAGGGGGAGGTTCTGGCCATTGTGCTGGTGCGTGACGGGGCCTATTACCTTGATGCCTTCTTTGATTATTACCGCAAGTTGGGCATCCGCCATTTCGCCTTTATCGACAATGGCTCAACCGACGAAACGCTTGCCCGCCTGCGCGCTGAGGAAGGCTGTGTGGTTGACCGCGCCGTGTTGCCTTTGGCCCAATACGAAGACCTGATCCGCGCCTATCCTGCCCAGACCTATGGCCAGAACCGGTGGTGCCTTTATGTGGATATGGACGAGCAGTTTGATTTTGAGGGGCGTGAAGCCCACGGGCTGCCCGCGCTGATCCAATATCTGGAAAGCCGTGGCAAGACGGCAATGATGGCGCAGATGTTAGAGATGTTTCCGAACGCTCCGCTGGCCGAGGTTCAGGACCAAAGCTTTGCTGAGGCGCTGGCGTGTTTTGACTATTACGATATCAGCACGGTGAGCTGCTTTGACTATCACGCGCGCGAAATCCCGTTCGAAGCCCTGTTGCGCGGCAATCAGGTGGCGACTGACGCGCTGCAATTCAAATTTGGCGGTGTGCGACACAAAGTGTTCGGCGAGGACTGCTGCCTGACAAAACACCCGTTGATCTTTAACCGCCCAGAGGTGGTACCCGCGCCGCATCCGCATTTGTCACAGAACGTAAAAGTATCTGACATCACAGGCGTTATTCGGCACTATAAATTCGCAGGCAACATCGCGGCACGCGACGCCGAAAGTGCAGGCAGCGGCGATCTGGCCCATGGTGAGGATGAGGCACGCCTAAAGGTGCTTTCGGCGCAGTCGCAACTGACATTACATTCAAAAGACGCCCATAAATGGGAGGGGATCGAACCATTGTATAAGGCTGAATTCCTGAATGCGTCCCAATCCTATCGCGATTTCTTAGCAAAGCGGCCCACATGAACATTGCAGCAATTGTCATTGGCCGAAATGAGGGGGATCGCCTGATCGCCTGCCTCGACGCGCTCGTAGGGTTTGATCCGGTGATCTATGTCGATAGTGGCTCGACCGATGGGTCGGTTGAGGCGGCGCAGGCGCGTGGGGCGCAGGTGGTTGCATTGGATATGACACAGCCGTTTACAGCAGCGCGGGCGCGGAATGCGGGGCTGGGCAAGGTGCCGCAGGGCGTGGAATTGGTTCAGTTTCTGGATGGGGATTGTATTGTGCATGACGGCTGGCTGGATCAGGCCAAAGCATTTTTGGACCAACATCCCGATGTTGCCGTTGTCTGTGGCCGCCGCCGCGAAATCTATCCGCAAGCCTCTGTTTACAATGCGCTTATCGACGCAGAATGGGATACACCCATAGGCGAGGCTAAGGCCTGCGGAGGCGATGCCCTGATGCGCGTAGAGGCCTTGCGCGCCGTTGGGGGGTACCGTGACGATTTGATCGCGGGAGAAGAACCAGAGCTTTGTCTGCGCCTGCGGCAGGCGGGGGGGCGGATCTGGCGGTTAGGCGCCGAGATGACAGCCCATGATGCGCAAATCCTGTATTTTTCACAATGGTGGAAGCGTAGCAAACGGGCGGGCCATGCCTTTGCAGAGGGGGCCGCGCTTCACGGTAGCCCGCCCGAGCGGCACTGGGTCGCCGAAACCCGCCGCGCCTTGCTTTGGGGGCTTGGTATTCCTTTGGTAATCATTGCCTTGGCGCTCATCTTTGGCGCGGGGGCATTTTGGCTTGGGCTGATCTATCCGCTTCAGGTGGTGCGGCTATCGCGCCAAAGCGGTTGGCGCTGGGCGCTGTTCAGCGTTCTAGGCAAATTCGCCGAGGCGCGCGGCGCGATCAGCTATTACTGGCGCCAGTTAAGCGGCGGCAAAAAGCGCCTGATCGAATATAAATAACCTAGCGCTGGCGCCATGCGTCAAGTGTAAGGCGGGGCAAAATGGCAAAGCATTTAGCATAGCGCGGTACCATGCGTTTCGGGCTTTGTAGCGCGCGCCACAACCATTCCAGCGCAAGCGCGCGCATGAATTTGGGGGCGCGGACCTGATGGCCTGACAGGAAATCAAGGCCAGCCCCGATGGAGGCAAAACCGACTGCGGGGCATTTGCTGCGGGCGAAGGCGGCAAAAAGCTCCTGTTTGGGCGCGCCAAGAGCGATAAAGCAAAGGCGGGCGCCGCTGTCGTTTAGCATCGTGCAAATCTCTTCTGCGGCTGGGCCGGAGGGATCAAACCCATAGGCGGGGGCGTGGGTCAGACAGATGTTCAGGCTTTCTACCCGCTGTTCTAACGCAGCCTTTGCACCGGCCAGCGCCTCGTCCGAGCTGCCCATCAAGGCGACAGGCATCTGCATTTCGGCTGCGAGCTCACACAAAGGGATTACCAGATCAGAGCCGGGCATCAGCTCTAGCGGCTGCTGGGCAAGCTTTGACAGCCAAACCACCGGCCGCCCATCTGCGACCACTAAATCCTGCGCACGGTACGCTTCGGCAAAGGTTTCTTCACTGGGCAGTTTCGTCAGGTGATCGAGGTTCAGCGTCGCAAGAGCGAATCCATCCCCTTTTGCAAATTTTTCGCGAACCGCCTGAAACAATATAGCGCGTGTGGGGATATTGACCTCTACCGCTGAACGCCCTGTGCCAAATTTCATAGTGGACCTGTGCATGCTTGCCACAGCAGCCTGTGGTCTTGGATGTGGATGAATGCTAAAAATATAGCTTTTTCAAAGGAATGCAGGTTTTGCCTGCTGTGGATATCGTATTGCGGCGTAAACTACCTTGATGACAGGGGCCTGCCTAGAGTGTAAATGAAGCACCCTATCAAACAACGCCGTAATCAGGAGCGACATGCCAAACGGAATTGCATATCTGATGCTGCTGATCTGGCCGTTCGCTTGCCTTGTGTTGTTTCGCACGCAATCGGTTGAACGGGCGATCGTTTGGTCGATCCTTGGCGGGTATCTTTTACTGCCGCCCTTGGCCGAGTTTAACCTGCCTTTGGTGCCCGCAATGGATAAGGTTTCGATCCCCAGCCTGAGCGTGTTGGCCATTCTGGTTTTCGCCACGGCCCACAAGGTCAACCTACTGCCCGAGGGGCGGATTGCCCGCATTTTGGTGTTCCTACTGGTGTTTAGCGCGATCCCGACGGTTCTGACGAACCGCGAACCCATCCTGTTTGAAGTCCTTAGCAATGCGGATCCGATCCTGTTTTTGATTGACGCATTACCCGGCCAGTCGGTGCGCGACATCGGCTCTGTTCTGATCGGGCAAATCCTGACCATTGTGCCGTTTTTGGTGGCGCGCCAGTTTCTCAGCACCGAGACCGGCCTAAAGGAGCTTTTGCTGGCCCTGATGATCGGCGCGATTGCCTATTCGGTTCCTTCCTTTGTCGAAATACGTGTTTCTCCGCAGATGAACGTTTGGGTTTACGGGTTCTTTCAGCACAGTTTTGAACAAACCATTCGGGCAGGGGGCTATCGCCCGATTGTGTTTCTGCCGCACGGGCTTTGGCTGGCGTTGTTCGTTTGTAACGGGGCCATGGCGGCGGCCGCTTTGGCGCGGGTCTGGCCCAAGTTGAGCCGATGGAAAGCGGTGCTTTGGGTCGTTTATCTGATGTTGTTTTTGCTGGCCTGCAAAAGCGCGGCTTCGATTGCTTATGGCATGCTGCTGGTGCCGCTTATCTATTTTGCGCCGCGTAGGTGGCTGATATTGCTGGCAACCTTGTTTGCACTGATCGCAGTTACCTATCCGATGTTGCGCAATGTCGGGGTGATCCCGACCGATGCGATTGTGGCCAAAGTCGCCGAAGTGAACCCGAACCGCGCGCAATCGCTGGGGTATCGTTTCGACAACGAAGAGCAATTGCTGGATCGCGCTGCCGTCAAACCCGCTTTTGGGTGGAGCGGTTGGGGGCGCAGTCTTGTGCGCGATTCCGAGAGCGGAGAGATCCTGACCATTCCTGATGGCCGCTGGATCATTGTTTTCGGCAGCTTTGGCTGGCTTGGCTATATCGCCGAGTTTGGCCTGCTGTCCTTGCCGCTGTTGTTGCTGGGGGTATATGCGCTGCGCAACAGGCAGGCCGAGCTATCGCCTTATATTGGCGCTGTGGCGCTGATCCTTGGGATTACCTTGATGGATATGTTGCTGAATGCGACCCTCACGGCGTTCACATGGCTGACCGCTGGCGCGATCCTTGGCTACGCCGAGCGGTTAAATCCGCGCCGTGCCCATGTGCCGCGCTATGCGTTGCGAAACAGACCAATCATGGACCGTGAAAAGCGGGCCGAGTCGCAAAGCCTATTGTAATAGCTATTCTTTTTGGGCATTTGCCCAATAACCTCTATTGCGCCACATAGCTGCCCTTATTGTTTCCAAACTGGCTATAATGAGGGGATTTCCTGTGGTATTCTCCCCTCGTGGGGTGGTTGAAATTTCGCAATACGCCATGAAATAGACACTATCAACACGTACAAACGTGTCCGGACGAAGTGTTTTCGTCTCTGTAAATGGTCCGCTTTTTAATCAAATTACGTGGGAACATCTCACTGTCAAAAGCGGCCCGAAGGGTGAGACTATATGACTGAGCAGAGTCACAATATTTCAGTGCATGGCGAAGATATCGCCATCGTTGGCATGGCCGTAAATGTTCCAGGGGCGCAGACTGTTGCGGCTTTCTGGGATAACTTGCGCGATGGGGTGTCCTCCATTCGCAAGCTGACAGAGGAAGAACTGTTGGCAGCTGGTGAGACTCCGCAAAACATCGCCCGTAAGAATTATGTGCGCGCGGCCGCTGACCTGAAAGGGTTTGAGACGTTTGACGCCGATTTCTTTGGCTTCTCCCCCAAAGACGCGGCCATTCTGGACCCCCAGCACCGCAAGTTTCTAGAAGTCGCATGGGAAGCGATGGAGCAGGCAGGGCATGTTCCTGAAAATGTCGCTGGCCCCATTGGTGTTTATGCAGGCTGCGGTATGGGCAGCTATTTCTATTTCAACATCTGCTCAAACCCTGATCTGGTTGATGATGTCGGGATGTTCCTGTTGCGCCATACGGGCAATGACAAGGATTTCCTCTCAACCCGTGTGAGCCATGTGTTTGACCTGAAGGGCCCGTCGATCAACCTTCAGACGGCCTGTTCCACATCCTTGGTTGCGATCCACTATGCCGCTGCTGCGTTGCGCGCGGGCGAGGTGGATATGGCGCTGGCGGGTGGCGTGACGATTGAGCTGCCTCAGGGCCGTGGTTATGTGTTTAAAGAAAATGAAATCCTGTCACCTGACGGCGAATGCCACGCATTTGATCACCGTGCCCAAGGCACTGTGTTTGGATCAGGCGCGGGCTGTGTTGCGCTAAAGCGTCTGTCGGATGCCCAAGCTGACGGAGACCATATTTGGGCCGTTATCAAAGGGTCGGCCATCAACAATGATGGCGCGGCCAAGGCTGGATATCTGGCACCTTCCGTTGACGGGCAGGCCGAAGCCATTGGCAAGGCGCTTGATGCATCTGGCGTTGCAGCGGATCAGATCGAGCTGGTCGAATGCCACGGCACAGGCACCTATCTGGGGGACCCGATTGAGGTTGCCGCCCTGACCGAGGCCTACCGCACACAGACCGACAAAGAAGATTACGCGCGCATTGGGTCGGTGAAAACCAACATTGGTCACCTCGACACGGCAGCGGGTGTTGCTGGGCTAGTTAAGGCCACGCTGGCGCTGCACAATGATGCGATGCCTGCGTCGTTGGGGTTTGAGGCGCCAAACCCTGCAATTGGATTTGAAGGCAGCCCGTTCTCTGTGAATGACAAGCTCACACCGTGGCCGCGCCGCGCAACGCCACGTTATGCGGCGATCAATGCGCTTGGCGTTGGGGGGACAAATGCCCATGCGATTTTGGGTGAGGCGCCCCTGCAAACCCCATCGGAAGAAAGCGATTTTCCCTTTCATGCGCTGTGCATTTCGGGCCGCTCCAAAGCGGCACTAGATGCAAATACCGCAGCCCTTGCCGCCCATCTGCGGGCGCACCCTGAACAGGATTTGGCCGATGTTGCCCATACGTTGAAAAACGGGCGGCGCGGGTTTGAACGCCGTCGCGTTGTGGTCGCCGAAACACATGAAGAGGCCGCAACCCTGCTAGAGGCGGGCGATACCCGCCGCGTCTTTACCCACCAAGTCCTTGGCGTTGCGCCTGAGGTTGTGTTCATGTTCCCTGGTGGCGGGGCGCAATACCCCGATATGGCCCGCGACCTATACGAGACCGAGCCAGCCTTTGCCGAGGCGATGGATCGCGGTTTGGATCACCTCGCGCCGCAACTGGATTACGATATTCGTGCCTTGTGGTTGCCTGAGGGTGATAAAGAGGCGGCAGCGGAAACGCTCAAAAAACCGTCTGCGCAACTGCCGCTCATCGCGATTGTAGAATACGCGCTGGCGCAGCTGTGGATGAGCTGGGGCGTGAAGCCTGCTGCGATGGTTGGCCATTCGATGGGCGAAAACGTAGCCGCCTGTTTGGCTGGCGTGATGACGTTTGAAAACCTGATTGATCTGGTGCTGCTGCGGGGGCGCCTGTTTGATACCGTGCCAGCGGGTGGGATGCTTAGCGTGCCTTTGTCGCTGGAGGCGACCAAGGGGTATTTGGGTGATGATCTGGACATT
The DNA here is from genome assembly GCF_000622405.1 of Sulfitobacter donghicola DSW-25 = KCTC 12864 = JCM 14565. Lineage (NCBI taxonomy): Bacteria > Pseudomonadati > Pseudomonadota > Alphaproteobacteria > Rhodobacterales > Roseobacteraceae > Sulfitobacter > Sulfitobacter donghicola. The sequence continues at coordinate 2,517,309 of NZ_JASF01000005.1, forward strand.
GCCAGTGTTAATGGCCCCGAACTCACCGCTGTTTCTGGCCCTGACGCTGCGCTGCAAGCGTTGGCAGAGCGGCTGGCGGCGGATGACGTGGAAAGCCAGCGCATTGCCATTGATATCGCCGCCCACAGCCGCATGCTGGAGCCGATCCTGAATGATTACCGCACCTTCCTGAGGGGGCTGGACCTCAAAGCGCCCAGCATGGCGTTTATGTCCAACCGCACAGGCGTGGCCATCACCCCCGCGCAAGCGACAAGCCCCGATTATTGGGTGGAACAGCTGCGCAATACAGTGAATTTTGCAGATTGCATCGATACGCTCAGCCAAGAAGAAGGTCGGGTTTTCCTAGAGGTTGGACCGGGAAAGGCGCTGTCCTCTCTTGCGCAGATGTGTCCGGCGGTGAAACCCGCCCAAGTGCTCAGCTCTTTGCGCCATCCGGATCAGGATATCGCGGATGATATGTATTTCATGGGCATCATCGGCAGGCTCTGGGCCTGCGGTGTTGAGGCCGATTGGGATCAGATCTGGGGTGAGGCACGCCGCAACCGTGTGGTGCTACCAACCTATCAATTCCAACGCAGCCCCTATTTCATTGAGCCAAGCGAACAGGCCGTGGCCGAACGTGCGCCAGAAATCGCGCGCATCGATGATGTTTCTGAATGGGGCGCGGTTCCCAGCTGGCGTGCAAAATACGCCGATGTTGATGCGGATATTGAGGCGGCTCTGACATCTGCAAAGAATGATATCTGGTTGATCTTTGCCGATGCAGACGGCGTTGCGCAGCCCGCGATTGAGCGCCTGCGCGCAACTGGTGCCCAAGTGAGCGTTGTTCAGGCGGCTGACAGCTTTGCGGATATGGGGGATGGTCAGTTCACTTTGGCCCCTGAGCAGGGTCGTGAAGGCTATGACGCGCTGATGGCGGCCTTGGTCGCGGCCGAGCGTACCCCGACGCGTATCGCTCATTTCTGGGGGGTTACACGCGAGCAAACCCATCGCCCTGGCAGCAGTTTTTATGATCGTATGTTGGAGCAGGGGTTTTACAGCCTTCTATGGCTTGGCCAAACGCTGGCCGAGCTGGAGGCGCCCGCGCCAATCCATCTGAGCGTGTTCACCAACGGTGCAACGCAGGTTGCGTCCGAACCGCTCCCTTATCCTGAAAAGGCGATGATTAGCGGCCCTGCAGGGGTGATGCCACATGAGATCAGCGATCTGACGGTATCGACCATTGATCTGGTGCTGCCTGAGCTCGCAGAGCCGAAAGGGGTGTTCGCACGTCGGGCTGCACCTGAGGTTCAGATCGACGTTACAGGGCCTGTCCTTGAGGAATTGCTGGCCACACCAGAGAATGCGGTTGTGGCGCTACGCGATGGCCGCCGCTTTGTTCAAAGTTTCCGCAGCCAAAAGTTGGCGACGCCTGAGGCTCCCTCCTTCAAGCAAGGCGGTACCTATCTGATAACTGGTGGTTTTGGCGGGATCGGCCAGACCATTGCCGCGGATTTGTTAGCATCCTACGGGGCCCGCGTTATCTTGCTGAGCCGCAGTGCCTTGCCTGCGCGCAAAGATTGGGATCGCGTATTGGCCACGACCCATGCGGGGGACGCGACCGCGCGTCGTATCCGTGCTGTTCAATCGCTTGAGGCTTTGGGTGGCCGCGTTGAGGTGGCCGCTGGCGATGTGGTGAACGTTGCACAGATGCGCAAGGTGATTGACGGGTTGCTATCGCAGGGGCCAATCGACGGGGTGATCCATGCGGCAGGTGTGTTGGATGACGCGCCGCTGCTGGGGAAAACGCAAGCGCAGGTTGATGCTGTGCTCGCGCCAAAAGTCCAAGGTCTGCGGGTATTGGACCAATTGCTACCCGATGGGACCGTTGATCTGATGGTTCTGTTCGCCTCGACCTCGACGGCGACACGTGCCGCAGGGCAGGTCGATTATGTTGCCGCCAATGAATATTTGAACGCTTTTGCCAAAAGCCGCGCTGCGGGTGACACGCGCGTTGTTGCGGTGAACTGGGGCGTTTGGGCGGATGTTGGTATGGCTGCCGAGGCCGTCGGCCACGCACCGGTTGAGAGCCTGCCACCACGCAAGCTGGATGCGCCCTTGTTGGACACAATCGAAGTGCTGGAAGGTGAGACACGCTTTGCGACGACGTTGCACGCGAAATCCGATTGGGTTCTGGATCAGCACCGCATGGCGGATGGCACGGCGGTCATGCCTGGAACGGGCATGGTCGAAGCCTTTGCCCAAGCGGCACGAAACGCGGGATTGGATGCGCCGTTTGCTTTGCGCGATCTGTATTTCCTGCGCGCCTTTGAAGCGCCAGAGGGGGCACCACGGACCATGCGCCTGTCGCTGGAACGTCAGGCTGAGGGCTTTAGCGCCAGCTTGCTAAGCGATTGCGTTTTCGAGGGACAGCTCGGGTGGCAAATTCATGCCGAAACCTTAATCTCAAATGTTAAGAGTGACGCGCAATCTATTGATCTTGAAGCGATTTCATCAAAGCTAGGTGCCGTTCAGGAACACGATGGCGCGCATATGCCAACGCCGCAAGAGGCCCATCTGAACTTTGGTCCGCAATGGCAGGTTTTGCGGGCGCGGCAGTTAGGTGACGGGCAAGGTTTGGCGCGTTTGATGCTGGAGGCTCCGGTAGAGGCTGGGCAAATTCTGCACCCTGGTTTGATGGATCTCGCGACAGGTTGGGCGGTTGAACTGGCTTCGGGATATGACGGGGCGGACCTTTGGGTGCCGATGTCTTACGGTGAAATCACCGTCTATGAGGCGCTGCCGACAGAGATTTACAGCTTGGTCAAACTTTCGGCATCAGGCGAAGATAACGCCCGTTTCGATGTAACGATTTGCGATGCTTCGGGTAAGGTTTTGGTCGAAGTTCGCGATTTTGCGATGACCCGTCTGGCGGGTGGGTTCGCGGCGCAATCTGCCCCGCTTAGTGCGGCAGAGGTTTCCTTTGACGCAGAGCCGAACGCCGAGCCAACAACGCAAAGCGAAGCCGAAGAGCGGCTGGCTTATATGGTTTCCCAAGGGATCACTGCGGCCGAAGGGCCAAAAGCCTTGGCGCGCGCATTGGCTGCGGATGTGCCGCAGGTCTATGTTTCATCTTTGCCCTTGCAAGCATTGATCGAGCAGGCGGATACGCCGCCGCGTGAGCTGCCCAAGGGCCAAAGCTTTGAGCGGACGGACCTTGAAGGGTTTGTGGAACCGCAGGGGCCTGTCCAGATTGAACTGGCGCAGATGTGGTCAACCTTGCTGGGGGTCTCGCCTGTTGGTGCTGATGACAGTTTCTTTGATCTGGGGGGGCATTCATTGATCGCGGTGCGGTTGTTTGCTGCCGTTAAACGTGAATTCGGGGTCGAGTTCCCGATTTCTGTTTTGTTTGAAGCCCCCACAATTGCCGATATTGCAGCACGGATCACGGCGCAGACTGGCGAGGTTCCGGTTTCGGGCAACGAAAATACCAAGGACCAGCCAGCTGGGTTTACCCATCTTGTGCCGCTGAACGGGGTTAACCCGTCAGGCGCTTCGCCATTGTTTGTGGTAGCGGGAATGTTTGGCAATGTCTTGAACCTACGCCATCTAGCGCTTCAATTTGCTGATACGCGGGCGGTGTTTGGGTTGCAGGCGCGTGGGCTGATTGGCGACAGCGAACCGCATGAAACGATCGAGGAAGCCGCAGCTGATTACATTGCTGAAATTCGGCAGGTTCAGCCGCATGGCCCCTACCTTTTGTCCGGTTTCTCTGGCGGCGGAATCACGGCTTATGAGATGGCCCGTCAGCTAAAGGCTGATGGTGAAACGGTTGCGGTGCTGGCGCTGCTGGATACGCCGCTGCCGGTACGTCCTAGCCTTGGAAAGCTGGACAAGGCCTTGATAAAGATAGCAGAGTTCCGCCAGAAAGGGCCGCGCTATTTGGTTGAGTGGGTACAGAACCGTATCGCATGGGAAAAATCCAAGCGGGCTGGAAAAGCCGAAGAACCAGTCGGCGCGCAGTTTAACAACACCAAGATCGAAGCGGCTTTCCTAAATGCAGTTGGCCAGTACCAGACACCTGATTGGCAGGGGGAAATGACACTGCTGCGTCCTGTGTTGGATCGCAAATTCAAAGTATCAGGTGGTAACTGGGTCAGCGACGCCCGTGAGTATGTTTTTGCTGACAATGAGTGGACCCAATATGCGCCAAAGGTCACCGTGATCGAGGTGCCTGGGGATCACGATAGCATGGTTCTTTCGCCCAACGTTGTTGTGATGGCGTCCGAGTTGCGTGAAATCATTGCTGATGCGCTGGCGGCAGATTTGCCCCAGCAGGCCACCGCGGCGGAGTAATTAGACATGACCCATCCGACCGTATTGTGCGTTTTGTTAAACTTTCGCACGCCCGAAATGACCCTACGCGCAGCCGAGGCGGCATTGGCGGATTTGCACCCTTTGGGGGGCGAATTGATCATTGTTGATAACGCCTCTGGGGATGGTTCATTCGAGATGATCTCAAACGAAGTCGCCGCGCGTGGCTGGGGTGAGGGCGGTTTGGTGCGGGTTGTACCCTCTGCGGTGAATGGCGGCTTTGGCGCTGGAAACAACATCGGCCTATCGATGGTGCGCAGTGACGGGCAAGCCCCTGATTATTATTATGTTCTGAACTCGGATGCCTTTCCCGACGCGGGCTGCATTGCAGCGCTGGTGAACCAGCTAGAGGCCGATCCAAAGGCGGGTTTTGCCTGTAGCCATATTCGCGGCGAAGACGATGTTGTTCACACGACGGCCTTTCGCTTTCCCAGCATCGCGGGTGAATTCGTTGACGCTGCCCGTCTGGGGGTTATCGAAAAGCTGTTGCCAAAGGCCTCGGTGCCGATGGCGCAGCCCCATGAAACCTGTCGGGTGGATTGGAGCGCTGGCGCGTCCATGATGATCCGCAAATCCATGCTGGATGAGATCGGGACATTTGACGAAACCTTCTTTTTGTATTTCGAAGAAACTGATTTGTGTTTGCGGGCTGGACGCGCTGGCTGGTCATGTTGGTACGTGCCTGACAGCCGCGTTGTTCACATTGGATCGGTTTCAACAGGGATGAAGACCAAACGGCGCATGCCGTCCTATTGGTACGATTCCCGCCGCCACTATTTTATCAAAAACCATGGTCGTGTTTATGCGCTTGCCGCTTTGTTGGCGCATCTTGCGGGGGGGCTTTTGCACCGCTTGCGTGTGGGGTTGGCAGGGCGCCGCCCCCAAGATCCAAAGTGGTTTTTGACTGATTTACTATCCCATGCGGTTACACCTTACCGCACGTCCCCGGAGGACTTATCATGACTGCTCCCTTTAACGCTTCTGCTTTCTCCTGTGTCATTCTTGGTGATCAGTCGTTGACGATTGCTTGTGCGGAAATGATCGTGGCTGGTGGCCATAATGTGGTTGCGATGGTCAGCACGGATAAAGACGTGTGCGCATGGGCAGATACCAACGGGATCAAGGTATTAGCAAAGCCTGCTGATCTAGTTTCGGGTGAGGTTTCTGGTTTCGACTGGATGCTGAGCATTGCAAACTTGCGCATTATTCCTGACGCTGCATTAGCGCTGGCTGGCATAGGTGCTGTTAACTTTCACGATGGGCCGCTGCCCCGTTACGCTGGTCTGAACACCCCTGCATGGGCGATCATCAATGGCGAAACGCAGCACGGCGTCAGCTGGCACATGATCGAAGGCGGCGTGGATGAGGGGGATCTCCTCGCCCAAGAATTGCTGGACATCGCGCCTGATGAAACGGCGTTTAGCCTGAACTCGAAATGTTATGCGGCGGGCATGGAAAGCTTTGGCCGTGTCTTGGGCCAGTTGGAAAGCGGGGCATTGGAACGCGCGCCGCAGGATTTGTCCCAGCGCAGCTATTTTGGCCTGAACCAACGGCCCAGCGTCATGGGATTGATCGATTTCTCGCAAACATCAGAACAAATTTCTGCGTTACTGCGCGGGTTGGATTTTGCCGGCTACTGGAACCCATTGGGCGTGGCCAAAATCGCGGCTGAGGGTGTTGTTTATTCCGTCGAGGCGGCTGAAGCATCCTCAATGGCTGGGCCAGAGGGGGCGGTTCTTGAAACCGGTGCGGATCATATCGTCGTGGGCTGTGCGGGCGGTGCGGTAAACCTCAAAGGTGTTAAGCCGCTCGGCGGGTTGTTCAAGCTGCCAGCAGTTGGAGCATCGCTGTTGGTTGCAGACGCGCCATTGGCCGCCTTGCAGGACCAGCTGCTCAAGGATGAACCATATTGGCGCAGCAAACTGGCCGCCATAGACGTGATGCCAATCCCGCTGGCCCATGGAGCCGCAAAGGGGGAATGGAAGGTAAAAACCATCTCCCTTGACGCGGGAAAAACCACTGAGGATGCGGTTGAGGCGGTTGTCTCAGCGATGGCATTTGGCGCAGGGCAGGATGCTGGCGATATCGGTTATGCGGTCAGCGGCGCCGCTGACCCCTTTGCCTCTTCGTGGGTTCCCTTGCGCAGTGATGCTGCAATCGCAAAACAACTGGCGCGGATTGCGCAAACCCGTGGTTTCGCCTGTGACTTAGCCCTGCGCGATCCAGCAATCGAGGTAGAGACACCAAAGATCATGATCGCGGATGAGCCAGTATCTGGCAGCGCTTTGACCCTTTCGATCACTGAGCAGACAATCACGCTGCAGGGGGATGCGGGGCTGCTGTCGGATGGGGCGATGGATATTCTGGCCGCGCGCATCGAGGGCGCTTTGGCGGGCGATGCTGGATTGCCAAGCGTCGAGCGTGATTTGTTGTTGAGCACGTGGAATGACACCGACACGGATTACCTTGCCCAGCCTATTCACAGCGGGTTTGAGGCGCAGGTCGAAAAGACACCGACGGCAACTGCCTTGGTATTTGAGGATCAGACCTATAGCTATGAGCAGCTGAACGTAGCGGCCAATAAACTGGCCCATCGGCTAATTGCGATGGGGGTTGAGACAGGAACACCTGTTGGCCTTGCCACATCTCGTGGGCCGGATCTGTTGATCGGCGCATTGGGGATTCTCAAAGCTGGCGGTGCCTATGTGCCGCTTGATCCCGCCTATCCGGCGGACCGGATCAAACACTATATCTCCGACAGTGGCGCGCCCGTTATCGTGACGCAATCCGCTTTGGCGCAGAGCCTGCCAAGCGGTGAGGCCAAACTATTGGTGCTGGACACAGATGCCGAGTTGGCCACTGCCGCGCAGAGTAACCCCAACGCAGGCGCCAGCCCCGAAACGCTGGCTTATCTGATCTATACCTCAGGTTCGACGGGGACGCCAAAGGGTGTGATGGTCAGGCATGGCAATGTTGCGAACTTCTTTGCAGGGATGGATCAGCGGATCAGCTATTCTGATGGTGATGCTTGGCTCGCCGTGACAAGCCTGTCGTTTGACATCTCGGTGCTAGAGCTGTTCTGGACGCTTAGCCGTGGCTTTAAACTGGTTCTGGCTGGGGATGATAGCCGTACCGAGCTGAGCCGTGGGCCGATCACGGTTTCCGATCAAAAGATCGACTTTAACCTGTATTACTGGGGTAATGACGGTGGCGTCGGGCGTGAAAAATATCGCCTGCTGTTAGAAGGCGCGAAATTTGCCGATGCCAACGGCTTTAATGCGATCTGGACGCCCGAGCGACACTTTCACGCCTTTGGTGGTCCTTACCCGAACCCTTCGGTCACGGGCGCTGCTGCGGCCGCGGTAACTAAAAATCTAGATATCCGCGCGGGCTCTTGCGTGGCGCCGTTGCACCATCCGGCCCGTATCGCCGAAGAGTGGGCGGTGATCGATAATCTGACCAACGGGCGTGTCGGGCTGGCGATTGCCAGTGGCTGGCAGCCAGATGATTTTGTTCTGCGCCCCGAAAACACGCCGCCCAACAACAAACCGGCGATGTATACCATAATTGACCAATTGCGCAGCCTTTGGCGCGGCGATGCGGTTGAATTCCCGACCAAAGACGGCACACCCTTTGCCGTCGTTACCCAGCCACGTCCGGTTTCGGCCGAGCTGCCTGTCTGGGTCACCACGGCGGGGAACCCCGAGACGTGGAAAGAAGCGGGTGAGATCGGCGCCAATGTTTTGACCCACCTTTTGGGCCAGTCGGTGGCCGAGGTCGCGGATAAGATCAAAATCTACCACACGGCCCTGCGGGGCGCGGGCCATGATCCGGCTGATTTTACGGTCACCGTGATGCTGCACACCTATCTGGCGGAAACCCGCGAGCTGTCCGAGGAAATCGCGCGCGAGCCGATGAAGGACTATCTGCGTTCCGCGGCTGGGTTGATCAAACAATACGCATGGGCCTTTCCCGCATTCAAAAAGCCAAAAGGGGTTAGCAACCCGTTTGAGGTGGATTTGTCTGGGCTGGGCGAAGAGGAAATGGAAGCGATCCTCGAATTTGCTTTCCAGCGGTATTTTAACGACAGCGGCCTGTTTGGCACGATCGAAGACGGGCTTGAGCGCGCAGAAGAGCTAAAGCGGATCGGTGTTGGCGAGATTGCCTGCCTGATTGATTATGGCATTGCGCCTGACACGGTCTTGGAAGGGCTAAAGCCATTGGCCGAAGTTCTAAAGCGCAGCAATGCAGGGGCGGCGTTGGAGGCCGATGACTTCTCGCTTGCGGCACAGTTGATGCGCCACAAGGTGAGCCATATGCAGTGCACCCCGTCCATGGCGCAGATGCTGGTCACCAACGATGAAACGCGCCACGCTTTGTCTGGCGTAAAAGAGCTGATGGTGGGGGGCGAAGCCTTGCCTGGTGCCTTGGCCGCTGAGCTGATCAAAGCCTGCGGGGGGCGCGTGCAAAACATGTATGGCCCAACGGAAACGACGATTTGGTCTACAACCCAGATGGTTGAGCAGGCCGAAGCAACCGCCGCGATCGGTACACCCATCGCAAACACCCAAGTTTACGTTCTGGATGATGCTTTGGCCCCTCGGCCTGTTGGCGCTGCGGGCGAGCTGTATATCGCGGGGGATGGGGTCACCCACGGTTATTGGAACCGTGAAGAGATGACAGCCGAGCGTTTTGTGCCCAACCCGTTTGGAGCAGGGCGGATGTATCGCACAGGCGATCTGGCCGCTTGGCGGGGGGATGGCAGCCTAGGCTTTATGGGGCGCGCGGATGATCAAGTGAAAATTCGCGGCCACCGGATTGAGCTGGGCGAAATCGAAAGCGCCTTGGCAGCTTTGGAGGGGATCACTCAGGCGGTTGTCGTGGCGCGCAAAGCGGCTGGTGGCGATCAACTGGTTGGGTATGTCACAGGAACCGCCGTGAACGAAGAGGCCTTGCGCCGCGCATTGGGGGCACGTTTGCCCGATATCATGGTGCCTGCGCGTATTGTCGAAATCGCCCGCATGCCGCTGACCCCAAACAAGAAAATTGACCGCAAGGCGCTGCCCGCGCCCGAGGCCAAGGTGGACGCCAATCCTGTAGCGCAGGCCGCCCCCGAAGATAGCACGCAGGCCGCCATCGCCGCCGTTTGGAGCGCGATCCTTGGGGTTGGAAATATTCGACCATCGGATAACTTCTTTGCGCTGGGCGGGCATTCCTTGCTGGCTGTGCAAGCGCACCGCGACATCAAGGCCTCACTTGGGATCAGCAAGCTGGGGATCACGGACATTTTCCGCTTTCCGACATTGGAAGGTTTGGCTGCGCATTTGGACAAGGGTAACGCGAAACCCGAAGCCCAAGCCGCGCCAACGCCGCAGGCAGATGCACCCGCAAAAGCCGAAACCATGTCTAAACGGCGCGCAATGCGCGCTGGGCGGAGTAGGTAAAACACGTGACAGAACATTTCGATCCAGAACTTGTCAAAGGGTTGACTGAATCAGTCCTTCCCAAAGGGCTGTCGGTTGCCGCGCGCAACCCGCGACAAATGCCAATGGCGACCGAGCCACAGGAAAGTGTTGCGGTTAAGGGCGCGGTGCCGAGCCGTCTGTCCGAGTTTCACGCAGGCCGCGCTGCTGCGCGTTCGGCAATGGTGGGGTTGGGGCTTCCCCCCCGTCCTGTTCCGATGGGGCCGGATCGTGCTCCGATCTGGCCGGATGGTCTGACTGGCAGTATTTCGCATTCTGAAGGGGCTTGTGTTGCTGCTGTTGGTGAAATCCGCGATTGGGCAGGCATTGGCGTTGACCTCGAAGAGGCGACAGGCCTAGACCCACTGCTGGTGGCCGAGATCTGCACAAAGTCAGAACAAATTTGGTTGGGAACACAGCCAGCTTCAGAACGGAACCTACTGGCGAAACTGATCTTTTCTGCAAAAGAAGCAGCTTATAAGGCGCAATATTCTATCACCGGTTCATTGTTTGGCTTTCAGACGCTCGAGCTTGTGATTGATCGCGATGAAAGCCGTTTTCAGGCGGTTTTCCTAACGGCTCAGGGGGGTATTCCCGCTGGGTCAATTCTTGCCGGTTCTTATGTTTATGCGGCTGGCCTGCTTGTCACTGGCGTTACAGTTAGGCAATCTGAAAGAGAACAGCTGTTAGGGGCTTAGTGGAAATGCGGGGGGCTGGTTTGCCGTCGCCACTGGTTTCTAACGATCTGATTTAACGCTTTAACTCGTTGTGGAGTTTCTAAATGAGTGATCTGGCGAGCGCGGTTTTTTCCATCGTGATGGTTGGCCATAGCCTCTTTGGCCCCAAGGGGCCTGATATGTTGCAGGCCGCATTAAGCGCCACAAGCAATGACGTTCAGGTGCAGGCGCAAATCACCGATGGCGCTCCGTTGAAATACAACTGGGAACATTCGGATGACGCCCAAGGCATTGATGCCCGCGTTGTGCTGCCGCAAGGCACAACAACTGACCTGATCCTGACCGAAGCAATCCCGCTGGAGAACCAGCTCAGGTGGAGCGAACCCGAGATTTATGGCCATGCCTTTGCCAGCCTTGCGCTGGCCGCAAAAGCAGACTCGCGCGTTTTCCTGCAAGAGACTTGGCACAGCCTGAAAAGCGGCACAGGTGTAAAAGTCGAATACGACAATAACGGCCACATCCCATGGCGCGTGCGCCTTCAGGAGGATCTGGAGGATTGGGAGAGCATCGTTGAGATGCTAAGCGCGGGCCATGACGCCGAGCGCATCCACCTCATCCCCGCAGGCCAAGCCATGGGGCGGCTCTATGATGAGATCGCGGATGGCAATGTGCCGGGCATCAGCAAGATTGATGTGTTCTTTGACGATGATGTGCATCTTAGCACTTTTGGCCACTACTTTGTTTCGATGGTGCAATATGCGGTTCTGACGGGTGCCAGCCCCGAAGGTTTGCCCCACCGTGTAAAGGACCGATACGGCAACGCCTTTGAAACGCCCGATGCAGAATTGGCTGCGGTTCTTCAACGGGTCGCGCGTGAGGCGGTTGAGGCCTACCAAGGGATCAAAATCGCCAAGGCGCAAAACGTGGTGGTGGTCGCCGAGGCGGCTGATCCTGTTTCGCCACCCCAGCCTCCGACGCAAGAGGCGGCCATTCCTAAAAAAAAAGAGCCTGTCGCGGTTAACGCTGGTGGCGGGGGGGAGGGTGGCCATGGGATGGCCATTGGCCTTGCGCCCGTTACCGATTGGGCCGCACAGCAGCCGTTTTTGGACATCATGAAAACTGCGCGCCCGTGGCTTGGCCATTTGCCCAATCAGTTCGGCGGGATTGAGTATAATGAATTGGTCGAAGCAGGGCATATTGACCAAGACGGATGGGTGCGCAGCCTGCCGCGTGATGCTGGGTCTGTTGGGACGTTGATCCTGACGGATTTACCTGCGGCGGCCGAAGCGTCTTTAAAGGGGCGTTATGTTCTGCGTTTTGACGGGGCAGGCGTGGTCGAGGCAAAGGGCCGTGCCACAAATATCCGCTATGGCCGCGGCGAGGTCAGGTTTGATTACACGCCAGGTCCGGGCAGTGTTGAAATTCGCATTCAGCGGACAAATGCCAGCAACCCCGTTCGCAATATCTCGGTTGTGCGCGAAGATCGGCTGGCCCTGTGGGAAGGCGGGGCGATCTTTAACCCCGATTGGACCGCGCGTTTGGCCCCCTTTGATACGTTGCGGTTTATGGATTGGATGGAGACGAATAATTCAGCCCAGTCAAAATGGGAGCTGCGCCCCCTCAAACAGGACGCAAGCTGGGCGCATCATGGTGTGCCGCTTGAGGTTATGATGGGGTTGGCGGGTGAGCTGGGCAAAGACATCTGGATCAATATCCCGCATTTGGCCGATGACACCTATGTCCGCAACTTTGCCCAGACAGTTCGTGAGGGGCTGAGCCCTACGCAAAAGGTCTATGTGGAATATTCTAACGAGGTTTGGAATTTTCAGTTTGCCCAGACACGTTGGGCGGATGAACAGGCCAAGGCGAGATGGGGCAAGGATGACGTGGGAACGCAGTTTTACGCAATGCGTGCCGCCGAAGTGGCGCGCATATGGTCAAAGATGTTTAGGGGAGCGGAAGAACAGCTGGTCAATGTGATCTCGTCCCAAACGGGCTGGCTCGGGCTTGAGGAAAACATCCTTGCCGCGCCTTTGGTCGTGGCCGAAGGCGGCGCAAAACCGGTTGAGGCTTTTGATGCTTATGCGGTTACGGGGTATTTCGGCGGCATTCTAGGGCTGGAGGCACGGCGTGATATGGTTACTGCGTGGTTGGATGAAAGTCTGGCGCGGGCAAATGACGCGGCCAAAGCCGAAGGGCTTAGCGGAACTGCGCGGCAAGAAGCATTAGAGCGCAGCAAATACGATTATGCGGTGGCCTTGGCCGCGCAAGAGCTGACAGACGGTTCGGTGAGTGGCCAGAATGTGGACACGGTAAGTGATCTGCGTGATCGGGTCTGGCCCTATCATGCAAAAGTGGCCTCGGACGCGGGACTAGACCTGATCATGTATGAGGGCGGCACGCATATTGTAGGGATTGGCGCGCAGGTGGATGATGCGCGGCTTACGGCGTTCTTCCAGCATTTGAATTACTCTACGCAGATGGGCGCGCTATATGATGCATTGATCGACGGGTGGGCCACCGCAGGAGGGCACATGTTTAACGCTTATGCAGATGTTTATGTTCCAACAAAATGGGGCAGCTGGGGCGCATTGCGTCATCTGGATGACAGCAACCCGCGTTGGGACGCTTTGGTGGCGACAAGATGAGCACCCCCTCTAGCATCCTGATCCCTGCCCATAACGAGGTGGGCTATATCGAACCCTGCTTGGAAGCGTTGCTGGCAAGTGATGAAACAGGGGCGGCGGTTGAGGTGATCGTCATGGCAAACGGGTGCAGTGATGCAACCGTTCAGGTGGCCCAGACCTACCAAGATGCCTTTGCGCGCAAAGGCTGGCTGCTGACTGTTCTTGATATCCCCGAGGGCGGCAAAATGGGCGCCCTGAATGCGGGCGATGCTGCCGCGCGCTATGGGGCGCGGATCTATGTGGACGCGGATGTGGTTGTGACACCGCCACTGATTGCGCAACTGGCCGAAGTGTTGGACACCGATGCGCCGCGCTATGCAGGAGGTGACCCGATTGTGGCGGCGTCGGGCAGCTGGTTTACGCGGGTTTATGCGCGGTTTTGGGCCAGCCTGCCATTTTGCACCCATGGTGTTCCTGGTTTTGGCGTTTTTGCGGTGAATGCGCCAGCACGTGCGCGGTGGGGCGAATTCCCTGACATCATCTCCGATGATACATTTGTGCGGCTCAACTTTACCCCTGATGAGCGGTTTCGGGTGCCTGCACAGTATTCGTGGCCGATGATCGAAGGGGCTGCCCCGTTGGTGCGGGTGCGCAGACGGCAGGATATCGGTGTGGCCGAGGTAAAAGAGCTGTTTCCGCAGCTTTGGCAGAATCACGACCCGATACCAGCCGATGCGCCACCGATCTGGCGGCGGGCGCTGCGCGATCCGATTGGATTTGCCGCTTTTGCGTTGGTGGCGATTGCCGTGCGCTTGCCCCACCGCAAGGGCGAGCGTTGGGCGCGTGGCCGCTAGCTGCCTATGTGCTGGGCGAGCTTTTCTGCCTCTAACGCCACGTCATGGCGCGATAGCACACGTTCACGGCTGGCCTGTGCCATCGCTTCACGCGCCTCTTGCGGCGTTTGGGCCATTGCTTGCATCGCATCTGCCAAAGCATCGGCATCACCAGCAGGGACCAGCCACCCTGTTTCGCCTGTTTTAACAAGTTCGGGAATGCCCGCGATATAGGTGGCGATCACCAAACGCCCTGCGGCCATGGCCTCCATAATCACCATGGGCAGGCCTTCGGCAAAGCTGGGCATAAGGAGGGCGTGGGCGTTTTGGAGTTCTTGCAGGATGCGGGCTTCGTCCACCCAACCGGTTAGGGTGACCTGATCGCTTAGCCCTAGGGTGGCGATCCGCGCCTCGATCTCGGGTCGCATTTCACCATCACCGATAAGGGTCAGATGCGCGCCCTTTGTCGTTTCATTCAGCTTTGCCAGTGCATCAAGGGCCAGCAGCTGGCCCTTTTGCTCAACGAAACGCCCGATGGCCACAAACCGAAGCGCACCAGAGGGCAGGGGAAGCGGCTGGGGGAAATGGCTTGGCTCGATGCCGCAATGGACGACTTTGATCTTGCCCCAATGGGTCGGCCCCGCCCAACGGCTGAGTTGGCTACGCCCATAGCTGGTGATCGCCACGGTGAATTTGGATCGGGCAATCTTTTCGCCGAGTGACAGAGCGCGCGGGGCGTCATATTCTTCTGGGCCATGAACGGTGAAGCTGTACTCAGGACCGCCAAGCGCATGGCACAGCATCGCAACTGTACTGGCGTTGGTGCCGAAATGCGCGTGGGCATGGGTGATCTCACCCGCGGTGCAGACCTGCGCGGCATAGGCAGCTTCGACCAGATAGATCAGATGTTTGATCACCCCCACTTCTGAGCGGCGACCGCAGCGGATCGCAAGGCGGGCCGCGTTCAAAAAGCGTTTGGGAGAGGCGGTGAGGTTTCCAAGGGTTGCGCGTAGCAGGTTCAGGGCGCCTGCGCGCAGGACATAGTGGGTTGCTGCGGCTTCTTCCAGATCCTGCGCATCCACCAGCGGCGCATTTCCGGCACGCATGGCAAGGCGGGTCACGCTGTGGCCCTGCGCCTCTAGCGCGCGAATTTCGCGGCGGATAAAGCTGTGCGAGGGCTGGGGGTAGCTGTTGAGGATATAGGCGATGTTCAACTGATGCGTCCTTCGTGTCTCATATAGTCCTACAAGGCCGCTTGGCTCTGGCACAAGGGGCTGTTGGGCGTTACCAATACTTAACAGCCAAAGCGGGGATGAATGAGGCAAATGGGTGGTCTTTTCCAGCAGATGCGGGGTGGTCGCCTTATGGCGCGGGTGGCACGCAGTACATCGTGGATTTTGCTGGGGTATGGCGGCAGTCAGGGGCTGCGCCTTGCTTCGAACCTGATCCTGACGCGCATTCTATTCCCCGAGGCCTTTGGCCTTATGGCGTTGATCAGTTTGGTGACTGTTGGGTTAATGTTGTTTTCGGATGTGGGCATTGCGCCGTCGATTGCACAAAGCAAACGAGGCGATGACCCCGATTTCCTGAACACCGCATGGAGCATTCAGGTCATGCGCGGTGTGATCTTGTGGCTGATCGCAAGTGCCTTGGCGCTGCCTTTGGCCGGATTTTATAACGCGCCTGAACTGGCGACTTATCTGCCAATTGCAGCGCTGACGCTGCTGATAACGGGGTTTAACCCCACGCGCATTGAAACGGCGCATCGGCATTTGCTGATGGGGCGGCTTACGATCCTTGATCTAACATCGCAATTGATCGGTATTGTGGTGATGGTTGTGCTGGCGTGGTGGTTGCAATCCGTCATCGCGCTGGTGGTTGGGGGCGTTGTTGGCGCGGTGGCCAAGCTGGCGCTGACATGGGCGTTCCTGCCGGGGGAGGCGAACAGGTTTCGCTGGGAGCGCGCTGCGGTGCATGAGCTGGTCAAATTCGGCAAGTGGATTTTCCTCAGCACCGCGTTTTGGTTCTTTGCCTCGCAAGGCGACCGCGCGGTTTTGGGGAAATTCCTGAGCCTTGAGAGCCTTGGCATCTATAATATCGCCTTTTTTCTGGCCAGTTTCGCAATGCAACTGGGCACAGCTGTAACAGGGCGCGTGATGATCCCTGTGTACCGTGACGCAAAACACGAGGTCGCCAAGATCGCCAAACTGCGGTTTGCGATCAGCGGCGTGACCTTGGGGCTGTTGCTGCTGATGGCGTTGGTAGGGCCGTGGCTGGTGGGGGTGCTGTATGATCCGCGCTATGCACTGGGCGGGGCGATTGTAACCTTGCTGGCGGTGGCGCAAATCCCGCAGGTGATCGGGATGAGCTATGATCAGGCCGCGCTGGCAGCGGGGGATTCACAACGGTTCTTTGTTGTCTCAGCCAGCCGTGCGGTGTTTCAAATCACCTTTTTGATCATCGGGGTCAGCCAGTTTGGCATCATCGGCGCGATTGTGGGCATGGGGCTGGCGCATCTGCTGACCCATCCCGTCATGATCTGGTTGGCGCGCATCCATGAGGCATGGGATGCCCGCCATGATATCATCTGCGCTGTCGGGGCAGGGAGCATTGGCGCGGCTGCGATATGGCTTCACTGGGATGCGATCAAGGCGCTGGCTGTGCTGACCTGATCAGGAATGGCGTGCCAACCGTGAGGCGCGTCCAGCTTTGCCTGCGGCGCGGCGTTTTTCGCGGGCTTTGCGCCATTTTGAATTCTGGTATTTCGGCGCCAGCTCAGGGATCGAGACAACAGGCATCACCCCTGTTTCACGCTTCATCTGCCGTGCAGAACGGATCACAGGGCGGCGAAGCTCTAGCAACCAAGCGATGGCAAAGGCCAAGACGACAGAAGCAGCAGCGCCCATAATCGCCCGTTTCTTTTTGCTCATGGTGATCGGGTAATCGGGTACCTGAGCCTCTTCGATGGTTTTCAGGCGCTCGCCTTGTGCGGCGGTTTCCAGATTAAAGCCAACCTGCGCCTCGTTGCGCCGTGTTGCGATCTCTTCCAGCTGGTTGCGCAGCTGTTCCATCCGGCGATCAAAATCGGCCAGACTGCGCTGGATTTCAGGCGATCCTTGGATGGTTTCGCGCAGCGCGGTTCTGCGTTGATCCAACAAGGATCGTTGTTGGGTCAGGGTTTGCAGCTGCGCATCAAGGGCGCGTTCCTCGCGCTGGACAGTCGAGGCGCGCGCGCTGCGATCAATCTGTGTGCGGGCCAGTTGGGCCGTGATGATCTCGCGATCCAGCCCAAGGATGGCTTCGTTCAGTTGCGCGATTTCGGCGAGGCGGAATTCCACCCCTCCTTCGCCCGTCAGGTCGTTTTCACGGCGGTAGACCTCTAATTCGGCTTCAAGATCAGCAATGTTCGCGAGGACAACTGTTTCTTGCTGCTGAAAGAATGTGAGGGTCTGTTCGGTTTGCTCGCGGCGTTGGGCGGCCATCAGATTGCGGGTTTGTTCTGCGAATTCATGGGCCACGTCACGGGCAAGCTGGGCTTGTTCCATCTGGGCGGTGATGGTCAGGACAGAGATGGTTCCGTCATCGGCAAAGCCTTCGCGCGCGGCTGCAACGCCATTAATGGTTACGGATTGGCGCAGCAGGTTTACCTTTTCGCTGGGCTTTAACGCTTCGAGGTTTGCGTAGATGTCATATTTTTCGATGATATCTTGCAGGCTGGCCCGCGCCATCAACTGCTGTTGGATCAGTTGCAAGCGGCGCGCAGATGACCCTTCTACGGTTGAACGGGCCAATTCATCGTTAATCTTGGGCTGTTCCACCTGAATAACTTCGGAGGAAGAATACAGATGTACATGGCTAAGCGCCCAATACAAGGATGCAACGCAGCCAAGGATAATCACAAAGGAAATCACACCCAACCGTCGTCGGGTCATGTCCAGGAAATCCTGCCATGTATAGATCGGACCCATGTTTGCCTCACTCGAACCTGTTTTGCCAGCCTAAACCGGAAGGACCGCCCCTAAGGGACGGCGTTTCACCTGTAATAGAATTAGATTTTGGCGATTATATGACTTTGTTACAGCTTCTAAAAGCTGTTGCAGCGCCGCTGGCTTAGAAACGCTCAATACTCGAGGCGCGGGCGCGGTTCAGGATAACCCCCAGCAGGGGAACCTGACCGTCCAGAATGCGTTCACATTCAGCGATATGCTTTGCCATGGTCTGGGTCCCGTCAGAAACCAACAACACGCCGTCCAGCTGCGGCAGGAAGGCAGATGTGTCGTCATGGGACAAAAGCGGTGGCATGTCATAGAGAACGATGTCAGGGCGCAGGGCTGCGCGCATTTCGGCAAGGCTGGCAGCTGTTGCGGGGTCTTGCATGATCTCGGCGGCGTCTGCCTGCGCAGAAGATCCAAGGCCCACTGCCAGCGTATCACTTGCACGTAGGATATAATCGCTGATCGCCACATCACCCGCTAGGAAGTCACGCAAATCGCCTGTCTGGCTTGCGTCCATGTCCAGTGTCTTTGCCAAACCAGGCGAGCGCATGTTGAAATCCATCAGAACGGTCCGTGAGGAGGGGACCCTAGCAAGGCTTGCCGCGAGGTTGGCCGCGGTGAAAGTATTGCCACAGCCTGTTGTGGGCGAGGCAACGGCGATGTTCACCCAGCCGTGCTGCTTGACGGTTTGGCGCAGACGGGTGCGTAGCAAATCAAAGGCGCGCGAAACATCCGTGGCTCGGAAATCTTCTGCTGCTTGGCTGCCCTCTAGGATATGCTGGTCTTTGCCAGGTTCCTGAGTGTGAAGCAGCGCCCAAAGATCGCGCGGTGCCGCCGCGAGGTTGGTTTCCTCGGGGTAAGAGGATGGCAGCTTGGGGGCTTTTTCTTCCATGACGATTTCCGCCTCGTCCACCAGATCCTGAGCCGCGTCATCAAACCGCCGAGGGCGCGTAAAGCTACCTTTTGCAGGGACCATAAGGTCGCCACGAGGGCGCACTGCAGTTGCAGGCGAGGATGCAAATGTATCCTTCATAGGATCAGGCTTTCGGGGTTTGGACATGCGCTCAACATACTGCATGTATTGCTAAATAAAAGGGTTCTTGTCGGCGTCTCAGTGACCAGTACGGCGCAGCATCACGCCGATCGTTTTAAAGATGATGGCGATGTCGCCTTTCATGCTCATCTGCTTGTTATAGGTCGCGTCGACTTCATTGCGGAAAGAAAAGCGGTTTTCGTTCCGCGCCGAGATTTGCCACAAGCCCGTGATCCCAGGGCGCAGGGCGAAATAATGGGCTGGATCACCATACATGGTCAGCTGCTCAGGCATCATAGGACGCGGGCCAATCAGGCTCATGTCGCCGGTTAGAACATTCCAAAGCTGTGGCAGTTCATCCAGTGAGGTCGAGCGCAAGAAAGCGCCAACGCGTGTCACACGAGGATCATTGATCAGCTTTTGCTTTTCATTCCATTCGCGGCGCATTTCGGGATCGCGGGCAAGGTAGTCTTCGAGAACCGCGTCAGCATCCCGAACCATCGTCCGCAATTTAAGAATCGAGAATCGTTTGCCGTTTTGTCCAAGGCGGATCTGGCGATAGAACGGATTGCCGCCTTCGATCCACAACGCAACAGCGCAAAGCGCAACAATGGGCAAGAAGAACGGCAAGCTGAGAACGATCAGCACTGTTTCCAACAGACGCTTACCGCCGTTGCGGTAGGGCGCGGGCTTTTTCGGCGCGACCTGACGCTGGAACTTGAAAGCATGGGAGCGCATGATGGATACGCGCGCATCAACGTCGCCGCCTGCAGTCGCAAGGCGCCCAAGGCCGTAGCCCGGTTGATCAGCGTCAAATTTCTTCATAGTCCAAAACCCCCCAGGGTCATTAGGTCGTCTTCAGTGATGCGCCGAGCCATTCGGCGTATCGTGTCTTTCGTTTCGATCTGCCGATCACGTGCTTTGCCGAATTGGCAGAATCGGGTTTGGCCCGTGGTGGCGTCTCGGTTCCCGAGCATTTAAAGGCCCGAGGTTGGTCTGTCGGCTGGCAATACAGCAGCCTGTGATTCAGCTGCGCCAGACCACTGACACCTAGATAACAGATTTTAGACATATTTGATGGGGAATTTTCGAAACAATCTGTTTCTCGCTTAGAGATGCTAATCAAACGAGAGTCCCGCTGGATCAAAATAACGCTAATAATAACAGGGAAGTATGTGGCAGCCCGTAGGGGAATCGAACCCCTCTTTTCAGGTTGAAAACCTGACGTCCTAACCGATAGACGAACGGGCCACACTTGGTGAGCCGTTCTCTAAGCAATAGCTGTGAATGGCGCAAGCGGAAATGTGAGAAATGATGCAGTTTTTTGCAGGATTATACGCGGGCGGCGTCTTCGAGCCTTAATTGCACGGTTTGGCGGCCTTGCCATGTGTTAATATCAAGCCTTCCAGCGAGGTGAAAATGCGCGCCGCCATGCGCTTCGAGGGCAGGGCCAAGGGGTGAATCATATGCGCCAAAGCAAATTGCATCCAAACGGGTGCCTAATCCGTCGCCAAAGCTGACTTTTAAATGAGACTCGCCGACTCGGCGTGCTGAAAAAATGCGCATATCTGCAAAAACATAACGTGGGGCAGAGGCGCCCGCGCCAAATGGGCCTGCTGATTCGACCGCTTCGGTTAATTCAACACTCGCAGCGCCAGGCATCAGCATCCCTTCCAGACGCAAATCGGAGGGCCCCAACAGGTGCGCGCCCTGTTTTTCCAACAAAGCGCTAAGCTGTGTCATGGCTTCTTCCAGTTTGCCCTCTTCCACCGTTAGGCCAGCGGCCATTTTGTGACCGCCGCCTTTTTGCAAAACGCCCTGCATCGCCAATTTTTGGATACTTGCGCCAAGGTCGATACCAGAAACCGAGCGGCCAGAGCCTTTACCGATTCCCTCATCAAGGCCAATGACCACGGCGGGGCGGCCTGTGGCCTCTTTCAGGCGCGAGGCCACGATGCCAACCACGCCAGGGTGCCAGCCCGCGCCAGCGGCCCAGACAAGCGCCCCATCGGTTCCGCGCTCTTCTGCTTGGGCCAATGCGGCGGCGCGAACGGCGTTTTCCACATCGCGGCGTTCGGTGTTGAGCGCATCCAGCTTTTCGGAGAGGGCGGCGGCTTCATGCGGGTCATCGGTGGCCAAAAGGCGCGCGCCCAAATCTGCTTTGCCCACGCGGCCGCCCGCGTTGATCCGTGGCCCCAGCATAAAGCCAAGGTGATAGGCGGCGGGGGCTGTATCCATCCGCGCAACATCAGACAGCGCCGAGATGCCTACACGTTCGCGCCGTGCCATCACTTTTAGCCCTTGGCGCACAAAGGCACGGTTTACCCCAATCAGCGGGGCAACATCGGCGACCGTGGCCAAGGCGACCAGATCCAGCAGGGCCATTAGGTCGGGGCCTTTGACCTCGACTTCGCGCAACTGTCTACCTGCTTCGACCAGCATCAAAAACACAACACCAGCGGCGCAAAGATGGGCCAGCGCGCCGTCTTCGTCTTGGCGGTTGGGGTTCACCACTGCCACACATTCGGGCAGGGTTTCACCGCCCAAGTGGTGATCCAGCACGATCACATCTGCCCCAACGGCAGCGGCAATCGGACCATGGGACAGGGTTCCGCAATCAACGCAGATGATTAGATCATGTTTTGAGGCCAGATCGGCCATCGCCTCGTCATTCGGGCCATAGCCTTCGTCGATGCGATCAGGGACATAAAGCGTCGCCTCGCGCCCCATTTGGCGCAGCCAGACCAGCAGCAGCGCAGCCGAGCCGCCACCGTCCACATCGTAATCTGCAAAGATAGCGATTTTCTGCCGTGTTTTGACGGCTTGGAGGAACCTTTTGGCGGCGATCTCCATATCCCGCAGGCTGCGCGGATCGGGCAACAAATCGCGCAGGGCAGGGGCAAGGAAGGCCTCGGCCTCGGCCGCGGGAACGCCGCGGCGGGCCAAAACCTGACAAACCGCCATGGGCAGGCCTGTTTGCTGGTGCAAAGCCTCTGAGGCGCGCACCGCTTCGACACCCGGACCAACCCAGCGCCGCCCTGTTAAAGAGGTCTCAACCCCCAGAAATGCCGCCGCTTGGTCCATGTCTTATCCTTGAAATTGCGCCTTGGGGTTAAACTTCCTCGATCCGCAGGGCGACTGGATCACCAGCCATTACGGAAGTGGATTCAAAGGCGTCTAATGCGTGGTCGATATCTGCGCGGGTGGTTTTATGGGTCACGATCAGGACAGGGGCACTGTCATCTTCGTGGCCGTATTGGCGCATGCGATCAATCGAGACACCTGCTTCGCCCAAAACGGTTGCGACTTTGGCCAATGCACCTGGTTTATCCTTGAGGGATAGGCGCAGGTAATAAGCGGCAGGGCGCTGGCTAAGCGCGGGCGTCGCGACTTTTAGTGTTTCGGCAGGTTGGCCAAAGACGGGGCTGCGATAGCCGCGCGCGACATCGCAGATATCAGACAGAACTGCGCTGGCGGTTGGGCCAGCACCAGCACCTGCTCCGCGCAGAACGATTTGGCCAACGGCATCACCTTCCAGCACAACCATGTTTGTGCCACCTTCCAGCTGCCCCAAAGGTGAGGTCGCGGGCACAAGGCAAGGCTGCATGCGCTGTTCCAGCCCACGGCCTGTCATCTGCGCCACGCCAAGCAGTTTGATTTTATAGCCCATGTCGGCTGCGGCGGTGATATCGTCCAAAGTAACGCGCTGAATGCCTTCCAGCTCGATCCCATCAAAATTCACCTGAGTGCCGAAGGACAGCGACGACAGGATCGCCAGCTTGTGTCCCGCATCAATGCCGCCCACATCCAGATTCGGGTCTGCTTCGAGGTAGCCGAGTTTGTCTGCCTCGGCGAAAAGGGCGTTATAGCCTTGGCCGGTTGCCTCCATCTGGGTGAGGATATAGTTGCAGGTGCCGTTCATCACGCCCATGACGCGGGTGATCTCGTTTCCGGCTAGGCCTTCGCCCAATGCTTTGACGACGGGGATGCCGCCCGCAACGGCGGCTTCGTATTTGATGACACAGTTTTGCGCTTCGGCAGCTTCGGCGAGTGACTGCCCGTGCATCGCCAACATCGCCTTGTTGGCGGTAACTACATCTTTTCCAAGGGCAATTGCGGCCTCGGTTGCGGCTTTTGCAGGGCCGTCTTCGCCGCCCATGAGTTCGACGAAAACATCAACATCATCGCGTTTGGCCAAGGCAACGGGATCATCTTCCCATGCATAAGACGACAGGTTCACGCCGCGATCTTTGGTGCGGCTGCGCGCCGAAACGGCGGATATAACCAATTGGCGGCCTGTGCGCGCCTCTAACATCGCTGCTTGTTTGCGCAGGATTTGCACAACACCAGCACCGACCGTACCCAATCCAGCAATCCCAAGACGAAGAGGCTGTGCCATGGCGGTTGTTCCTTTTAGATGAATGCTCTTTGCGTGCATGTAGCCCGAACGCAGCGCCCGTGCAACGCACCTCGGCGTGCTTATCGCAAGCCCTTTGCCAACCGCTGTCGTTCTGCACCGGTCAAAACCGATCCGCGCAGCCGCGCAGCCCTTGCTTTTAGAGCGGCAACACGCCCGTCAATCGCGGCGCCTGCCTGCACAGGTTCTACGCGTGAATTTTGGGCAGCCGCCAAAACGGGCTGGAGGGGAACCAACTCTGGATAGTCAGCATTGGCGAGTTCGGGCGATATTGTGTGATCCAATGCGGGAAATTGGGTGCACGCGCCCAAAAGGGCAACACTGGCCCAAAGGGCAAAGGAGAACTTCACAGGTTTCATAGGGAATTGTTTGCACCAGCAGGGAGGTCTTGTGCAAGTGGCTAGGATTATCTGAGCGGGAAAGGGTTTACTTTTTGAACGCACGTTCAGATAGTCCCGCCATGGCACGAACCGCAGGATCACATTCAGACATCACCGGCCCAAAGGTGCGCGAAGCGGCGCTAAAGCTGTTTGCAAGGGGGGGCTATGCGGCTGTTTCCATGCGCGCAATTGCAGCCGAAGTCGGGGTGCAAGTGGGGGCCCTGTACAATTACACGCCAGACAAGCAGAGCCTGCTATTTGATTTGATGGAAGGTCACATGAGCGACCTGCTGGCAGCTGTGCAAGATGACCTGTCTGGGTCTGCAACCGCGCGCCTGCAAGAGTTTGTCGCCTTTCACATCCGATTCCACCATGCGCGCCCCGATGCGGTTTTTATCGCCTATATGGAGCTTCGCAACCTGACCGACGACAACTTTAAGCGGATCGAGGCGTTGCGCGGCCAGTATGAGGGCGGATTAGAACGGATTTTGCGCGATGGGGTGGCCGCCAAGGAATTCCAGATCGTCGATACAAAGATTGCTACGCTGGCCATCATCGCGATGCTGACGGGGGTGAATACGTGGTTTCGCGCAGGGGGCAGGCTGTCTTTAGAAGAAGTCACAGCGCAATATTGGGAAATGGTGCGCCGCGCAGTAACTTAGGCTGGCGCGCAGGCCTTTTGGCCGCCGCCATCTGGTAAATCAAAAGCGTCGTTTGATCCAACGAAGAGGGGGCAAGTATCTTGCAGCCCGAGCTATGCCGATTGTCCTAAAACGTCACAAACTTTGCTTGGCGTCGGTTTTGAACTGGACGGCGTCGCATCGCGCGGCAAGGTTGGTGAAAATGATAGGGAAAGATGAGTATGAAAATCGGTTTTATCGGTCTGGGAAATGTCGGGGGGAAACTCTCGGGGAGTTTGCTGCGCAACGGGGTGGATTTATATGTCCATGATCTGGATGCAGATTTGGTAGCGGCCAAAGTGGCAGCGGGGGCAACAGCGGGGGGCAGCCCTGCGCAAATGATGCGCGACTGTGATGCGGTTATCACCTGTCTACCCAGCCCCGCGGCCAGTGCTGCGGTGGTCGAACAAATGCTGCCAGAAGTTGGTGCAGGCAAGACATGGATCGAAATGTCGACCACGGATGCCAATGAAATCAAACGCTTGGGTGCGTTGGTGCAAGGGGCAGGTGGCGCGGCCGTGGATTGCCCTGTATCAGGCGGGTGCCACCGCGCCGATACGGGCAACATCAGCATTTATGCGGGATGTGATCGCGACACCTTTGAAAAGGTGCTGCCCATCCTCACCCATATGGGGCGGCGCATTTTGCACGTTGGTGATTTGGGCAATGCCAGCATTCTCAAAGTCATGACAAATTATCTGGCGACGGCCAATCTATTGACGATTTGCGAAGCCCTGACCGTGATGAAGGCGCAAGGCATGGACCTTGGCATGACCTATGAGGCGATGGCGATGTCCTCGGGGAACAGCTTTGTCCATGAAACGGAAAGCCAGTTGATCCTATCCGGCTCTCGCGATGTGAATTTTACAATGGACCTTATCCAAAAGGACATCGGGCTGTTCCAAAAGTTGGCGGATGATTCAGGCGTGCCGCTGGAAATCTCACCTTTGATTATCGAGATGATGACGGATGGTCAGAAGCGATATGGTGAACGGGCCCAATCGGATCGTATGATCGAACGTTTGGAAGAGGCGACAGGGCTGGAGATTTTGGCAGAGGGGTTCCCGCAAGAGCTGGTTGATGATGAGCCCGAAGAGCGCGGCTATGAGGTGCGCCCAAAGCGGTTGGCTAAATAATCAAACCAAAGGCGGTTTCTTGCGGATCGCTTAAGTGTTTCAAAAACAAGGAGCTAACCTGTTTCTGGTGGGCGCTAAAGCGGGCAGGCATGATGTGACATGCTTGCCCGTTGTCGCATCTACCACTAGGGGTCAGGCAAAGGAGATTTGCCATGACCGAAGAAATTGAGAAAATTCCAACGGATCCCAATGAGGTTCTTGCCACGGCAGAAGCTGGAATGGGGCGGCGTATGATCGGAATGGGGTCTTTGGGATTACTGGGGATTTTGCTGATCTACATCGCAATTGTTCAATCGCCTGCGCTGGAATGGCGCCTGTTTTTGCTTATCCTTGGGGTCGCGACCCTTTGGATGGCGGATAAAATGCGGCGCTCGACGGGGTCGCAGATCGAACTAACCGAAACCGAGCTGCGCGATAGTGATGGCACGCGGATTGCGTTGATCGCAGATATCGACGGGATGGATCGGGGCTTTTTCGCGTTCAAACCTTCCAACGGTTTTTTGCTGCGTACAAAAGAAAAAGCGGAAAATGAATGGCGCCCGGGTTTGTGGTGGCGCATGGGGCGTCGGATTGGTGTGGGGGGGATGACACCCGCAAGCCAAACCAAATTCATGTCTGAAATCATTGCCGCGATCATGGCGCAGCGGGATTTGAAACTATAGTCCAGTCAAAAGAAAACCCCCGGGCGGATAACCGTCCGGGGGTGAATTCGTTTTAAGAGTAGTTGTCGCCTTCGTATTCTTCAGAACTTGGTTCGTCAGTCCACAAAACTTGTGGGGCGTAACGTGGGCGCGTGAAGATGAAGTTATCAATCTCTTGGTTACCCAGTCCGATCTGGAATGGCGGCTGGTAGATCGCGTTGGTTTCGACGACGATCATACGCTCGTTGTGCACCATCTTTGGCAGTTTGGTCGTCCAGTTACGTACATCGTGGTTTGATACAGGTGTTGCGTAACCGCTGGTCTTTGACCAATCCAGCTTGAAGATATTGTTGGTCGCATCATAGCGCACGACCGATACCCGCACGGTGCTATCCTGAGGATCGCGTGTGAGCGTGTTTAGCAATGCATGCGAACCGGCCAGATAGTCTGCGTCAATCGCAAGAGTCTCACGCGAGATCATATCGCTGATTGTATAGGCTGCTTTTTGGTGCATGCCATGCAAACGCGTCAGGTCGAGAAGCGTCACAACGCAGATCATCACAAAGAACATCAGTGGGATCATGATGACCGCTTCGATAGAGGCGCTGCCTTTTTCATCCCGAGCAAACTCGGCCTGCATTAGGGTTTTGAATTTACGAAAAGTCATTATCTTGGCTCCTGTACGAAGGCACTCATTGTGACCATTTTCCCGTAACCGTCGGGACCTGCTAGTAATTTACCCAGACCCAAAGAGCCCATGAACGGTACGAACCTGTAACACGCGCGGATCAGCATCAATTCGTGTTGCTGGCCAAGGGAAACACCACTTTCCGGATCGACGGGTTGTGCGCTGTCCGAGCAATAAGGCGAAGCGTCAAGGCCAGTATAGTCACGTGGATCCATCGGCAACAATTCTAGGCGCAGGTTTTCAGAACAATCGTCCAAACCTCCCGTATTGTCACAGATCGCCTGCTTCAGGATCTCATGCGTATACTGAGCAGAAGTATTCAGGCGGATGATCCGTGTCGTTACTTCCACGCCGCGGTCCAACTGGAA
The DNA here is from genome assembly GCF_000622405.1 of Sulfitobacter donghicola DSW-25 = KCTC 12864 = JCM 14565. Lineage (NCBI taxonomy): Bacteria > Pseudomonadati > Pseudomonadota > Alphaproteobacteria > Rhodobacterales > Roseobacteraceae > Sulfitobacter > Sulfitobacter donghicola. The sequence goes on from NZ_JASF01000005.1 coordinate 2,544,599, forward strand.
CTGGCGGTTCGAGTGGGTTGTCAGTTCTACACCAAAGGCGAACGCGATAAATACGAGCGGTACCATGAAAGCGAATTCAAGTGTGTTTGTCGCACCGGATTCTTCTTTGCGGAACTGGGTTAGGCGGTTTTTGAGACGAATAATCATTGTGTGAGCCTCAGCTGGTTGATTTGACGCGCAATCGCTTTGAACGCCTCTTTGATTTCGACACCTTCAACCCGGAAGAAGTGGCTGGGAGAAGACGCACAGTTGCGCATTACGTCGGCACCGTGATCGGAGACTTCAAAGCCAATTGACCAGATAACGATGTTTTTCTCTTTTGCCGCGTCACAGACCTTGTCCAAAAGGGTGTCGCCATAATCAGGCCAGTACTTCACGTATTTGAAGTTGTCGTGGTAGCGGCTGCTCACGTAGCGGCTGAGGTACCAGTTCAGGTTGTACCGGTTCCAGTGCGCAACATGGCTGGAGTTTGCGTAATAGCGATCATCGATACGGTAAGAATAGTGGTTCTGACCGTCGGTCATCAAAATCACGGTTTTCAGCGTTTCGTGGTCATCAAATGCGGCAGGACGCGCAGAAAATGCAGGATCGGCATCGCCATCTTGGATGAGCTGCTGGTTGATCGTGCGGAAATCAGGGTCCAATAGGCCGGTAGCCCATTTCATACCTGCAAAGATCGAGGTACTGCCGCGCGGCACAAGACGGCCAATCTTATATTTCAGATCGGATGCGTTTTGGCTGAAGGCCACAACATCTTCATCTGCGCCAATTGGGCAAACAGGGGTGCTTCGGTCATTGTTGTAACCGTTATAGCCCCATTGGAAGTGTTGGACCTGATCATAGGTTTTATCACGACGCAGATCACTACGATCAAAGTCGGCTTCACTGAATTCCATACAGTGGCTGTAGGAGTGATCCCAATCCACGTTGAATTTGCTCATGATTTCGGGGCCTGCACTCACGTGTTCGGAGTAGGGCACAACCGAAAGCGATACGAGGTCTTTCGTTTCTTCGGTGATAACGGTGTCAACAAAGGTGCTCGCAGCGTCCCGTAGGTTGGACATTTTTGAGCCTTCGCTCATCGAACCCGAGATATCGAGAACCATCGAGATTTCAACGTTGTTGACGCGTTCTTCAGCTTCGGAGAAAACGTTTACAAGCATCTCACGTTCGCCGCCTTGACCTTTGATAAAGTCGGTTTCCATGATGCCGGCGGATGATACCGAAACCGTGCGAAAGTTCAGGCCTTCGCTAATGTTCACACCTGTAACCAGTGTGGGATAGCCCGCTTTGTCAAAGTAATCGCGCACAACCTCATCTGGGCTGAGCGTCTGATCCAGATCCGCAGCAGCAAGTACCGCGCGGTCGGCTGTGTTTTGCATTCTAACACGGTGGAATTCGTTACCGTTCATGTCCCATGCGACACTCGCCAAAATGCCTAGGATCGCGATTAGCGCAAGTGACAGAACTGTCACGTTGCCGTCTTCGCCCTGCTTAAAGTGGCGCAACAGAGGAGACTGTTTAAATCCCGAGCAGACCGGGATGCGCGTCGTCGAAAATAGATTTTTCATCATCGTCACCTTTCGAGCCTGGACCTGTCACAGTGACCGTGTCTGTGGCTAAATTCAGAGTTCCTTATGGCGAATGAACATGGCCAAATTGGGGCAAAGAAGTGCCGAAAATCCATATTTTAAAGGGGTTTGGGGGTCAATCAGCGCCAAATGGGAGGAGTGTTTCCTGACCGTGAACAGTGCGCGCCAATAAGCGGGGTTCCGAAGTGTTTTTCTAAAAGTGAGTCGTTTTAGTTGTCCTAGAAGTGATTCAAAGGTGAAGCATTTTTGCGGCCTTTTATCCGTGATCGAAAATCACCCCCCCCCAGCTGCGGCAACCGAAGCCGTGGGTGAAATTTCAGATAGGGTTTCAGAGGCACCATCAACATCACCAAACCGTTTGATGCTTCCTTAAGGTCTGGTGGATATACGTTGGCTGATCTGAACGATGTCCGAAGGGGGCGTTACTGCCAATGGCCTCGCTGATTTGCCTGCGCGCCTGTTTTGGGCGGCGCACTATAAAAGTTTTCAAACAGATTAAAAAAGTGGCAGATTGTCGCGGGAGTGAATAAGCTGCCCCTAAGGCATTGAGAATCTCTCTGCCGGTTTTTGTTCATCAACTCACCAGGAAAAGTGACCATCCCCATGACCCAAAACACAAACGAGCCGAGCTTTCGCGAAAGCGTGGACATGATGTTTAACCGCGCGGTTAACCTCATGGATCTCAAGCCCGGTCTCGTCGAAAAAATCCGTGTCTGCAACGCAACCTATACTGTGCGTTTTGGCGTTCGCCTGCGGGGCGACATTAAAACCTTCACGGGCTACCGTTCGGTTCATTCCGAACATATGGAGCCGGTAAAGGGCGGTATCCGCTTTTCTATGGGCGTGAACCAAGATGAAGTTGAGGCGCTCGCGGCTCTTATGACTTTCAAATGTGCCTTGGTCGAAGCGCCGTTCGGGGGATCGAAAGGCGGGCTATGCGTGGACCCGCGCGAATACGACGAACATGAGATGGAATTGATCACCCGCCGTTTTGCCTATGAGCTGATCAAGCGCGATCTGATCAACCCCAGCCAAAACGTACCCGCGCCTGACATGGGAACAGGCGAACGCGAGATGGCGTGGATCGCGGATCAATATAAGCGTATGCACACGACCGACATTAACAGCGCAGCCTGTGTGACAGGCAAGCCGACGAATGCTGGTGGCATTCAGGGCCGCACCGAAGCAACTGGCCGCGGTGTGCAATATGCGCTGCGTGCATTTTTCCGCGATAGCGAGGGCGTGAAAAAAGCAGGGCTGTCGGGCAAGCTGGACGGCAAACGCGTGATTGTTCAGGGGCTGGGCAACGTGGGGTATCACGCCGCAAAATTCCTGAGCGAAGAAGATGGCGCGCCTGTGATCGGTGTGATTGAATATAATGGTGCGATTTTCAACAAAGACGGCATCGATATTGAGGCGCTCAAGGCGCATATCACTGCCGAAGGTTCCCCCAAGGGCTTTGCTGGGGGCGAGTTTATCGAAGATGGCGCCAGCCTGTTGGAAACGGATTGTGACATCCTGATCCCTGCCGCTTTGGAGGGGGTGATCAACTTGCGCAATGCGCGCAACATTCAGGCCAACCTGATTATCGAGGCTGCAAATGGCCCAGTAACCGCAGGCGCGGATGAAATCCTGCGCGATAAGGGGACAGTGATTATCCCTGACATGTATGCCAACGCAGGCGGTGTGACGGTCAGCTATTTTGAGTGGGTTAAAAACCTAAGCCATATCCGTTTTGGCCGAATGGGCCGCCGCCAAGAAGAAAGCCGCCACCAGTTGATCGTTGATGAATTGGACCGGATCAGCCAAGATGCTTCTATTAACTGGACTTTGTCTCCCGACTTTAAAGACAAATACCTGCGCGGCGCTGGCGAGTTAGAGCTGGTGCGCTCGGGGCTGGATGACACGATGCGCATTGCATATGAATCGATGGCGAACGTCTGGCATGGTCGTGACGACGTAACAGACCTGCGAACAGCCGCTTATTTGGTGTCTATTGGCAAGGTCGCAGCAAGCTATCAGGCTAAAGGGCTTTAATATGCGCATCCTTGCTATACTTCTTATGGTTTTTTGGGCGGCAACAGGCGCCGCAGAAAACAAAACCTACGGAGAGGTCTACCTCTCGGGGTTGGCCAAGCAAGACTGGCCGCTAAACCCGACATTCGAAACCCACAACACGATGGTCTGTAATGTGAATGGTCCTGATGGCTTTCTCAGCATCCGCAGCGGACCGGGCAGCGACTTTAAGGCTGTGCGCAAATTAAAGCGGCTGGCGATCGTTGTCGTCGATGCAACTGAGCGGCGTGGCCGGTGGGTTCGGGTGGTGGATGCCTATCGCGAGGTAACGCCTGAAGGGCAGGGCATCCCGTTCAAAACCTTGTCGGTGCAGGGCTGGGCGCATGATGGCTATCTGTGCGGCTTTATTCACTAGCACTGTTGAATAAACGCCCCTCAGGGGGCGGGCATCATGGCGGCGTTGGCTTGGCTGTCGCCATGATGTTTGATTCCAAAGGTGATGATGCGGCCAGTGATGGGCGGGCGGCTCAGGCCCAGCCTGAGGTGGCGTATCGCTAAGGTTAAACAAGTGGCGTTGGCCCTTTTCTGAAGGGCTGGATGTTGTTTTGTGCGTTTTGATGATTGCTAGGGCTGACCAGCTTCGCCACAGTAGGCAGAAGTGGACAGAGGGGGCCTTATGCGGTTTTCAGGTTGGCGCGTTCTGCGCGAAGGGTTGCGGGGCAATAAGGGCTGGCAACCCCATTGGCGCGATGCAGAGCCAAAGGCGGAATATGACGCGATCATCATCGGCGGCGGGGGGCATGGCCTTTCGACGGCCTATTACCTCGCAAAAGAACATGGGCTAACCAACATCGCGGTATTGGAAAAAGGATACCTTGGCGGTGGTAATGTCGGGCGTAATACCACGATTGTACGGGCCAACTACTTTCTTGATGGGAATTCACAGTTTTACTCTCACTCACTCAAGCTGTGGGAAAACCTAGAGCAAGAGCTGAACTATAACGTCATGCTGTCCCAGCGTGGCCAGCTGATGCTGTGCCATTCGGATGGGCAGCGCGATGCCTATGCGCGTCGGGGGAACTCGATCGTGGGGCAGGGCGACGATGCCGAGCTGCTGGACGTTGAAGGGGTGCGCAAAATTGCGCCCTTCCTTGATTTCGAGAACACGCGCTTCCCGATTTACGGGGGGCTGATGCAGCGCCGCGCGGGCACGGCCCGTCATGATGCCGTGGCTTGGGGTTATGCACGCGGGGCTAGCCAGCGCGGTGTGGACCTGATCCAGCAGTGTGAGGTGACAGGCATTGATGTTGAAAACGGGGTCGTGCGCGGTGTGCAAACCACGCGGGGGCCGATCCGCGCCAAAAAGGTTGGCATTGTCACGGCGGGGCGTTCTTCGCAGGTGGCCGCGATGGCGGGGTTGCGTTTGCCAATCGAAAGCCATGTTTTGCAGGCCTTTGTCACCGAGGGGCTAAAGCCCGTCATCGATTCCGTAATCAGCTTTGGCATGGGGCACTTTTATATCAGCCAGTCTGACAAGGGCGGCTTGGTCTTTGGCGGCGACCTTGATTACTACGCTTCATACGCCGCGCGCGGGAACCTTCCTGCAAAAGAACATGTGATGGAGGCGGGCATGACCCTGATGCCGATGATCGGCAAGGCAAAGGTACTGCGATCATGGGGCGGGATCATGGATATGACGCCAGATGGTTCTCCGATTATCGATAAATCCCCGATTGAAGGGCTCTTTCTGAACTGTGGCTGGTGTTATGGCGGGTTCAAGGCTGTGCCAGGATCGGGGAACTCCTTTGCGCATCTGATGGCGACAGGGAACCACCATAAACCCGCTGAAAAATTCCGTCTGGATCGTTTCCGTACAGGGCGCGGGTTGATGGATGAAGAGGGCACCGGCTCTCAGCATAATTTGCATTAAGGGGCATGTGATGACGCGCGTTTACGACATGGGTATATGCACCGTGCAGATGGATCAGGACTTTAGCAGGCAAGGAGAGGCGTTGTGAGGTTACAGTGCCCGATTTGTGGTCTGCGTGACCAACGAGAGTTCTATTACAAAGGGGCTGTTTTAGAACGCCCAAATCCTGATGCAGGACCAGAGGCATGGGACGATTATCTGCACCTGCGTGATAACCCCGCAGGGCCAACGCAAGAGTATTGGCATCACGAGGGCGGATGCGGCGCATGGCTGGTTGTGACGCGCGATACAGTGACCCACACGGTTCTTGATACAGCTTTGGCCGCAGACGTTAAGCTGGGGGAAAACACATGAGGGTCTCCGACAGCACAACAGGTCAGCCCGTGCGTTTCTGTTTTGACGGTGCTGAATACACAGGGCGCGCTGGTGATACCGTCGCTTCGGCGCTGCTGGCCAATGGTGTGCGCCTGATGGGGCGCTCGTTCAAATACCACCGCCCGCGCGGCGTGCTGAGTGCGGGCTCTGAAGAGCCAAACGCCTTGATCACGGTCGGCAAGGGGGCTGGATCAGAACCAAACATCCGCGCCACCGTTCAAGAGATATTTGACGGGCTCGAGGTTTTCTCGCAATCGGCGTGGCCCTCGCTCAAGTTCGATGCAATGGCCGTGAACGATCTGGCGGCGCCGTTTTTGGGCGCAGGGTTTTATTACAAGACCTTCATGTGGCCCAAGGCGTTTTGGGAAAAACTGTATGAGCCGGTCATCCGCCGCGCTGCGGGGTTGGGGCGGTTAAGCGGAGAGCATAACCCAGACACTTATGACCGCGCTTTTGCCTTTTGCGATGTGCTGGTTGTGGGCGCTGGGCCTGCGGGCTTGATGGCTGCTACGACTGCCGCCAAGGCGGGGCTGGATGTGATCCTATGCGACGAAGATTTCACCATGGGCGGGCGGTTGCTGTCCGAGGTCGAAGATGTCGACGGTATGCCAGCGGCTGACTGGGCCGCACAGCAGGTTGCGCATTTGCAAGCCTTGCCAAATGTGCGGCTGATGACGCGCACTACGGTTACAGGCGCCTATGATGGCGGCATCTTTGGCGCGTTAGAGCGGGTCACCCATCACCTTCCGCGCAGCACCGCGCCGCTGGAATGTTTCTGGCGGATCGCAGCGCAGCGCACCGTCCTATGTGCAGGCGCGTTAGAACGCCCCATCGCATTTGAGAACAACGACCGCCCTGGCATTATGACGGCGGGCGCGGTGCGCAGCTATTTAAACCGCTGGGGCGTGAGCGCAGGCAGCACGGTCGCTGTGTTTGGCAATAACAATAGCGCCCATCGCACAGCCCGCGATCTGCACGCGGCAGGCGTGACGGTAAGTGCCTTGATCGACTCCCGCCCAGATGCCGAAGTTGGCGATGTGCCATATCCCGTGCACTTGGGGGCCGAGGTTTGCGGCTCGTCCGGCAGGTTGGCGCTGCGCAGTATCAAGATGCGCAAAGGTGGCGATGTGCAAGAGATCGAGGCGGATTGCCTTGCGGTGTCTGGTGGCTGGAACCCAACGGTTCATCTGACCTGCCACATGAACGGCCGCCCACAGTGGCGCGAGGATATTGCAGCCTTTGTTCCCACTGAGGGCACGATCCCGACGTTGGAGGCCGCAGGCGCGTGCAACGGCACCTTCTCAACAGCGGCGTGTCTGGCCGAAGGGGCCGCAGCGGCGAACCGCGCGGCTGAGGCGCTGGGCCAGAAGGCCGCGGATTGCGTACTGCCCAAAGCAGAGGATGCAGCCTATCGAATATCTCCGCTGTGGGCGGTTGCAGGAAAGGGGCGCGCGTGGCTGGATTTCCAGAACGACGTGAGCGTCAAGGACGTCAAGCAAGCGGCGGTCGAAAATTTCCGCTCGGTTGAGCATATGAAGCGCTATACCACGCAGGGGATGGCGACGGATCAAGGCAAAAACTCAAACGTTGGGGCCTTGGCCGTGCTGGCTGATGCAACGGGGCGGGGTATTCCGGAAACGGGCGTGACTACGTTTAGGCCTCCGTACTCGCCTGTGGCGATTGCCGCGATGGGGGGCGTTGCGCAGGGCAAAGGGTTTGCGCCTGAACGGTTTACAACCTCTCACAGCCAAAGCCTTGAAATGGCCGCGCCAATGATCGAGGCAGGCCTATGGTATCGCCCCAGCTATTTCCCGCGCGAGGGGGAAACCAACTGGCGTCAATCTTGTGATCGCGAAGTGGGCTATGTTCGAAACGATGTAGGCGTGTGTGATGTCAGCACGCTGGGCAAAATTGATATTCAAGGCCCTGACGCGGCCAAGCTGCTGGATTTTGTCTATTCCAACATGTTCTCGACCCTGAAAGAGGGGCGTGTGCGCTATGGGCTGATGCTGCGCGAAGATGGCTATGTCATGGATGATGGCACCTGTGCGCGGATGGGGGCGAACCACTATGTGATGACCACCACCACCGCCGCCGCAGGCGAGGTGATGCGCCATCTGGAGTTTGTCACGCAGGCGTTGCACCCTGAATGGTCTGTCGCCTTCACTTCGGTCACCGAACAATGGGCGCAGTTTGCGGTTGCGGGGCCAAAATCGCGTGACTTGCTGAACGACATTCTAGATGCGCCGATCGACAATGACAGCTGGCCGTTTATGTCCTGTGGAGAGATTGGCGTGATGGGCATTGCAGGGCGCTTGTTCCGCATCTCCTTCTCGGGCGAGCATGCCTATGAGGTTGCTGTTCCCGCGCGCTATGGTGCCGCGCTATTTGCGGCGCTGGTGAAACGGGCCGAGCAGATGGGCGGCGGCGCCTATGGGATGGAGGCCCTGAACGTGCTGCGGATCGAAAAGGGCCATATCACCCACGCCGAAATTCATGGCCGTGTGACCGCCTATGACATTGGCATGGGGCGGATGGTCTCGGCCAAAAAGGATAGTATGGGCAAAGTCATGTCAGAACGCGAAGGGTTGGTTGAAGCCAATCGCGAACGTATGGTCGGCCTGCGCCCTGTCGGGGTAGTAAAACAACTGACCGCGGGCGCGCACATCTTTGATGTAGGGGCTGCGCATGTGCATGAAAACGATCAGGGCTATGTCACGTCGGTTTGTTTTTCGCCCACATTGGGCTGCATGATTGGCCTTGGCTTTGTCAAAGGTGGCCCTGATCGAATGGGCGAACGTATGGTTGTTCGCGATCACGTGCGTGACCTGACGGTTGAGGTGGAAATATGCGATCCCGTCTTTGTTGATCCAGAAGGAGGGCGTGTCCGTGGATGAGTTAAAGCCAACCACCCCATGTGCGGGCCTGTTGCCGCTGACCATCGGCGCCTTGACGGTCACGGAAGTCGATCTTGGGGCGATCACATCTATTGCGCCGTTTGGGGATGCCGCTGACAAGCGCTTTGTTAAGGCGTTGGGCATGGGGTTCCCTGCGCCAAACCAGACGATAACAGCAGGCAAAGCGCGCTGTATTTGGGCGGGGCAGGGCGAAGCATTGCTGACAGGTGCCGCGCCTAATCCTGCGCTTGCGGATTTTGCAGCGGTTGTGGATCAATCTGATGCTTGGGCCACTGTGACCCTCAGCGGGGAAGGCGGCGCCGAAGCGTTGGCGCGGTTGGTGCCTGTGGACATGCGGCTCAGCGCCTTTGGGGTTGATGCGACGGTGCGCACCCAGCTTGGTCATATGAGCGCAAGCATCACGCGCGTGGCTGAAGATACCTATTTGATCGCGGTTTTCCGCTCAATGGCGGCAACCTTGGTTCACGATTTGCGTCTGGCGCTGGAAGCTGTCGCCGCGCGCGGGTAAGATCGGCGCGAAACGTTTTGTGGAGTGTGTTATGATCCGTGTTTTGAGTATTGCCCTTTTCGGCCTGTTGTCTGTTCCTGCCGTTGCAGAAACGGCCAAAGAAAAGGACTGTGGGTACCAAGGTGATGTTGTTGCCTCGGTGCAGGCGGCGCGGATTGAACGTGTTGGCGAAAAAAAGCTGGCGGCCCATATCGCCGAGACCTCTCCTGAATGGCCTGAAAAATATAACGCTATCGTGCCTTTGGTTGCCCCTTGGGTGTACGGCATGAAAATGGCCGAAGTGAAATCCGCCGACCTTGCCGCGGCATGGAAAGAGCTGTGCCTGACGCAATAATTGCGCGGGTAATTGGGCGGCTTACTGGACTCTGCCCAAGCGCTGCCCATATTGAATAGATATGAGTCTGCCACCCGGTTTCCTTGATGAACTACGTACACGCTCCAGCCTGTCACAGGTTGTCGGGCGCAAAGTCATGTGGGATGCGCGCAAGTCTAATCAGGGTAAAGGCGACATGTGGGCGCCGTGCCCCTTCCATCAGGAAAAATCTGCCAGCTTTCATGTCGATGATAGCAAAGGGTTTTATTACTGCTTTGGCTGCCACGCCAAAGGGGATGCGATTTCATTTGTGCGCGAAACCGAGAATGTCAGCTTTATGGAAGCGGTTGAGATTCTGGCCCGTGAGGCTGGTATGCCGATGCCCGAACGCGATCCGCGTGCTCAGCAAAAGGCGGATAAACGGACCGAACTGGCCGATGTGATGGAGCTGGCGGTCAAATGGTTCCGCCTGCAATTGCGAACTGGTGCAGCATCCGCTGCGCGGGATTATCTGGACCGCCGCGGATTGCCGCAAAAGGTTTGCGACCGTTGGGAAATCGGCTTTGCGCCTGATAGCTGGCAGGGGCTGTGGGATGCGTTGAAGGGCAAAAACATCCCTGATGAGCTGATCCTTGGCGCTGGGCTGGCCAAGCCATCAACCAAAGGCGGCAAGCCCTATGATACCTTCCGTGGCCGGATCATGTATCCGATCCGCGATGCGCGGGGGCGTGCGATTGCCTTTGGGGGTCGCGCGATGGACCCCGACGACAAGGCGAAATACCTGAACTCGCCCGAGACCGAGCTGTTTGATAAGGGGCGCAGCCTTTACAACGTCAAAGACGCACGTGTCGCGGCGGGCAAGGGGAAACCTTTACTCGTTGCGGAGGGCTATATGGACGTCATCGCGCTGAGCGAAGCAGGGTTTGAGGCGGCGGTTGCGCCGCTGGGCACTGCGATCACCGAAAACCAATTGGCGATGTTGTGGCGCATCAGCGATGAGCCGATCATCACCCTTGATGGAGATGCGGCGGGCCAGCGGGCGGCGCTGCGTTTGATTGATCTGTCCTTGCCACTGCTTGAGGCAGGGCGCAGCCTGCGCTTTGCCATGATGCCCGAGGGGCAAGACCCTGATGATCTGCTGAAATCCTCTGGCGCAGGGGCCGTGCAAAGCCTGCTCGACGCTGCGGTGCCTATGGTAAACCTGCTGTGGCAGCGTGAAACCGAAGGCAAGGTTTTTGACAGCCCCGAACGCAAGGCGGCCTTGGACAAGGCGCTGCGCGAAAAGATCATGTTGATCAAAGATCCAAGTATTCGCAGCCATTACGGACAAGCAATCAAGGACCTGCGGTGGGAGTTGTTCCGTTCGCGCCCTGCCGCGGGCAAGGGAGCGGCGCAGTTTCAGAGGCGTGGCAACGCCAAGCCGTGGGGCAATAAGGCTCCGCAAGGGCCATCAGCTGGCGCGAAATCATCCGTTTTGGCACAGGCAGGGAGCGATAGCGCAACGGATCACCTGCGCGAAGCGGTCATCCTTGCGGCCTGTATCAGTTGCCCCGAGGTGGTCGAGCATTTTGACAGCGGATTGGAAAGCATGGCCTGTGTGGATAACGCCCATGCGCGCCTGCGGGACCTGATTTTACGCCATGCCCATGAAGGGGCAGAGGTGTTGCGCAGCAATATTGACGATATGATGGGGTATGACACCCTTGAAAATCTGATGTCTCAACGCCACGTAGCAATCACGCCGTGTATCCGCAAACCTGGCGATGTTGAAATCACAACAATGACGATCACTGAAGAACTGGCAAAGCTGACAGCCGTGCGTGGATTGCTGGATGAAGTCAGCGATGCGGCGGATGATTTGACGGGCGAGGCGGATGAGGGGGTTACATGGCGTTTGGCCGAAGCGGCCCGTGCTGCCGACCTTGCTCAGCGATCAGGGCAGGAAGACAGGGCCGAGTATGTGATTGCTGATAATGGGGCGCGTTTGGATCGCGAAGAAGTCAGCAAAAGCAGGGACTTCTTTGAGAAAATCGACTTCTCCAAAGGGGGGAAGAAAAGCCACTGACTGTTGGCGCTGGGGGTAGGGATTATGGGGCTGTGGCCCTGTAGTTACCAAATTGTCCGCATTTAGCGGAAAAATAAGGAAGCTGGGTTTAAGAATCATCTCAAACCCCGCATGATTCGCAAAACCGAATCACTTCTGGGTGATTCGCTTAGGGACGTAGAGGAATTCTTGATGGCTGCCAAAGATACGAACGAAGACGCCAAGCGCGACGATCAGGATTCCGGTCACTCGCTGGATATGTCCCAAGCTGCCGTGAAAAAGATGATCGGCGAAGCGCGCGAAAAGGGTTATATCACCTACGATCAGCTGAACACGGTTCTGCCGCCTGATCAGGTCTCTTCCGAGCAAATCGAAGACGTGATGTCGATGTTGTCTGAAATGGGCATCAACATCATCGAGGACGAAGAAGCCGAAGAAGAAGAAAAAGGCAGCACAGATATTGCTGTCGCGGATGGCCCGAAAGAGATCACTCTGGGCTCTGGCACATCCGAGAAACTGGACCGCACGGATGATCCCGTTCGCATGTACCTGCGCGAAATGGGCAGCGTTGAGCTGCTGTCGCGTGAGGGCGAGATCGCGATTGCCAAACGGATCGAGGCGGGCCGCAACACGATGATTGCGGGCCTTTGTGAAAGCCCACTGACCTTTCAGGCGATCACGATCTGGCGCGACGAATTGTTGTCCGAAGACATTTTGCTGCGCGATGTGATCGACCTAGAGGCGACATTCGGCAACACAATGGGCGAAGAAGAAGAGACAACGCCCGTTGTGCCCGCAGGTGGCGTACCTGCAGCGGGAGCTGCAAAGGCAGAGGGCCAGCAAGAGCTGGACGCTGACGGTAACCCCATCTCGAATGACGATGACGATGATGACGAAGACGAACAGGCCAACATGTCGCTTGCGGCCATGGAAGCTGCGCTAAAGCCGCAGGTTCTAGAGGCGCTTGACCTGATTGCTGATGACTACGTCAAGCTGAGCGAAATGCAGGACAGCCGTATTTCCGCAACGCTGAACGAAGATGGCTCCTTTACCAAAAAAGACGAAGATACCTATCAAAAGCTACGCGCGGAAATCGTTGCGCTGGTGAATGATTTGCACCTGCATAACAACCGTATCGAAGCGTTGATTGACCAGCTGTACGGCATCAACCGCCGCATCATGCAGATCGACAGCGCCATGGTAAAGCTTGCTGACCAAGCGCGTATCAACCGCAAAGAGTTCGTTGATGCCTACCGTGGCTATGAGCTGGACCCGAACTGGATGGAGCGGATGGCAGAGAAAGCTGGCCGCGGCTGGCAGATGTTCATCGAGCGCTCGTCCGACAAGGTGGATGAGCTGCGCTCGGATATGGCGCAGGTTGGTCAATATGTGGGTCTGGATATCTCGGAATTCCGCCGTATCGTTCAACAGGTTCAAAAGGGCGAAAAAGAGGCCCGTCAGGCCAAGAAGGAAATGGTCGAAGCGAACCTGCGTTTGGTTATCTCGATTGCCAAGAAATACACAAACCGTGGCTTGCAGTTCCTTGACCTTATTCAGGAAGGTAACATCGGCCTGATGAAGGCGGTTGATAAATTCGAATACCGCCGCGGCTATAAATTCTCGACCTATGCAACATGGTGGATCCGTCAGGCGATCACCCGTTCCATCGCGGATCAGGCGCGCACCATCCGTATTCCTGTGCACATGATCGAAACGATCAACAAATTGGTCCGCACAGGCCGCCAGATGCTGCATGAGATCGGCCGCGAACCAACGCCAGAAGAACTGGCCGAAAAGCTGCAAATGCCACTGGAAAAAGTGCGCAAGGTGATGAAGATCGCCAAAGAGCCAATCAGCCTTGAAACCCCAATTGGCGACGAGGAAGACAGCCAGTTGGGCGATTTCATCGAGGATAAGAATGCCGTGCTGCCACTGGACAGCGCCATTCAGGAAAACCTCAAAGAAACCACAACCCGCGTCTTGGCCAGCCTCACACCACGCGAAGAGCGTGTTTTGCGCATGCGTTTCGGTATCGGCATGAACACCGACCACACCCTAGAGGAAGTGGGCCAACAGTTCAGCGTTACGCGTGAACGTATTCGCCAGATTGAGGCCAAAGCACTGCGCAAGCTCAAGCACCCGTCGCGGTCGCGCAAGCTTCGCAGCTTCTTGGATCAATAAGAGCGAAACAAACCGTCTTTGGGCCCATCCTGCAGAAATGCGGGGTGGGCCTTTTTCGTTTGATGTAACTCAAGGGCGGGTTGATTGTGCGCGCTATCCTAAATCCCAATGTCTGGCAGCGGTATTTAGCCGTTCACAGCGCTTTGATTTTCCAGTGAGTGCGAAAAGGCATATCCACAAGAAGTAGCTGCAGCAGGAGAAATATCATGCGCTCAATCCTATTTGCCACCTTTGTTGCAGCGACCCTGCCATTGGCGGCAAGCGCCCAGAACTTTAAGTCGGTGAATAAGCTGACGGTCATTCCGCTTGGGCAGTCTGCTTTTGAGGTGATTCAATCACGCGGGGAAGGGCCAAGAGGGCTCTGGTGTGCTGGTGCAGAGTTTGCAAAGAAACGTTTGGGCGCGAGAGGGCGCATTTACATTCTCAAGGCCAATGCCCCCTCGCAAAGGGTCTCAGGGCGAAAGTCTGTGATCTTTACAACGGATGCTGGGCGCCTGCCCAATGGGCCACGCCAATCGCATTCGCTAACGACATCGCAAACCGGAATCGGCTTGCCCGTTAACCATGCCATACAATTCTGTCGCAAAGACGAATTTGAACTTTCCGAACGCAAATTACGGAGGAACTGAAGATGATGAACAAGATTTCCATAGGGGTTTTCGCGGCGATGTTGATGGCTGGACCAGCTGCGGCCCAATCGTTCAAAGCGACAAACGGGGTCATTGTCAGGCCTGCGGGCAACGGATTTTCAGTAACGGGTGATGGTGGATTTGGGGCGCGCGGTATCTGGTGCGCCGCCGCTGATTACGCGCTTAGGAACGAACGCGCGCGTAACGCGCAGCGTCTCTATATCTCAAAACCGCGCAAGCCGGGGTTGGGCCAGCGTGATCCGATCACATTTACGCTAAACCCCCAAGGTCTTACGCCCGTAAGCGCCAGCATCCTTGGCGCGTCTCTAAGGCAAAAGGGCGCGAACCTTAGTGTGGGGCATGCGATTGGCTTTTGTGCCGATCATAAATTGACCCGCGGGGGCCGAGGCTAGTACGCGCTTTCGCCCTGAAACTTGCCTAGGGCGGCGTCTTTTCACAGATGTTTTCGTTTGAAAGCAAGGGGGCAGAAGGGGTTCTGGGCCGCCCAGTACCGCATCATCTAGCGGTGCAATTCTGCACTACCCAAAACCTAGGGGTTAGGGTATACCTGTGGATAAGTGGGGCGGTGATCCCACAATAGAGGCGGATCAAGAATAAGGGGACTGGCCAATGCGCTGCCCGTTTTGCGGAAATATCGACACCCAAGTAAAAGACAGCCGGCCAGCGGAGGATCACGTATCTATCCGCCGTCGCCGTTTTTGCCCTGCCTGTGGCGGGCGCTTTACCACCTATGAACGCGTGCAATTGCGGGACCTTGTGGTGATCAAATCAAATGGCAAACGCGAAGATTTTGATCGCGACAAGCTGGAACGCTCCATTCGCATCTCATTGCAAAAACGCCCGATTGAACCCGAGCGCATTGATCAGATGATCAGCGGTCTGGTGCGGCGTTTGGAAAGCATGGGCGAGACCGATATTAGCTCCAAGCATATCGGCGAAATCGCAATGGAAGCTTTGGCGCGGATTGATACGGTCGCCTATGTGCGGTTTGCAAGCGTGTACAAAAACTTCCAAGCGGCGGATGATTTCGACAAATTCGTCCAAGAGCTGCGCCCAGACACGCCTTCAGATATCTAAGCGTGACATGAGTG
This sequence comes from Sulfitobacter donghicola DSW-25 = KCTC 12864 = JCM 14565, assembly GCF_000622405.1. Lineage (NCBI taxonomy): Bacteria > Pseudomonadati > Pseudomonadota > Alphaproteobacteria > Rhodobacterales > Roseobacteraceae > Sulfitobacter > Sulfitobacter donghicola. Next base: position 2,560,217 of record NZ_JASF01000005.1, read on the forward strand.
ATACCCGCTACATGGCCCTTGCGCTGTCTTTAGGGCGGCGCGGGTTGGGCAACACATGGCCCAACCCTGCAGTGGGCTGTGTGATTGTAAAAGAGGGGCGGATTGTCGGGCGCGGCTGGACCGCGCCGTCAGGGCGCCCGCATGCTGAACCTCAGGCCTTGGCCCAAGCGGGAGAGGCAGCGCGGGGGGCTGATGTTTATGTAACGTTAGAGCCCTGTTCCCATTGGGGGAAGACGCCCCCCTGTGCGCAGGCGTTGATTGATGCTGGTGTGGCGCGGGTTGTTGTTGCCACGGGCGATAGCGACGAACGCGTCAGCGGCCGAGGGCTTGAGATGCTGCGTGCGGCGGGTATTCAGGTCGATACCGGTGTTTGCGAGGCAGAAGCACGCGAAGACCTAAAAGGGTTCCTCAGCAAGGTCGAGATGGGCCGCCCGATGATCACCCTCAAGATGGCAAATTCATTTGATGGGCGCATCGCAACGGCGACAGGCGAAAGCCAGTGGATCACTCAATCCCCCGCGCGCCGACTTGTCCATGCCATGCGCGCCAACCATGACGCGGTGATGGTGGGCGGAGGAACCGCGCGCGCGGATGATCCCTCGCTTACAGTGCGCGATATGGGCGTGCGCCAACAACCTGCCCGAATTGTCCTGTCGCGCCAACTTGATCTACCGCTCAGCGGTAAGCTTGCCCAAACTGCTGGTGAGGTGCCTCTGATCCTGTGCCACGGGCAGAATGCGCCCGATGCGCTGGTGCAAGCTTGGGAAGGGATCGGCGCGCAGCTGGTCGCCTGTGGCACCCGTGCGGGGCATCTGGATATGGTCGATGTGTTGCAACAGCTTGGGGCACTTGGCCTGACGCGGGTTTTCTCGGAGGGTGGTTCTGCGGTTGCGGCCAGCCTGCTACAGGCCGATCTGGTGGATCACCTTATCGGGTTTTCCGCAGGCGTTGTGATCGGCGCCGAGGGCTTGCCCGGTATCGGGGCGTTAGGCGTATCGCAACTGGCCCGCGCCCCCCGATTTGAGCTGATGGACACGCAAGCCGTTGGTCCTGATGTCATGCACCGCTGGCGGCGGGTCAGAACCTAGGCCGCGCTATCTGCGCCACAGATGGGCCTTGCTGGCCAATAACCCTTGAAGCTTTGACAGCAGGCGGTTTGCCGTTCCGGGGGCGGGGATATCGCCCTGTGACAGGCGCTCCAGCGCGACTTCGACGGGGCAGGGCAGCCCCGTCTTTGGATCAAGGTAGCGAGGGTAATCAATCAACGCGGCGTGAACCAATCCTTCGAGGGTTGGCGTGGCGCGGCGGCGGGGTGGTACGTCTGAGCGATCTGTAGTTAATCCCCAGCCCGCATAGAATGGCGCACCATAGGTGGTGACGGGTAAACCCCGTATCAACGCCTCGAACCCCATCAAAGAGGTCATTGTGTGCACTTCGTTTACTTGCGCCAAAAGGGCGGCAGGATCGGTTTTGGTAACGATGTGATCTGCGATATCCGGATTTGTTAAGGCCCCGTCACGCAAACCAGCCTCTACATCGGGATGAGGTTTGAACAGGATCATCGCGTCAGGATTGGCGGCGCGCACGGCATCTAGCAAAGCTTGGTTGCTGCTAATATCGCTGGTGCCCGTGCGGATTGAGGCGTCATCGCCGACCTGCCCGCATACCAAAATACGGTGGCCTTCAGGCAGGGAGGCGGGCGCGGTACCCGTGTTGTATTTGCTGAGCCCTGCATCTGTCAGCGCGCGGATCAGGCGGCCTGCACGCAGCTCTTGATCCAGCCGCAGGGTTGCCCGTGCCTCGATCCATTTCTCCAAACGAGAGGGGCGGGAGGGGTCATAATATATGCCCAGATCATCAGCCGCGAGAGAAAGCGGTGGCACCAGTTCCGCGCCCAAACCGCGTGACCGCAGAAAGCCATCCTCAACCCGCGTGAGGTTCGGGGTGTCGATATCGGTTTTGCCTGCCCAGATCATTTGTGGACGGTCGGAAATATCCAAAGGCGCGTCGTTGAACATCACGGGTTCGAAACTGCCGTAGAATTTCTGCAAATGCGGGCGTTTCCAAAGGCTCATCCCTGCGGCGGCCCAGCCATGGCGGTCTTCGCGCCAGCTGCGGGCTTGTGCCTCTAGCGTGTCGATCACGGTTTCCAATGTGCAAAGTGTGTCGCGGTATGGGTCGTACCATTTGGGGTACAGGATCATCGCGGCCGCGAATAACTGCGCGCGGGTTAGGCTGCGCTGGCGGCGTTGGACCTCAAACGCGTCCGAGGTCAGCCCCCATCCCGCGTAAAACGGCTGGCCAAAGACACGTGGCTTGTGCCCCGCAAATATCGCCTCGAACCCAAGGCCCGAGGAAACCGTGTAAACGCCAATGGCCCCTTCAAACAACATGTAGGGGCTGATCGGATCGGTCAGAAACTCTATGCGCTCGTTTAGATCTTCGTCCCGAAAATAGCCTTTGCGATGGCCTGCTTCTGTTTCTGGGTGTGTCTTGATCAGGATACGGGCGCCTGGGTGCTCTTCTTGGGCATAGTATAGCATCTCAAGGAACCGCGAACGATCCGCGCCCGAAGCGGTGACCGACGCATCCCCTTCGGTTTGGTCAATCACCACCACATATCCCGCAGCGGGAGGGGGCGTATCGAGCGGGATTGCCGCATATTTGCTAAGGTGGGCCTCTTTCAAACGCTCGATGCAGATGCGGGCCCTGTTCAGCAGGGCGGTGTCATCCAACGGGTGCGTGGCAAGCAGCGTCTCAAGGTCGGAAGGCTGTGAGGGATCAAAGTGAACCCCTTTGTGATCCACAACCAGCCCTAGGGGCGGTTCGCCTGATCGACCGGGAAAGAGTGAGCGCAGCAAGGCATCTTCAACCCGCACCACAGGCGCATCACGCTTTTGCGCGACACCTTCACCGCGGTGCGCTGTGGGCGAATTGCCCCAAACGGCCACGGCATCACCGTCCTCGGACGGGAGGCCAATGTGGATCGAATACCCCGCCAGTTGCAAAATGCGGCGGATGCGACCCTGAGTGAGAAAACCACCGTTATAGACAAAAAGCCGCCGGTCCTTTTCAGGGCCGGCGGCGGGAGTGTTATAGATTTCGGGACCAAAGCCCATGATTAGCCGTCGGTAAGCGAGGTTAGGCTAGAGGCGGAAGAAGCCGTGCCTGTAATGGCGCTGATTACTTTGCTCCACTGGGTGAACGGTGCTTCGGTCACGTAAAGGGTATCGCCGTCACGGATGACAAAATCACGCGCCATAAACATGCCGTTTGGCTCGGTCAGGTTCAGCACATAGACCAGACGCTGAGCGCCCTCTAGGTCGTTACGCCCCAAGACTTGCTCGGCTACATCTTCTGGTTCGTTGCGCATCACAAAGACGCCTGTCGGGTCAGCAGAAGAGGACAGAAGGCCGCCCACTTGGGCGATGGCCTCAATAGCGGAAAGGTTTTGGGTCTCAAACGGAACCCGTGCCTGTGATCCCGTTGCACCAAGAGCCGTGAAGGCGCGTGTGTCTTGTTCAACCAGAATTTTGTCACCACCCCGTAGGGCAATGTCTAGCTCTGGGTGCTTATAAAGGTCCTCGAACCAGATTTTGCCACGGGCTTTGCCACGGATCACGGTGATCTGCGCAATCTCTGGGGAAATGGTAATGCCGCCAGAACGTGCAAGCATGGTCGCAAGCGAACGGGTCGGGCGTTCGATCGGGTAAACACCTTGGCCGCCAACAGCACCAACAAGCGAAACGGTTGAGCCATCACCAGCCGCGCGGCGGACTTCGACCTGCGGATCCGGCGTTTGATCGGCCAGTTTGTTGGTAATGATACGGCGGATCGCCTCGGGAGAGTTTCCAGCGGCCTTAATCCGGCCAGCGTATGGAATGAAGATAAAGCCAGCGCCATCAACCTGAACTTCTTCTAAGGTGGCAGGGGCACCTTCGGTACCCAGCAGGCTGTCATCAACGTTTTCGTAAATCGTAATGCCCAGAACATCGCCTGCGCGAATGGTATCTGACCCCAACGTGCCAGCATTTTTGAACGCCGATGAAAAGCCAAGAGCAGGCACAACAGCGGTTGCGCGTGTGACACGATCATTCACTGCTACAATAAAGGCGTCGCCTTCGCGTTGAACAGAGCCGGAATAAATCTGGCGTTTGTTCGGGCCAACCTGCGGCAATCCGCAAGAACTCAACACGGCACAAGCCGCAACGACTGCGATGGGGTGCGCCCACCGGATGCTAAGGGTTTTCACTGCCCGGTCTCCTCGACCTATTTTCTGCCTCAAATCGCCGATTATTTCGACGTATTGTTTCCAGTCGTAGCCCAGTTGCCCGCCAAAATCTACTCGGGCGATGGATTTAAATTTCGAGAGGGCGGAAATGTGTGGCTTTGCTGCCGCGAAATGGCTTTGGCTTTGTGAGCAACCACAAGGGGTTGTGGCGCTTAGTTCACAAGGCGCAATTGCTGGCGCGGCGGAGCTGTGCCTGAATCCAGTGCTTGGTAGGGATCATCAGGCCCAAGCATCATATCGACGACTTGGCGCATCAACTGGCGGCGGCCACGGGCCGAATAAAACCCACCGGGAAGCTGGCTGGTCTCTAGCAGGTAGCGGCGGAAATCTTTGTAGGCGCGGTTGTCGGGGCGCGAAGCGTTTTGAAAAAACTCGGGTAGGGGTTGATTCGAAACGAACTCCGGTTTGGCGTAAACAGCTGCGCCAAAAACCTTTAGCGGGATGCCACGCCACAACACCTGCTGCCCAGCGGTTGAGTTCACGGTCACGGCTGTTCGGGCATCGTTTAGCAGCTGGGCTAGCTTGCCACCGCGCACAAAGTGCACGCGTTTGTCCACGCCGCGCTCTTTGGCGAGACGTTTGATTTCCTTGCGGACGGGGACGCGACCATCTTCCAGCGGGTGCGCCTTGACCACCAGATGGTGGTGCTGGGGCGCGCCATTTGCAAAGCCGTCGATCACCAGCTCAAGAAAGTCGCTCATCGTGTCAAAGGGCGAATGTTTCTGGAACGAGCTGTCGTGCTCCAACTGCAATAGCGCAAGATGGTAGGGAAAGCCGCCAAAGCGGATTCGCAAAGTCGCCAAGCGCCGCTCTAACCCTTGGACAGGCATGAGTAACAGGCGTTTAAGGTAAAGCTGGAATTCTTTGGTCACTGGCAGGTCGCGATGGGGGCGAAAGTTGCGATAGTCGCCGTTTCGGAACATCACAAACCAATGATAAAGCGCGCCGTAAAACACGTGCTGGCGCATGTCGCCCCAATGGCCAGGGGGCAGGGGCGCCTCCATGTCGGATTTCTCCAACGCCTTTTGCATTTGGGGGATGGTCATATCCATCAGGCGCGAATTGCCATTGGTGCCGCCGCGCTCATAAGTGACCCAATAGGGGCGCATATAGCCCTCTTCAAAGACATGAACCGTCAGGCCGCGCGCACGGGCCTCAACCACCGCTTGGGCGTGCACGGGGCGGGTATCACCATAAAGAACGATATCGGTGACAGATTTTTCATCCAGCAAGGATTTAAACGTCTCAAGCCATTCGTCGGCCGCGCCGCGATAGGGGATATAAGTGCTGGAGTTGAACCAAAACGCGCGATCACCTGCGTTAAACCCGACCCGCCATACATCAGCCCCTGCCGCGTGCAGCATTTTGCCCAAGCGGTTGAAAAAGGGGCCATGCGGGCCTTGTAGGAACAAAAATACCCGATTGTCGGGGGTGTGCGGTGCCATGATCGGCTTTCTTTGGTTGCTCTTCGCTTTATTTAGTCTCAAAACTCTGACCAAATTATGACCAGTGTCCTGTTAGATACTGATTAACCGAAGGGAATACGATGTTCACGGGGATTATTACCGATATCGGGACCATAACCGAGCTGAAACAAGAGGGCGACCTGCGGGTGCGTATCGCTTGCAAATATGACACGGCGGGCATCGATATGGGCGCGTCGATCGCCAGTGACGGCGTTTGCCTGACCGTGGTTGATTTGGGCGCTGACTGGTATGAAGTGCAGGTGAGCCGTGAAACCGTTGACCTGACCAATCTGGGCGATTGGAAGCTGGGGCGGCGTGTGAACCTTGAACGCGCCTTGAAGGTGGGTGACGAGCTGGGCGGTCATATTGTGTCTGGGCATGTTGATGGCGTTGCCGAAGTCATCCAAATGCGCGAGGAGGGCGACAGCACGCGGGTGACGTTGCGCGCCCCCAAAGCCTTGGCAAAGTTCATTGCGCCTAAAGGCTCTGTTGCTTTGAACGGAACGTCCCTCACTGTAAACGAAGTCGATAACTGCGACTTTGGCATTAACTTTATCCCCCATACCAAGATTGCGACGACTTGGGGGGATGTGAAAGTTGGTGATCGGATCAATCTAGAGATCGACACGCTGGCCCGCTATGTCGCCCGTTTGGCCGAGATGCAGGGCTGATATGCATGTGTGACGCAGCGGTTTCTCTGGTCACGTTGGGATCTGTCAGTTAGGGCAGGGATAGAAATGAAGGAGCCTCGCCCATGAGCTTTGAAACACCTGGTCCGGTAGAAGCCGAACTTGCCAATGCGATTTCGCCGATTGAAGATATCATCGCCGCCTGCCGCGCTGGCGAGATGTATATCCTTGTGGATCATGAGGACCGCGAAAACGAAGGCGATCTGGTGATCGGTGCTGAGTTTGCCGATGCAGAGGCGATCAACTTTATGGCGACTCACGGGCGTGGTTTGATCTGTTTGCCGATGACGCAAGACCGGATTGATACGCTAGAGCTGCCCATGATGGCTGTGAACAACTCTTCGCGCCATGAAACTGCATTTACCGTGAGCATCGAGGCGCGTGATGGCGTGACCACGGGGATCTCGGCTGCTGATCGCGCGCTGACAGTTGCCGTTGCAATTGATGAAAAAAACACCGCCGCTGAAATCGCCACACCGGGCCATGTGTTTCCATTGCGGGCGCGTAATGGTGGGGTGCTGGTGCGCGCAGGGCACACCGAGGCTTCGGTCGACATCAGCCGTTTGGCAGGGCTAAAGCCCGCTGGCGTGATTTGCGAGATCATGAAACCCGATGGCACCATGGCGCGCCTGCCTGATCTGGTGAGCTTTGCTGCCGAGCATAACATGAAGATCGGTACGATTAGCGATCTGATCGCCTATCGCAACAAACACGATAATATGTTGGTGCAACGTGATGATCGTATGGTTCAGTCTGCTTATGGCGGCGAATGGCGGATGCGCGTCTTCGAAGACCAGATTTCGGGCACTGACCACGTTGTTCTGAGCAAAGGGGATATCAGCGATGGCGCGCCGGTTCTTGCGCGGACCCATGCGTTGAACGCGTTGGAGGATGTTTTGGGGCTTGGCTCTAGTGCTCCGAATGAGCTGCCAAATGCGATGCAGATCATTGCTGATGCTGGGCGCGGCGCGGTTCTGCTTTTCCGCGAACCGAATCCGCGCTTGCGACTGGATGCCGAAGACGACGCGCCGCGCACCATCAAACGCACAGGGTTGGGCGCGCAGATTTTGGCGCAACTGGACGTTCACGAATTGATCCTGCTAACCGATAACCCGCAAACGAAATATACAGGGTTGGAGGCCTACAATCTGCAGATTGTCGGCACGCAACCGATCACCAAGGAGTAATCAACATGGCCGCTACCGAAGAACACACCGTTCTGCCTGCGCCGGATTTTGACAAACCGGTGAAGGTTCTGATTGTCGTCTCTCCCTATTACAGCGATATCGCGGCAGGTTTGTTAAGAGGCGCCAAAGCGGCGTTAGAGGGGGCTGGTGCCTCTTATGATGTTGTCGAAATGCCTGGCGCGTTGGAAATCCCAACGGCGATTGGCATCTCGGATCGGCGCAGCAACTTTGACGGTTATGTCGCGCTGGGCTGTGTTATTCGCGGGGAAACAACGCATTATGAGACCGTCTGCAATGACAGCTCGCGTGCGCTTCAGATGCTAGGCCTTCAGGGGCTGTGCATCGGCAACGGCATCCTCACGGTTGAGAACAAGCAGCAGGCGGATGTGCGCGCTGATCCGGATGGGCAAAACAAAGGGGGCGGGGCGGCACTCGCGGCCTTGCATCTTATCGCGCTCACCCGTAAGTGGACGTCCACACCAACGGGTATCGGGTTCAAGCCATCAGGCGAGGACACTGTGATGGCCGGAGATCTGGACGGAAACACCACCGCATGAGCACGCCTAACCGCACTGATAATATGACCGGCAACATGAAGCGCAAAATGCGTTCTGCCGCGCGCCTCTACGCCGTGCAGGCGTTGTTCCAGATGGAGCATTCAAACCTGACGCTGGATAAAGTGCGGTTAGAGTTCCTTGACTATCGCTTTGGCGATGTTCTGGATGGTGACGAAATGCTGGATGGCGACGAGGCACATTTTACCCGTGTGCTGGAAGATGCCGTGAACCATCAGGCTGCGATCGACCAAATGACCGATCGCGCATTGGTTGCAAAATGGCCAATCGCGCGCATTGATCCAACGCTGCGCGCCCTGTTCCGCGCAGCCGGAGCTGAGATGCGGGATAATGCGACACCACCTAAGGTTGTAATCTCTGAATATCTAGATTTAGCATCGGCCTTTTTCCCCGACGGAAAAGAAGCAAGGTTCGTGAATGCTGTTCTGGATCACATGGCGCGTGAAGCCCGTCCAGAATCCTTCTGATTTTCAAATATCTTATATTTTCTAAGGGTTTGATCTGCTTTGGCGGATCTTTTGGAGTGGCTTCTTGCTACTAAATACCCCTATAAGTTGAATTACGGCTTTCACTATCTCCTTAGGGGGGAATTCCTGTTGATTGATGCACATTCGCCACATAGGTGTGGCGCGAAATTGGAAGATTTCCAGCCATTTTCCCCTTGCAGGAATTGAGCGAAAGCCATCTCCAACCTCCTGAATAAAAAAGATTTTATGATGACGTAAAAGCATCTTTTTTTGCAGGTGTAGCTTCGTCAATTTTAAAAAATGAAATAGAGAATTGGTTAACAAAGCGTTAATTCCCTCTCGCATTTCGAGAAGATTCTTGCGGGAAGCACAACTCTGAGTAAAAAATAACCTGTCGTTATGACCAAAGGTTCACTTAGCGAAAGGGTCGGTAGTTAGTGTTTTTTGTACGAGTGATTTTGTTTTTTATGTCACGCAAGGCTGAAGATGCGCATGTTCCTGAAAAGGAACTGCAAGCTAAAGCAAAGCGTGCAAACTACCGACCTGCACCACGCCATAAAACGATTGAACCCACGCAGATGCCTGAACAAAATTCTGGTGAGGGTGCCGTGACACGGGACGAAATGACAAAACTTTTTGGGAATGCATTGCGCGTCAGATAGGCGAGTAGTGTGTGACGAGACCGCCGTTGCCGGTTAGTTTTATTCCCGAGGACCTGTATGTACAGGTGGGTGCCAGTTAATTTAACCAGGGCTAAGACAGAGCCAGCTCCCTCGGATTTGCTTAAGGCCACTGGAATGTAAACGATAGTCGAACAGGGCAGAGCCCGCCACGCTCCTTAGGTAGGGGGGCGGGAAGAGTTCGACAAGGGGTGATTTCATCCAATTCCCGAATATTAAAATTTGACGCAAGGATTAGCGCTTTGAACAAAAGGGTTGCGGATGTTCCCTGTATGTTCATAGTTCGTCCATGGCTAAGATATCGACCATCCTTCAACCGGGGCAGCTGTTGCAGCGCGGGGTATCGCGGCATTTAGCGTCCTATGGGTTTGCTTGCATCGAAGAGTTGATCCCCTCGCGGGGGCTGCGTGTTGATGTGATGGCTTTGGGGCCAAAGGGCGAGATATGGATTGTTGAATGTAAATCCAGCCCGCGCGATTTTACATCTGACAGTAAATGGGAAGGCTACATTGAGTGGGCGGACCGTTTCTTTTTTGCTGTGGATGAGGATTTTCCGACAGATTTATTACCGCCAGATCAGGGGCTTATCATCGCGGATGCTTATGGCGGTGAAATCGTCAGGATGGCGCCAGAGGCAAAGCTTGCGCCAGCGCGGCGCAAGGTAATGGTTCAGAAATTTGCGGTAACCGCGGCGCGGCGCCTACAGGTCATGCGTGACCCCGATATGCATCCCGATAGGGGTTAGCGGCGCTTTTTCCCGCCCAGTTGGGCTGCGGTTTGGGCGGCGGCCATGATCTCTTCGGCAATTTCTTGGGCTTCGTCTGGGGTGAAATCCATCGGAATCTCAACGCCCGCACCTTCGACAAACAGGCGCACCATGCCTTGATCGGTTGGGGCGATCTGCAAATCGGCCTCGATGTCGCGTTCGTCGTTGATGCCCATGGCCTGTTCCTTCGTGTTTTCTGGTGAGGATGGCTACCGCCGAAAGGTCTGGAAGGCAAGCTTTTGTCAGATCGCAGAAGAGCATGGCCCAGAATGAACGGCTTGGGCGGTAACAATTCAAACTGATTGCAGATATCCGTGCAAAGGATCAAAAAACTGCACCGATAGGAGTTGACGCGACCGTCTGTGCAATCTAATCAACGCCCCAGTGCCGGGGTAGCTCAATTGGTTAGAGCGCGTGGTTGTGGTCCACGAGGCAGTTGGTTCGAAACCATCCCCCGGTACCATTTTTCAGCACATCAATATCGCGTCGCTAGAAACGACCTTCTTTTCTATTCAACGCTGATGGTTTGGCGCAGGGCACCTGTTAGCCGATCATAAATGAGAATCTGGTTTTGGTCCGTGACAACGGCGTACCAATCGGCCGCTTGGGTAAAGGCAGTTGGCTTGGCGCCATCTGGCAGGGCGATTTCACTGGGTAAAACGGTGGTATCGCGGCTCAGACGGGTGACAAGCAGGCCAATAACGACTACCACGCCGACAATCATTACTGTTGTGAGTACCGTCACCATCCGGCGCAAAAAGCGCAGGTTTGCCGGCTCAGAAAGATCGTCCATGTCACACCGCCGTATTTCATTCATTCTGGGCGAAACCCCGCCACCCCGCCTTGATAAGGCGCTTGCGCGTGATGTGCCAGAGGAGGCTTCGCTGTCGCGCACCCGTTTGGCGAAACTGATTGATCAGGGCGCTGTGCAAATCGACGGTGTGGTGGTGCATGATCCGCGGGCGGTTGTGGGCGAGGGGGCTACAATCGACATTGACGTGGAAGAGGCACAAGATTCGCACATTCTGCCCGAGGATATTCCGCTGGATGTGGTTTATGAGGATGCGGACCTGATTGTGGTGAATAAACCCGCTGGCATGGTGGTTCATCCCGCGCCGGGGTCTCCTTCGGGGACATTGGTGAACGCATTGCTTGCGCATTGTGGCGATGACCTATCCGGCGTGGGCGGTATGAAGCGCCCGGGAATTGTGCATCGGATCGACAAAGAAACCTCTGGCCTGTTGGTCGTGGCTAAATCTGACGCGGCGCATCATGGCTTGGCCAAACAATTTGAGGCCCACACGGTTGAGCGGTACTACCGCACGCTTGTTTACGGTGTTCCAGATGCAAATGACCCGCGCCTGCGCGGCGTGAAGGGCGCAAATTTCGAAAGTGGTAACATCCTAAAGCTGACGACCCAGCTTGCCCGTCACAAAACCGACCGTCAGCGCCAAGCGGTGTTGTTTAATGGCGGGCGGCATGCGGTTACGCGCGCCCGCACGGTTGCGCGTTTTGGCACGCCGCCAGTATTGGCGTTGATGGAATGCTGGCTTGAGACAGGTCGAACCCATCAGATCAGGGTGCATATGGCACATGCGGGTCATGGGCTGGTTGGTGACCCTACCTATGGCGGCAAACGAAAGCTGGCGCGCACTGCTTTGCCAGAAGAACTGGCCCAAGCGGTAAAGGAATTTCCCCGTCAGGCGCTTCATGCTGCCGTGTTGGGTTTTGTTCATCCCATCAGCGGTGAAGAGATCCGTTTTGAGGCACCATTGCCCGACGATATGGCACAGCTGCTTGCCGCACTTGAACCGACCCGCGCCTAAGCGGGTTGTCACAAATTGCACAAGAGGGTGATCCCATAGATCACACCATTCCCCTGCGGGCCTTGTTATGAAACGATAAAGGAAACCGCGCAGGGCCTCTTGAAAAGGGATGTTTGCGCCCCCATATCGCATGTTAAGCCCAGTAACATGGGCGTCAGGGAAAGGAATTAGCCATGGCCAATTACGCAAATCTGCCAGCTCCGACACCGGAAGGCGGCTTAAACCGTTACATGCAGGAAATCCGCAAGTTCCCTTTGCTGGAACCGGAAGAAGAATACATGCTTGCCAAAGCATGGGTGGAAAAAGAAGACACCCAAGCGGCGCATAGAATGGTGACATCTCACCTGCGTCTGGCAGCAAAAATCGCTATGGGCTATCGCGGCTATGGGTTGCCACAGGCCGAGGTGATCTCGGAGGCGAATGTGGGCCTGATGCAGGCGGTAAAACGGTTTGACCCTGAAAAAGGTTTCCGTTTGGCGACCTATGCCATGTGGTGGATCCGCGCGAGCATTCAGGAATATATCCTGCGCTCGTGGAGCCTTGTGAAACTCGGCACGACCTCGGGCCAGAAAAAGCTGTTCTTTAACCTGCGCAAAGCGAAAAACAAGATTGGCGCGCTGGAAGAGGGCGATCTGCGCCCCGAGAACGTCAAAACCATTGCGACCCAGCTGGGTGTGACCGAAGCCGAAGTGATTTCGATGAACCGTCGTATGTCTGGCGGGGATGCATCGCTAAACGCGACTGTCGGCTCTGAGGGCGAAGGCACGATGGAGTGGCAGGACTGGTTGGAGGACGACAACGCTGATCAGGCTGGCGATTATGAGGCGCGTGACGAGCTGGAAACCCGCCGCGAGATGCTTGCCGATGCGATGGATGTGTTGAACGACCGCGAAAAAGACATCTTGGTTCAGCGCCGTTTGTCGGATGAGACTGTCACGCTCGAAGATCTGAGCGGCCAATATAACGTCAGCCGCGAGCGTATTCGCCAGATCGAAGTCCGCGCCTTTGAAAAACTGCAAAAGCGCATGCGTGAACTGGCGCATGAAAAAGGAATGGCAGCGGCGGATTAAAGCCAGCTACAAACAGGAAAAGCCGCTCTTTTTAGGGCGGCTTTTGCGTTTTGGTGCCCCCCCCCTATGAGGCCGCGATCGCGGGATGAAGTGACCCAACGGCACAACCGTCATTGATTGCTTTGTAAATTTACTTCGCATACGAACTAAATATAGTTACATGCAAAGCCGCCAATGACACGAAAATTCAAAGTCTTTCACCAGTTGCAAATCGCTTATAGTGCTGTTTTTCGGGCAGCCGATCATCGGTGTCGCGCTGAAATTGGGCTTTCGACATCGCAGTTGGGCGTTCTTTTCGTATTGTCCCGCAAGGATGGCCGCCCGATCAGCGAAATTTCACAAGCCCTTTCGATGGGTAAATCCAGTATCACGGGGCTGGTCGATCGAATGTGTGAAAAAGGGCTGGTGCGGCGGTCTCCTTCGCCCTTGGACGGGCGGGTGACGCACATCTATCTAGAGCCCCTTGGCCATGCTGCCCTGAACAAGGGCAAGCAGCTGACGAGCCGCTTTAATGATGCGGTGCTGGCGCCCTTTTCAGCCCAAGAACAGGATATTATCGAGCGTTTCTTGTTTCATTTGGCGGATGACGCCGAAGGCATCATCGCTGCGAACAACAATATGGAAGGCGAAAATGCCGATGGCTAAGGAAATTTTGGGTGAAGAGATTACCTTTGCGGCCCCTGACGGGTGGACCTTGGCAGGAAGTCTGTTTCGAGGAGAGAACCCGACAACCGCCATCCTGATTTCCGCAGGAACGGGGTTTCCCCGCCGGTTTTACAAAGATGTGGCTCAATACCTCGCCCAGCGAGGGGCTGTTGTGCTCACCTATGACTACCGCGGTATTGGAGGCTCTGGAGCAGAGGACCTTGCTGCGTCAGGGATCGACTATCCCGATTGGGGTCGGCTGGATATGCCTGCGGCGGTGGATGCGCTGGAACAGGCCTGTCCCGATTTGCAGATCACCCATCTGGCGCATAGCGTTGGGGGGCACTTTATTGGCCTCATGCCGAACCATAACAAGATCCGCCGCCATGCGTTTGCTTCGGTTGGGGTAGGGTCGTGGATGTATCACCACAAAAGCTACCTACCTACTGAGATGTATTTCTGGTGGGGTTTGGGCACGTATTGCTTGCTTAGGTATGGCTATATCAAACCCCTAGGAGGGTGGCAGGGCGAAGCGCTCCCGCCTGAGCTTTTCAAAACATGGCGCCGTTGGAGCAATCGGCGCGAGTATTTCAGGTCGGACTATGACGGCAAGCTGGCAGGGCATCACTATGATCAGGTAGATGCGCCGATCAAATCGTGGATCTTTCCAGATGATCCAATTGCTACGCAGCCTGCTGCAGAAAGCCTGTTGAAAAGCTATCCCAATGCGAAACAGCAGATTGTCATGCGGAGCGCAAAGGACATCGGGGTAAGCCGTATCGGCCACGAGGGCGCGTTTCGAAAAGGGCGCGAAGAACTATGGGGGGAATTCTGGGATTGGCTTTCAAAGCCTTGATCGCCAACGGCTTCACCCAGAACTGGAATAAGAAATTGAACAAACGGAAAATAAAATGAGCGACAATATCATTCTCGAAACTGTGGATCGTGTCACGACGATGACCCTTTCGCGTGCGGAAAAACGAAATGCCATTACACAAGAAATGTATGGGGCCATGGCCGATGCCTTGGCTGATTATGCGGCCAATGACGAGGTCCGCGCATTCGTCATCACAGGCGCGCAGGACTATTTCACCTCTGGCAATGATGTAAAAGATTTCTGGACCGGCTCGAACGAAGATGAGCAACCTCCGGTGGCCCGCTTTCTAGAGCAAGTCTCTTCCTGTCCAAAGCCGCTGATCGCTGCGGTGAATGGGCCTGCGATTGGCATTGGCGTCACGATGCTGCTGCATTGTGATTTGGTGTTTGTTGCGCGCTCGGCAACCTTTAGCACCCCGTTTGTCCAGCTGGGGCTGGTCCCCGAGGCGGCGTCTTCGATGTTGTTGCCAGCTGCAATCGGGAATGCGATGGCAAATGATATGTTTTTGGCAGGTCGCGTTCTGGACGCATCAGAGGCCGTCGCCTTTGGGTTGGCCTCGCGGGTGTTTTTGGACGAAGACTTGCTGGTCCAAACGCAAGAAGTTGCAAAAGGCGTGGCACAATCGGCACCGACATCAATGAAAAAGACAAAATCGCTGATCCGTCATGGTCATGCGCAGATGAGCGAACAGATGCAGCGCGAGTCTGTTATGTTTGGAGAGCAGCTGAAGTCGCCAGAGTTTGCCGAAGTGGTTGCGGCGAAGATGCAAAAGCGGCCAGCGGTTTTTAAATAGGCGTGGGTTTGCCGCGCCGCCCGAAAACATCGGGGCGGCGCGGCAATGTCTTTAGTCTTCCATCGCTTCCAGCTCGTCGATGAAGCCAGAGATCATCGACAGACCTTTGTCCCAGAACGCCGGATCAGAGGCATCCAAGCCAAAGGGCGCCAGAAGCTCTTTGTGGTGTTTAGAGCCGCCCGCCTTGAGCATATCAAAGTATTTATCCTCAAAACCAGGCAGGCCTTCCTCGTAGACCGCATAAAGCGCGTTCACGAGGCCATCGCCAAAGGCGTAGGCATAGACGTAGAAGGGCGAGTGGACAAAGTGGGGGATATAGGCCCAAAATGTCTCATACCCCTCCATAAACTCAAACTGCGGTCCTAGGCTTTCGGCTTGAACCGACATCCAAAGCGCATTGATGTCTTCTGGCGTCAGTTCGCCGTTGCGGCGGGCCGCGTGGAGTTTGCATTCAAAGTCATAAAAGGCGATCTGACGGACAACCGTGTTGATCATATCCTCGACCTTGCCTGCCAGCAGAATACGGCGTTCGGCCTTGGATTGGGCGCCCTCCAGCATTTTACGGAAGGTCAGCATCTCACCGAAAACCGAGGCCGTCTCGGCCAAGGTAAGAGGGGTAGAAGATAGCATCTCGCCCTGACCCGCGGCCAGCACCTGATGAACGCCGTGGCCCAGCTCATGCGCGAGGGTCATCACGTCACGGGGTTTGCCCAAATAGTTGAGCATGACATAGGGGTGCACGTCGGTAACGGTGGGGTGGGCAAAGGCGCCAGGGGCTTTGCCGGGTTTTACCCCTGCATCGATCCAACCTTTGTTAAAGAATGGCTCGGCCAGTTGGCCCATACGGGGATCAAAAGCGTTGTAGGCATCCATCACCATCTTTTCGGCTTGGGGCCAGTCGACGGTTTTGGTGTCTTCCATTGGCAGCGGGGCGTTACGGTCCCAGACCTGCATCTTGTCGAGGCCCAGCCACTTTTGCTTGAGCGCGTAATAGCGGTGAGACAGTTTTGGATAGGCGTTTACAACAGCATTGCGCAGCGCCTCGACCACTTCGGGCTCCACCTGATTGCTTAGGTGGCGGCTTGTCTGGGCCGTTTCCATACCGCGCCAGCGATCAAGGATCTCTTTTTCCTTGGCTTGGGTATTATGCACGCGGGCAAAGGTTTTGATGTTCTCGCTGAACACATCGGCCAATTCACGCGCGCCTGCTTCGCGGTTGTTGCGGTCTGGATCAGTCAGCAGGTTCAACGTGCCCTCAATCCCCAGCGTTTCACCGTTTACATCAAACTGTAGCCCCGCGATGGTTTCGTCAAACAGACGTTCCCACGCATCACCAACAACGCCCATGTCATGCAGGAATTTCTCCATCTCATCGGTCAGCTGGTAGGGCTTCATCGCGCGGATACGATCAAAGATCGGCTTGTAACGGGCCAGATCGGCGTTCTTGGCCAGCAGGCCCTCTAGATGGCTATCCTCAAGAGTGTTGAGCTCTAGCGTGAAGAAGACCAGCGGCGTGGTGAAGTTGGTGATCTTTTCCTGCGCGTCCGACATGAATTTGGCGCGATCGGCATCGGTGGTCAGCTGGTAATAGCGCAGACCAGCATAGGACATGATCCGCCCAGCGATCTGGTTGATCTTTTCATTGCGCAGAACGCATTCCAAAAGACCGGCTGCATCCAGATCTGCCAGCTTGCCCTCATAGTCAGCAGCAAAGCTGGCGCAGGCTTGTTCTAGCCAATCTAAGTCGCGCTTTAGTTCGGGGGCGTCTTCACCCGCATAAAGGTCGTCTAGATTCCATTCCGGCAAGTCACCGAAGGGCGTGTCAGAGCCAGCAGCATTTGCGTCACGGACGGGGGTAGGGAGGTGAAACATTGATAATCCTTTGGTCGTTTGGACAATAGGTATGCACCAAATGAGTAAGGGGCAAGATGTTGGGCCTGCTTGTAACCCCTTCAAAGTTTAATCTTTGCTAAGATGATAACCCACGGTGGTTGTTAATACCTCTATTGGGGTGGCGCGGTGATGCGCGTGCCCACGCGATGCTGGCGAACAAGGCAGCTTGGGGCGCGGGGTTTTCATGACCTGATAAAGGTTTCAGAGCGGCCTAGCATGCGCTATTTGCAAGGCGACAAACTTAATTCTTTGCATTAGGTATGACCTGCAATCCTTTGTTTTAAGTGGGTAATCGTGGATTCAGCCCGCTGCCGTGTTTAGGAAGAGGCCGGAAATCTCTTGGAAAACCGGAGTCCGAATATCGGGTGTTTCCAAAAGCACTTCGTGCTCGCCGCCCTCGACAACACGCAGCTGTCCGCCTTTCCAGCTTTCCATCCGCTGGTGTATGCGGGGAATATCAACAATGCGTTCATTGGTGCCAACAAAGGTGATGCAGGGAAGGTTGGGCGCAGCTCTCTCGGCTAAATGGTCTGTCTCAGTCAGGGCTTCTCTTAGCCACGTATAGCTGGGGCCGCCAAGTTGCAGGTCAGGGTGCGCTGTAACCTGATCCCGCATCATGTCAAACATCTCTTGATCGGTCGTCAGCATGTTGTCGTCGAACGGGGATGAAAGAACATAAGGCTCTGACAGGGTGCCCGTTACCAGACGATGCCCTTGGTTGAACTTTGGCATGAAAGTGCTGAGCAGGCGCGAAGGGATGCGCAGATGTGGCGCGATGTTTATGCCCCACATAGGGCCGGTAAACGCCGCCGCTTGTACGGGTAGCCCTTCCATAACGGCCCTCAGGCCAATGCAGCCCCCCATAGAGTGGGCAACTAGGTAATAGGGGCGGGGTAGGTTCAGCTCTCTTGCTGCGCGCATCGCTGCGGCCACGTCTTTTTGGTAATCGGTAAAATGTTCGACATACCCGACAAGAGGGTCGTCTATCAGCCTGTCGGCCAGACCTTGGCCGCGCCAGTCTATGGCGAGAGAGGCAAGCCCGCGGCTGGCAAATTCAGCTGCCGCAGGCCCGTATTTTTCAACGTATTCAGTGCGTCCGGGGAAAATCAAAACCGTTCCACGTGCGCCTTCAGGTGTCCAAACGCCGAGACGGATCTTTTTCCCGTCAGAGGTGGTTGTCCAATGCGCTGCTGCCGGTTCAGGGCCGGCATGCAGGTCAGTGAATAAAGGGGCAGGCGAAAGGGATGACATTTCCGGTCCGTTTAGGCCAGCGCAGAAGCGAGTTTCATCGCCATGCCCATGTCACCGTCTACCTTCAATTTACCGGTCATAAAGGCGGATGTGGGGTTGGTTTCGCCGTCCATCATGCCTTGGAACGTGTCTGGGTCCGCGCTGAGCGTTACATCTGCGTCGTCGTCGCCTGCGCGAACGCCGTTATCGTCAACCATTACAGTGCCTTCGCCTTCGATGTCGAATTTGACGGTGCCGCCAATTTCAAGACCGGTCATTTTTTCGGTTAGCAGTTTTACCGCTTCATTGATCACATCACTCATTTTTCAGCCCTTTTTTGGCAAATGGTGGCTGTCGTCTCTGGAAATCGGGCGGCCACCTGTTACATTCAGTGTTGTTATGCGTATGAAGATCGTCAACCTCAAACATACCGTTGCGGCACTTGGAGCGTTTGTGTTGCTTTGTGGCCCCGTCTTTTCGCAAGATTTGGCCAAGATCGACACGTTGCTAGAGGCGTTGCGCAAGGCAACCCCTGAGGAAGCTCGGGCGGTTGAACGAGATATCGAGCGAGAATGGTCTCGATCAGGATCGGCTGCGATGGATTTGTTGCTGAAACGCGGGCGGGATGCCATGGCTGTGGGGGAATTTTCGGTTGCGATTGATCACCTTACGGCTTTGACGGATCACGCGCCGGAGTTTGCCGAAGGGTTCCATGCCCGCGCCACGGCCTATTATCGGGCGAATCTATATGGGCCAGCTGCGGATGATCTGGAGACCGCTCTTGCGCTAAATCCTGATAATTTTAATGCTATTTTTGGCCTTGCTGTTTTGTTGGAAGAGGTCGGGAATTCCCGATCTGCTGCGCAGCTGTATCGCCGTGTGTTGGCGTTGAACCCGAACCACGAAAACGCCAAATCGGCCCTTGAACAGCTCAAGACCAAAGGCATCGGGCGTACTCTCTGAACAGGTTAGGATATTGCGGTGAACACGCAAGGCAGGGTTGTGGCCGTTTTAGGCCCCACCAACACGGGTAAGACCACTTACGCGATCGAGCGTATGTTGGGGCATCGCTCGGGTATTATCGGTTTGCCGCTACGGCTGCTCGCGCGCGAGGTCTATGACCGCGTTGTTGCGGCGCGGGGCCCTTCGGTTGTGGCGTTGGTGACGGGCGAAGAGCGTATCGTGCCGCCGCGCGCGCAATATTGGATCTGTACGGTGGAGGCGATGCCCGAGGGGATGGGCGCCGATTTTGTCGCCGTGGATGAAATCCAGCTATGCGCTGATCCAGAACGGGGGCATGTCTTTACCGACCGATTGTTGCGGGCGCGTGGGCTGCACGAGACCCTGTTTATGGGGGCTGACACCATGCGCGGCACCATCGCGTCGCTGGTGCCAGAGGCGCAATTCATCAAACGCGAAAGAATGTCCGAATTAACCTACGCAGGTCAGAAAAAGATAAGTAGGATGCGCCCTCGCAGCGCAATTGTGGGGTTTTCGGTTGAAAATGTATATGCCATTGCCGAGCTGATCCGCCGCCAAAAGGGCGGTGCAGCGGTTGTGATGGGGGCGTTATCGCCGCGCACGCGCAATGCGCAGGTCGAGATGTATCAAAACGGCGAGGTTGACTATCTGGTGGCGACGGATGCCATCGGGATGGGGCTCAATCTGGATGTGGATCACGTGGCGTTTTCCAGCCTGTCGAAATTCGACGGGCGCAGGATGCGACCATTGGCCCCAAATGAGCTGGCCCAGATCGCGGGGCGTGCTGGTCGCGGCATGAAGGATGGGACTTTTGGCGTGACAGGCGATGCGAGGCCGCTGGACGATGGGGTCGCCCGTGCCATTATGGATCACCAGTTCAGCCCACAAAACAAAATCAACTGGCGCAATCCACGTTTGCAATTTGGCAGCATCCCGAATTTGGTGAAATCTCTGGAAGAGGCGCCAACCGACGAGCGATTGGTGAAAGCGCGCGAAGCAGATGACCTGCGCGTCCTTAAAACATTGGGCGAAGACGCGGAAATAGCGGCGCGTTGCACAAACGGCCCATCGGTGCGCCTGTTGTGGGATGTGTGCCGCATTCCCGATTTTCGCGGGATCAGTCACGCAGAACATGCAAACCTGTTGGAAATAATCTATAACTACCTGCATCAATACGGGTCGTTGCCTGATGACTGGCTTGCACGCCAGATCAAACGCATTGACCGCAAAGATGGGGATATTGACGCACTCTCGAAACGATTGGCGTTTATCCGCACATGGACCTACGTCACCCAGCGCAAAGGTTGGACAAATGACGAAAGTCATTGGCGCGGCGAGGCGCGTGTCGTAGAAGACAGACTGTCGGATGCGTTACATGCGCGTTTGACCGAAAAATTTGTAGATCGGCGTACATCTGTATTGTTGCGCCGGCTAGGACAGAAGGAAGCCATGGTGGCCGAAGTAAACGAGACCGGTGAAGTAACCGTAGAAGGCGAATTTGTAGGCAAGCTGGACGGGTTCCGTTTCCGCGCAGACAAAGGTGCTGGTACGGCAGAAAGCAAAACGATCAAGACGGCAGCATTGCAAGCGCTTGCGCCGCAATTCCATTTGCGGGCGGATCGTTTTTATAACGCGCCTGATACCGAAATTGATTTCACCGAGCAGGGGGGCCTTATGTGGGGCAACTCGGCTGTTGGTAAATTGGTGGCTGGCGCAGACGGTCTAAAGCCGCAAGTCGAAGTATTTGTGGATGATGTGGCTGGTCCTGATGTTTTGCAAAAGGTGCAGCGCCGCCTCCAGCACTTTATTGATCGCAAGGTCGCCGCGCTGTTTGAGCCGCTGATCGCCCTGCAAAAGGATGAGGCGCTGACGGGTCTTGCCCGTGGGTTTGCGTTCCGGATGGTTGAAGGGTTTGGTGTTCTGCCACGCGCTGACATCGCCGAAGAAGTGAAATCGCTGGATCAAGATGCCCGCGGCGCGCTGCGCAAGCACGGCATCCGCTTTGGTCAGTTCACCATCTTTATGCCGCTGTTGCTGAAACCTGCGCCAACGCGTCTGCGACTGGTTCTGTGGTCTTTGGTGAATGGTCTGTCCGAATTCCCCGAATCGCCCCCCCCTGGTTTGGTGACGATCCCTGTGGAATCTGGCGCGCCAGCCGGTGCCGACACAATGTCGGGCTATCGCAATGCCGGTACCCGCGCGATCCGCATCGATATGTTGGAGCGTTTGGCCGACATGCTGCGCAATGAAGATTCGCGTGGCGGCTTTGAAGCCAAGGCCGACATGCTGTCGATTTCAGGCACCACATTGGAACAGTTCGCTGATCTGATGCAGGGCTTGGGCTATAAAGCCGAAGCGGGCGAGCGCGCCAAAGTGAAAGCCGCGCCTGAAGGCGCTGTTGAGGCGCCTGCCGCTGAAGCGGAAGCTGCACCAAGTGAAGAGGCAGCGCCAGCAGAGGCCGCGCCTACTGAAGCCGCAGAACCAGAAATGGAAACTTTCTACACCTTCACATGGGCCCGCGCACCGCGCCGCCAAAACGCGGGTGGCGATCGTCCTAAAGGTAAGGGCAAACCGAACCCGCGTGGCAAAAAAGGCCAACGTGATGGTGGTAAAGGCGGCAAAAGCCAGAACTTCTCGGCGCGCCCGCCCAAGAAGGAAAAGCAGATCGATCCCGACAACCCGTTTGCTGCGGCTCTTATGGGCCTCAAAAACGACTCGTGAGCGAGGCTGCACCGCAAAAACTACGGCTGGATAAATGGCTGTGGTATGCGCGGTTCTTTAAAACACGATCTCTGGCGGCAACAATTGTCGCCGGAGGCAACGTCCGGATCAACGGAACACCCACATCAAAACGCAGCACGACCATTTCTGCGGGCGATGTTTTGACCTTTCCCAAAGACGATCATATCCGCGTTATTCGTGTCGAGGCATGTGGCACCCGCAGGGGGCCAGCGCCCGAAGCACAAGAACTTTACACCGATATGGCCCCGCCTGAGCGTGCCGTTCGGGAAAAAGTTCCTCACAACCCCGCATTTGAGGGAAAAGGGCGTCCGACGAAACGCGACCGCCGTCAGCTTGATCTTTCTAAGGCGCGCCATCTTGAATGATCCTCGCTGCTGGACTAGCTACAGGCTGAGCAATCCTGACAGAGACATCCTCCCATGACTTATATCGTGAACGACGCCTGCATCGCCTGCAAATACACCGACTGTGTCGAGGTTTGCCCGGTTGATTGTTTCTATGAAGGTGAGAACATGCTGGTGATCCACCCTGACGAGTGTATCGACTGCGGCGTGTGTGAGCCTGAATGCCCAGCAGATGCGATCCGGCCTGATACAGATCCAGAGATGGAAAAATGGGTTGAGTTCAACCGCAAGTACTCCGAACTCTGGCCTGTGATCATCACCAAGAAAGACCAGCTGCCTTCCGCCGAAGAGATGGATGGTAAAGAGGGTAAGATGGAGCTGTTTTCCGAGGCGCCTGGAGAGGGCGGTTAACCCGTTATCGGTGATTCGTGTTGTTTTGGGTGCAGCAGCGTTTTAGCGTTGCTGCATTGGCATTTTGCGCCTCTTTTAGGGGGGGCGATTTTGTGATATACTGTTGGGGATGATACGTTTTTACACACCCCTAGACGCCGCCCAATCACGGCGCAGCTAACCATTCAAATTTTAACGCATGACGCGCAGGCAATCGCCTGTTGCTGGGTGCGTTTGTTGTGCGTTGCCCCCATTGGCCGCGCCACAGTAGGAGCCTGAAGAGTATGAGTAAGTCCAAGAAACTAGATTTCCGCACGAACGAGTTTGTTGTTTATCCCGCGCATGGTGTGGGCCAGATCACAGACGTCGAAGAGCAGGAAATCGCGGGTACATCCCTAGAGCTGTATGTGATTACCTTTGAAAAAGACAAGATGACCCTGCGGGTTCCGACGCAAAAGGCGATTGAAATCGGCATGCGCGCGCTTAGCTCTCCTGACGTTATCGCGCACGCGATGAAAACGCTAAAGGGTAAGGCCAAAGTGAAGCGCGCAATGTGGTCGCGCCGCGCGCAAGAATACGAACAGAAAATCAACTCGGGCGATCTGATCGCAATTGCCGAGGTTGTGCGTGACTTGCACCGTACCGATGACCAGCGTGAGCAGTCCTATTCCGAACGTCAGCTGTATGAAGCAGCTTTGGAGCGTCTGACGCGAGAAGTTGCTGCTGTTGCTGGGGGTGACGAATTGGCGGCTGCTAAGCAGATCAGCGATGTGCTCGAAAGCCGTATCGCCCCAGCTGCCTAAGTCTGGATCGAAAATGATTGAAACGGCGTCTGAAATTCAGGCGCCGTTTTTCGTTACAAAAGCGCTGTGCAGCCCAGCAGGATCGCCACTTCGCTGAGTTGTTGTAACGCCCCTAGAACGTCTCCGGTTTGTCCGCCGATCTTGCGTTTGGCCAAAACCGCAACCGCCAGCGTTACGGCAATTGTCAGGGCGAAAGCCAATAATGCGGAAAACCCGATCAGGAAAATTGAGATCACCAGCCCAAGGGCCAGCGACGTGATGGCAAAAGCCGAACGCGGTTTTCCAACGCTGTGTGATAGGCCGTCTTTGCGCGCATAGGGCAGGCCAAACATCAGTACGGGCATGGCCGCGCGGGATAGAACAGTTGAAACGATGATTGCTGGCCACCAGACTGCCAGCAAGGCAGCAATCGCGCTGATCCGTAAAAGGGACACCGTCGTGAGAGCTAAAAGGCCAAATGTTCCGACCTGACTATCGCGCATGATCTCTAACCGGCGCTCTGGCGTATAGCCGCCCCACCAGCCGTCAAAAACATCCGCCAACCCGTCTTCGTGCATGGCGCCTGTAAGGGCCATCGTGGTGATGATCACCAGTGTCGCAGCCGCAAAAAGGGGGATTCCGACCCCCAGAGCCGATTTTCCAACAACCACTCCGACCGCCCCAACGATCACCCCGATCACGGGGTAGGCCCAGACAGCTTTTGCGCTTTTGTCAAAGGCACCCTGTGGGAGTTGAGGCAGGGGAAGACGCGTCAAAAGGGCCGCAGCCAACAAAACCTGACGTAGCGGGTCGTTTTTATCCATGACGTTGCCCCTTTCAATGCTTGTGAGCAGCGCTTTATTGGGTAAACAGGCTGGAACGATCTGGCAATAAGGGGTTTCTGGGATGGCTGAGTTTTCTGATCTTGATGGTTTTCGCGCGGTACTTGCTGCATTGCCACAAATTGATTCAACAGCGCGGGACGGTGCGGCGGAACGCAACGGGCAACTGACCAAGCCTCCGGGGGCTTTGGGGCGTCTGGAAGAGCTGGCGCAATGGTATGCTGGCTGGCGCGGCAACCCTCAACCGCGCGTTGAAGCGGCTCAAGTGATCGTTTTTGCGGGCAACCACGGTGTTGCAGCCCAAGGGGTTTCCGCCTTCCCACCAGAAGTGACCGAGCAGATGGTGATGAACTTTCAACACGGCGGCGCCGCGATCAACCAATTGGCGCGCGCGGCGGGGGCGCAACTGGATGTGCATGCGTTAGAGCTGGATCGCCCGACAAATGATTTCACCCAAGGCCCTGCGATGAGCGAAACAGATGTTGTTTCGGCGCTGGCTGTTGGTTGGGATGCGGTGCGAGCGGAGAGTGATCTGCTTGTCGTTGGCGAAATGGGGATCGGCAACACCACACCTGCCGCGGCTTTGGCTGCCGCTTTGTTAGGGGGCGAGGCGGCTGAGTGGACAGGGCGTGGGACAGGCGTAGATGACGCAGGTCTGGTTAACAAAACCCGCGTTGTGAACGAAGGTCTTGCGCTTCACAAAGGGCAAGGCGACGGGGTAGAGATGCTGCGCCGTCTAGGCGGGCGTGAACTGGCCGCCATGGCTGGGGCGATCGCGCGCGCGCGCAGCTTGCGCATCCCTGTTATCCTTGACGGGTTTATTTGCTCGGCTGCGGCTGCTTGCCTTGCGGATAGCTCACAGGGGGCGTTGGACCATTGCGTTGCAGGCCACCAAAGCGCTGAGGGTGCCCATGCGCGGCTGTTAGGGGCGCTAGGCAAAGAGCCATTGCTATCGCTTGGCCTGCGGCTAGGCGAAGCATCAGGCGCCGCCCTTGCTATCCATATCGTCAAAGCAGCGCTGGAATGCCACAGCGGTATGGCCACCTTTGCCGAGGCAGGCGTCACAGACGCCTGAGCCTAAGCCTGAGCGCGGGTTAGCCCTGCTTGTTCTCTTTCTCGGCCGAAAGGTCGAGGAAGGCCGTCTCGAGATCCTTTTGCAATTCCTTCGCACGCGCGACATAGGCTTTGTTGTTTTCGGGCAGGACATCGGGGTCCCATAGTTGGGCCAATTCGCGGACGGATGTTCGGTCATGATGGTAGAACATCTTTTCCGCTTCGGCGGCTTCATATTCGGACAGGCCCAAGTTTTCCAAAACATAGCGACCAGCGCGAAGAGAGCTGTCAAACAGTTCGCGCACGATGTCATTTGCGCCCGATTGATAGAGATGAAATGAATCAATTCGGTCGTTGGCGCGGGCAATGATATGCAATTCGGGGCACATTTTGCGGGCGTATTTCACCAGCTTACGGGCGGCTTTAGGATCATCAAGGGCCACAACCAGCACCCGCGCATCACCAAGGCCCGCCTTGCGGAGAATGTCAGGCCGCGTGGGATCACCCAAAAAAGCCTTAAAGCCAAACCGCCGCATCACTGCGATGGCATCAGGGTTATGGTCCAGAACCACGGTTTCGAAACCAGATGCCTGAACCAACCGGTTCACAATCTGACCAAAACGCCCAATGCCTGCGATGATAACAGGGCCTTCCTGATCAATCTCGTCATCTGGCGGGCGCACCGAGGCATCAGCACTGCGTTTGGAAATCATATCAAAGAGGATAAAGAGGAGCGGCGTAATCAGCATGGTCAGCGCAACGACCAGCAGCAAGGTTTCCGCCACCGCATCCGGAATAACGCCGGTTGTGACGGAAAAGCTGACCAATACAAATCCAAACTCACCTGCTTGGGCCAACCCCAAGGCGAACAACCACTGATCGCGCCCATGTAGTTTGAACAACCGCCCCAGCCAGAAAAGGATGAGACCCTTTACCAGAATTACCAAAATCGCCATTCCAAAGATAATGACAAAGTCAGAGGCCAGCAGCTCAAAGTTAATGCCAGCCCCAACGGTAATAAAGAAGAGCCCCAAGAGGAGACCTTTGAACGGCTCAAGATCGGTTTCCAGCTCATGCCGGAACTCGGAACTTGCCAGAACAACACCCGCCAGAAACGCGCCAAGGGCGGGGGAAAGCCCGACCAGCATCATGATGAAAGAGATGCCAACAACGATCAGCAAAGCAAGGGCGGTATACATCTCGCGCAGCTTGGCCGAATGGATGAAACGAAAGACAGGGCGGGTAAAGAAAACGCCCATGATGATGATCGCTGCAATTGCCCCGATCGTAACAAGAGGCACACCCCAAGCAGGAAGCATATCAATAAAGGTAAAGGCTGCATCGGCACCATGGCCGCCATGGTCATCCCCATGCCCGCCGTTCTGGGCCCCCTCTAGCGTGATTGACCCATCCGGAGAGACAACCGCGCTAGGCATTGTCACGGCGATAAGCGGCAGAAATGCCAACATGGGAATAACGGCGATGTCTTGGGACAGCAGAACAGAAAAGACGGACCGCCCACCGGCGGTGCGCATCAATCCTTTTTCAGAAAGGGTTTGCAACACAATGGCTGTTGAGCTGAGCGAAAGCGTCAGCCCGATGGCCAAAGAGACTCCCCAAGGTTGGTCATAGGCCATCGCAATTCCCATAAGGGCCAATGTGCTAAGGCCAATCTGTAGCCCGCCAAGGCCAAACAGCTTGTGGCGCATATCCCATAGGGCGCGCGGCTCTAGCTCTAGCCCGATGAGAAACAACATCATCACAACGCCAAATTCGGCAAAATGTTGCAGATCTTTGGTCTCGGCCCCGACAAGCCCCAAAACCGGCCCGATTAAGATCCCCGCTGCCAGATAACCCAAGACCGAGCCTAGCCCTAAACGGGCTGCAATCGGTACAGCGATCACCGCAGCTGCTAGATAGATCGAGGCCTGAAACAGGAAACCTTCCATTAAATGTCTTTCGTATTTGGCCTGAGAGGGCGTTAATCTGTAGGGAGAGGGCCATCCCTTTTGAGCTGGTCCATAACGATCTGGCTATGCACGCGGGCAACGGCCTGATGGGGCAGCAGAATATCGTGAATCAGCCGGTTTAGGGCGGGTAGGTCTTCACAATACACGCGCAACAGGTAATCCGCATCACCCGTCATCGCCCAAGCACTAACAATTTCACCGCGATTGGCGATCAACCGCGCAAAGCTGGTGGAGTTTTCCGGCCCATGGGTGCTTAGGTAAACCTGAACAAACCCCTGCACGGCCAAGCCCAGCTTTCGCGGATCTACCTGTGCTGTGTAGTTTTGGATTACACCGTCAGCTTCCAGCTTTTGCCGCCGCCGTCCGGCCTGAGAAGGAGAGAGGTTGAGCGCCTCGCCAAGTTGTTGGGCCGTGAGCTGTGCGTCTTTTTGCAATGCGGCCAACAGGCGGTTGTCGATATCATCGAGCATGGTGCGAACCTTTTGAAGTTACGTCTGATATTTTGCGCAAATTCCGTATGGGGGCTAGGGCTGATGTGAATACGATGCACAGGTTGCTGTGATGGCGCTGTTTTGTGTCACCTTGATGACGGCGCGCTGGATAAGCGCAGTTTTGACTGAAACGGTTGGGGCAGTGGGGCAAGGAAGAGACGCCTTAAGGCATCTTCAGCACAACATTCCGCCCGCCTTTGGAATAGCGTAATTCCGAATTGCTGATTGCCGAAATCCGACCCCCATCAATACGATCACCAACACGAACTTTCTTGTAGCGGCCATTTGACAAACGAACCAAGGCGCGACGGCTGGACGGTTTGCCGTAGACGCCGATCAGGTTAACCTTGCGCAGGTTGATCGCGTTTTTCACTGTGGCGCTGCGGGCAACCGATGCTTTAGAGGGCACTTTGGGCGCGACAGTGCGAGGTGCAACTTGGGCGGCGGCCGCAACGCGGGTTTCTTTGGGGGCTTTGCTTTCGGCGCGTTTGACGATGCGGGCAAAATTGCGGGGCCGCGGATCGGGACGCGTGGATTTGGCAATTGCAAATTTGGTGCCACTTTGGACGGCTGCCGCTGCGGCCGCGGCTGCGGCAGCCGCCGCAGTTGCGGCTTCGGTTTCTGGTGTGGGTAGGGTCAGGGCTGCGGCCGCTGCGGCGGTAGCTGCTTCGGCAGCCGCTGCTGTGCGGGCTTCTTCAGCGGCTTTTGCGGCCTCTTCCTTCGCTTTTGCCTCTTCTTCGGCCTGTCTGGCGCGGTCCTGCAATGAACGGGGGCGCAGGGACGGGCGGAAGGCTGCCAGCTCAACCCTAGAAACACCCCCTAATTGGGCGCGCTCTGCCCGTTCGGACAAGCCACGAGGGCGGTTTTGGGGGCGGAATTGGAACAGTGGCGATGTTTCAGGCGCAACAACAGCAGGTGTTACACTGGGCTGGGTTGAAAAACGCGCGATTGTGGCTGGCGGCTTAACCGGAGGGCTGGCAGCAATCAGGGTAAAGCCACCTGGCGTGACAACACCCGCAGCCGTGGGAATAACCAGCCCGTTGGCATCAAGGGCGGTGGATTGCCCATAGGGCGGTGGAGAAAGCGCCGCAGCAAGTTGTACATTCGCCTCCAGCTCCTGAACCTCAGGCAGGGCAATGGCATCATTGGCAGGGCTCGCCCCATCAATGCCACTGCGATAGACGGGTTCGGGAATTGTATCCGGCGCGGCCAGCGGCGTGGTAGGGGCCAGCGGCCAGATGCCTGTTACCGCGTAACGTGCGGCGGCTTCTTGTTCCGTAATGACAGGTGTTTGAGGCTCTGGTCGCGCATCTTGTAGGGCATCCAGTACGGCAGTGTCTTCGGCGGATAATACAGGATCTAGGGCCGCAATCTGAACCGTTTCGCCTGTGGCCGGATCAGGATCTTCGGCGCCCTCAGTTGTGCGAATGATCTCTGGGTCGATCTGGTTTTCCAGCGCGGAGGCGGTTGTGCGATCATCATCGCGGCTGATCAAACCTGCCAGTCCTTCGTCCAAAAAGACAGCGGCCCAAGCCGCAACACCTGCAAGAAAGACCAGCAATATTGCGGTCATGATCAGGCCAAGGAAGCGAGGTTTGCCGCCAATCTGATCAGATCGCGCGCCAAAGACGGTCATGCGTTCTGCTTCGCTGCCCGCTGCGGCAACGCGTGTTGTTGGGGCAGGCACGGGGGCTGCTGCCCCTCCGCGTGGTTTGCGGCGGCTAAAGAACCCCGTTTTCGCAACCGCAGGTTCTGCCGCTGGGGGAACGACCTGCTGCTGTGTCAACGAGCTGCTGTCAGGCGCAGGTGTTTCCACCGCAGGTATGGCTACGCTGGCTGCTGTCGCGCGCTGGGCCCCGCCAAGCGGCTTGCCCGCCACGGGAGGCGCGCCGCGACGGCTGCTGAACCCGCTAGCGGTTGGTTCTGCCAGTGGTTGCTCGGCGCTAGGCGGAGATGTTTGTGCAGTCAGAGCCGCTGCAGCAGCAAGGGGGGCTGCAACAGGTGCGGCAACCCCGCTATCGCTTTCATCTCCCATAGGCTCATCAGCCTTGGCGGTGTCTGCTGTTTCTTGGGGGGCTTGCGAGGGGGGCACGGAGGGTTCAGCCGCAGCTTTTGGGGCTTCGGCGTTGGCCTCTTTTGCGACGGGTTCTACCGTAGGCGCGGTTTCAGCGCTTGGTGCTTTGGGTGTTGGTTCTGATTGTTTGGGCGCGGCTTGTGGCACTTCAGCATTTGGCGCTGGCTTGGATGCAGGCTCAGGTGTTGGCTCTGTTGGCACAGGCTGCTCGGGCTGAGCTGTGGGGGGCACAGTTGGTTCTGCCGCAAGAGGCAGCTCGGGCTGTGGGTCAGGCTCTGGCTTGGGGGGGGCGACAGGGGGTGTCGGCGACACTGTTTCAGGGGAAACCGCGCCGACGATGACAACTGCAATGCCATCCGCTTCAACACCCTCTCCCGGCTCTAGTAAATCGGTGGCTCCTTTGGTTGGACCAAAGAAGGGTTCACCAAGATAGGGCGCGTCACCCGGAACAGCGACAAAGCTGACGGGGTGGAAACGATGCTCGGTCGCAAAGGTTTCTGCCTCGGTCAGGGTCTCACGGGCGACAGCGGCAATATGGGTTTTGGGGCCATCAACGCTGATGTCATAGGCCAGTTCGGATAGCTCGTAGGGGGTTGCGTCATGCAAAGCGGTCTCGGCTGCTTTGCGCCGCGCGCTGTCCGACAGACCTGGGGTGTCGATTGTCAGATATTTGATCTGGCTTTCGGGAATCAGCAGTTTCGAGCGCACGCCACCAGGTTCTAGGCTGCTGGCGGTTTTGCGCAGCATCGCCAGTTCACCAGCTAAATCATCAGCGGTTACAGCAACTTCGCCGACTTCACGCCAGCCACCGGCAGCGCGGTGCAATAGTTTTATGCCTTCGAAAGACAGGGAAAGGGCAAAATTAGGCTTCATGCGTTGCCTCTATCACGGGTCTGATTAACCAACAACTTTGTATCCCAATAGGCTATCGCAAACAGACGTTTATGGAAAGGTCTGCAAGCGGATTTTGGCACAGCAGCCTTGAAAACGCTACGCGAGAGGGGCTCGCGTAGCGTTCGCCGGTTACGAGGCGGCTTGGCTTAATGCCTGATCCAGATCGGCGATCAGATCATCCGCGTTTTCCGTCCCGATCGAGACACGGACAAGGTTTGGCCCTGCGCCTGCTGCCTCTTGTTGCTCAGGTGTTAGCTGGCGGTGCGTGGTCGAAGCCGAGTGGATGATCAGGGAACGCGTGTCACCAAGGTTGGCAACATGGCTGAAAATCTCGAGTGAGTTCACCAGTTTAACGCAGGCGTCATAGCCGCCTTTGACAGCAAAGGTGAACAGGCCACCAGCGCCCTTTGGGCAGACATCTTTAACGCGGCTAAAGTAGGGCGATGATTCGAGGCCCGCGTAGGTGACGTAATCAATACGATCATCCGCCTCGAGCCATTTGGCGATTTTCAATGCGTTCTCGACGTGGCGATCCATGCGCAGGCTGAGGGTTTCAGTGCCCATTAGCGTATAGTGAGCGGCCTGTGGGTTCATTGTCATGCCCAAATCCCGCAGACCAATAGCGATCCCGTGGAAGGTAAAGGCAAGGTTACCAAAGGTTTCGTGGAATTTGAGGCCGTGATAGGCGGGTTCTGGCGCGCTGAGGGAGGGGAACTTATCCGTCGCGGACCAGTCAAAATTGCCGCTGTCTACAACACAGCCGCCAGTCACCGTGCCGTTGCCTGTCAGGTATTTTGTGGTCGAATGCACAACCAGCGTCGCGCCAAGGTCGATTGGGCGGCAGAGATAAGGCGTGGCTGTTGTGTTGTCGATAATCAGAGGAATCTGAGCCGCATCAGCGATGTCAGCGATGGCGCGCACATCCATAATGTAACCACCGGGGTTGGCGATGGCTTCGCCAAAGACGGCGCGGGTGTCACCATCAATGGCGGCTTTCACAGCATCGAGATCGTCAAAGTCTACAAACTTAACTTCCCAGCCGAACCGTTTGATTGTGTGGCTGAATTGCGTGACGGTACCACCATATAGGCGGGTGGAGGCTACGATATTCTTGCCGGGCATCATCAGCGGGAACAGGGCCATGATCTGGGCCGCGTGACCGGATGAGCAGCAAACAGCGCCAACGCCACCTTCCAGCGTCGCGATGCGTTCTTGCAAAACGGCGACCGTCGGGTTGGTTAGACGGGAATAGATAAACCCGACCTCTTGGAGGTTGAAAAGGGCGGCTGCATGATCTGCATCGCGAAACACATATGCTGTCGTCTGGTGAATAGGCGTTTGGCGCGCGCCTGTTGCTGGATCAGGGCGTGCGCCCGCGTGAATCTGTAGTGTGTCAAAACCGTGTGACATCGCATTCCTCCTCATTATTGTTGGGTAATGGTTACGGGACAGGCTGGTCACAAACAAGTGACGCGGCGGAAGATGAGGGAGGTCTTTGATTTGTAGGGATAAAAAGAGAGGTGATTTTCCCAGCTAGGGGCGGTTGGGAATTATTCCCACCCGAATCCGCGGCGCATCACGATGCAGCATGTAAGGGCGGGCCATTTACAGGGCGGAAAAGGGGGCGAGCCCGTATACGACTTGCGTCAGAGTATTGAAGGCGCGCAGGGTTAGCGCATCCAGTAGCCGTTGGACTTTAGCTGATTTCGGATGGCTTGCTCTTTGCGGGGAAGGTTCTCTCGATCAAATAGCGCGCGGGCTTTGGCGCCGCGCCCTTGGTAGATCATCCGCTTAATAGGGTCGTATGTTTTGAGAACCTTCTTCAGCTTGTTTGGCGCTGTCACGCTTTCCAGAACCGAAACAACATGATCGCTTTCGCGGGCATACAATAGGGGGAGAAGGCGGTAGTGGCAGCTGACGCTTCCGTCCAGCAACCCGTCTGGCAATGTATCGCGACCACCGCCAAGCGCATGGATGACCAAGGGCAGGGCGATTTGATCCAGCCAAGGATCAAAGCTTTGGGCGCACAGCTCAACCGGTGGGGTGTCACGAATGGCCAAAGCGTAGTCCAAGAACTTTGCGCCAAAGGCGTGCGGGCATTTGTAGAAAAAGAAGCCAGCATTAAAGTAGAGGTAGCGGCGCCAGTATTCATCGGGCTGGCTGAGGTCGAGCGAGCTGTCGAAATCTAACCCGAATTTATCGTAAAGCGATTTCCACAGGCCGCTATAGTCGGGGCCGTATAGTTGCGGATTTGGCCAAGTGCCTTCACGCCGCAAAGACGCGCTGGGTTTGTCAAAATCGAAAGCCACCGATGTGAGGTCGCCCGTGATCAACGTATCCGTGTCGAAAAAGACAAAGGGCTCTCCCTTGGGGAGGGCCGAGAGCATCTCGATCTTGTTGCCAAAGGGATAGCTTTCGCCAAAGTGTTTGTTTTCGAACGGGACAATTTCGGCGCCCATATCCGCCAACGCCTCGCGAATGGGCTGCGAACGCATGCTAGGGTCTTTGACCCAACGCGGCCCTGGCTGAGGTTCGGCAACTAGGATGCGCCCTTTGAAATCGGGGCTGTTTGCACGAAGAGAGGCGACGAAAATGAGCGCTTCATAGGATAAACGCCCGTTTTGGCCCACAATAGCCACGTTGAAAGATTGTTTTGCAGCTTTGGGGCGTGCCATACTCTGTCCTCAATTGCTCCTGCGTGTCACGGGATGCGCTTTTTCGCATCAGTATACGGCGCAGGGACATTTTTGAAAGAAGACATTTTAACCAATTAGAACGAGGGATTTTTCATGCTCGACTTTATTTTTGCTGTGGTTGCAATGGCTGCTGCGGCCAACCCACCAGAAACCGTAACCGCGCCAAACGACCCGCCGCAAAGCGCGGCGTCAGGTAGTGTGGTGATAGGAGAGGGCGTTTCCATTGGCTCTGCGACTTTAATTGAGGGAAGCCCCGCCGCAACAGCGGGTGGCCTTGAGATTGACCAAAGCGTCATACCCAAAGGTTTGGCCGCCGAGGCGCAAACGCCGACTGGAAAATTCACAACTGCAGTAGAGGTCAAACCCATTTTGGAGGCCACCAAAGCGAATTGGGTCGCGTTGCGAGACTATGGCGGGAATGATCTGGTTTATGTCAGCCACCTTTGGGCGTGGCGCTGCGGGCTGAGCGCAATGGCGATCTCGATTAACGACGGAGCGATGGAAAATTTACCCCTGCCCAAATGCCATACCGAGTACCGCTCGGCGAATGTGATCCTTGAAGAAGATGGCTTGCCCTACCTTACCTACCCGCAGGGCAGTGTAGAGCGCGTGACCGTTCAAATCGTCTATGATGATTTGACCCAAGACATCGCAACATTTGCGAGCAACGAGATACGCATACCTTAACGGGAATATGTATATCGAGGCGGGAACTTTTCGAAGCATTTGATTTGATTAGTGATTCGGAAAATGCGGCAGCCGAAAAAAATGAATTGAACAAAGGTGGCGAATTTTTTGTTTTGTTGCGCGGGGGGAAACATTAACGACCCGTTAATGCGATCAATCAGGCCAAAATAAGGCGATTGTGTCCTGTGAGTGGCAACTTCGTGATTTCCCCTCGGCAGCTCGTGGCGAGTATGATTATGACAGTAGCCGAACTGTAATTAATGATTGGGAAGAACACTGCCATGAGCTCCAATAATTCTATTTCCGTAACCCTTGGGTGTGATCCACAAGCCGTTGTTACGATCTCTGAAACGGACACAGGGACGCTATTTATCGTTGTTGCATCTGCTGATCCAACCATGCCGGTTGATCTGGATGGTGTGTTTTTCAACCTCTCCGACGACAGCACGTTGGACAGCTTGAATTTCTTCCCTGATGCAAACACCGGTTCGATCTATTCACCAGTGACTGGCGTTCAGGCGGCTGTAAACAGCGTTGATACGCTGGCAAACGGTGCGCAAACATCTGACGCATATGACGTAGGTATCCAGTTTGGCACAGACCCAAGCGCGACAACTGGCGAAGTGGTGCAGGCGAACTTTACCCTGTTCTCTGACAATGGCCCGATGAGCATCTCTGATCTGGACATCAACAGCTTTGCAACTGTTGTAAACAGCGATGGTGAAAACGGTCAGGTTCTTACAACGGGCGATACGCCAGACGCAGATCCGGTTCTGGTTTCCAAAGAAGTTCTGTTCGATAACTTTAACGACCTGAACTATGGCGAACAGTCCACCATCGTGGAAGGCAACACCAACTGGGTTGCGGCATGGGACAAGCTGGTAACAAACAGCAAAAACGAAGGCGTTCTGGAGCTTAAGACTGTCAGCACAGATGGTCCTGTTTCCTTTGCCTTTGACGCGAATGTTCATGACACACGTCTGTTCGAAAACTCTGGCTCAGCAGAAGATAGCCTGCGTGTAGAAGTCAGCATTGATGGTGGCGAATGGATCCTGCTGGACGAATTCCAAGTGAACGATGCGGGTACCGCGATTGTTGGCTCCGAAACCGGTCAGACCTTTGGCAACAGCGCCAGCAGCGTTCTGTATGAAGGTGGCATTCTGGACACCGCAGAAGAGTCGGCTCAGTTCCGCTTTATCTCTGATGTGACAGCGTCCAACGAATACATCAAACTCGACAACATCTCGGTTACGGCTTCTGAAGAAGTTGAGGGCGGCGAAGCGCAAGCGGTTGAAACTGTTCTGTTCTCCGAAGACTTTGACGACATCAATGATCCGTCACAAAGCGACTTCATCAAAGCTGATGGCGGTTGGGACGTTCACGGTGACGAGCTGAAGACAAGCGGTGGCAACGATGGTACGCTGAAAACAGCCGCAGTTGCAGCGGATGGTGATGTATCCCTTAGCTTTGATGTGCGTGTTGATGACGCAAGCAAGTTCGAAGCAACTGGCCGCTATGCTGACGATCTGACGCTTCAGGTTCGTACCGAGGGTGGCAGCTGGGAAACATTGGACAAGTTTGTTGTGAACGACGAAGGCACTGCCTTGGTTGGTAGCAACACAGGCAACGAGATCACCGAAAGCGGCAGCACGCTGACATATTCCGGTGGTTCGCTGGACGACGTGAACGGCGATGTTCAGTTCCGCATCGTGTCTGACATCTCGGCGGGCAACGAACGTGTGTTCTTTGACAACCTGACTGTCACAGAAACCAGCGAAGGCGTTGCCACGGGCGAAGCCACTGTTGTTGATTTCGAAGGCCTGAACTCGGGTGATGTGATTTCCGACCAGTTCGACGGTGTCACAATCTCTGCACAGCGTGCCGGCGATTCAGACAGCAGCGAAAACGACGCGATGATCTTTGACACCGATAACCCAACGGGCGGTGACTATGATCTGGGCTACAACGGTGTTGGCAACGCGTTCATCATCTCCGAAGACAACGACAGCTCGGATGCAGATGACAACGCGCGCGGCGGCACCATGACGTTTGATTTCGACGAACCTTCCGAGGTTGTCAGCATCAACGTGCTGGACATCGAAGAAGAAGGCGGCACAATCGATCTGTATGACGTAGACGGCGGCCTGATCAACACGGTGGACATTCCAGCCGCAGGCAACAACAGCCAGCAGGAGCTGATCATCAACGCGGATAACGTGGCATCTTTGGAAGTGAACCTTGTTGGTTCGGGTGCTGTTGATGACCTGACATTCGTTGCGCCAGGAGATCAAGAAGATGACGTGGCGGATGATGGCAAAGGTGGCCAGTACGACGTACAATACGTTGCAGGCATCCCTGTTCTTCAGCCTGTTGATGATGACCAGCTTAAGGCTGAAATCAATGAGCTGGACAACGTTGAAGATGACCTGATCATCTAAGCTAGCGCTTTGACTTGAAAAGAAAAAGGCCTCCGCCCTGAAAAGGGCGGGGGCCTCTTTTGTTTGGCAAAGGCGCGGCAAAACGCGATGTGCAACCCAAGCCGCGTTTGCAACATGGCCCCAAAGGGGGTGCGTTTTGTTTAACGGTGATGAATGGAATAGTGGTGGGCGACCCTGGAATCGAACCAGGCGTGCGTCTCCGCGAGGGAGTTACAGTCCCCTGCCACACCTTGCGGCCTGTCGCCCACTGGCGCTTGGATTACCTGTGGGTCTGGGGGGCGTCAACCTCTAAATCGAATGATTTTGCATGATTTCACATGGCAATGCGCCGCGCCCATTTTTCGGATGGTGGGCACAAGCAGATGCGAAGGCTTGGCGCGGTGCCTTTGACAGGGTAGAGGGGACGATAGACGCGCAATATTGGGGGCGATCATGAAGAAACCAAAGTGGGTTGTGGCAAAAGAGCAGGGTAAGAAGATCGAGGCGCGCGAGACGCTTTGGTTGTTTGGCCTGCATGCGGTGCGCGATGCGTTGATGAATCCGGCGCGCAAAAAGATCAAGCTGATGGTCACGCCCAATGCTTTGGCCAAGCTGGAGGAAGCCGTTGCAGCCAGCGGGATCACACCCGAGGTCGTAGACCCGCGCAAATTCCGCCCGCCTATTGATCAGGGCTCGGTACACCAAGGGGCGGTATTAGAGGTAAAGCCGCTGGATTGGGGCCGTATGGCCGATGTTTGCATCGGAGCAGAGGCACCGCGGGTGATTATGCTGGATCGTGTTACTGACCCTCATAATGTCGGGGCTATCTTGCGCTCTGCCGAGGTGCTTGGTGCGTCGGCGGTGATTGGCACACGGCACCATTCAGCCCCTGAGACGGGCGCGCTGGCGAAAACTGCCTCTGGCGCGTTAGAACGCCAGCCGTACCTGCGTATCCGCAATCTTGCTGATGGTATCCGCGAGCTGCAGGATATGGGGTATCTTGTCTTGGGGCTGGACGGCGAAGCCGAAATGACAATCGAGTCCGCTGTTGAAGGAAAACGGGACCGCGCGGTTGCGTTGGTTCTAGGGGCCGAGGGGCCAGGGCTGCGCGAGAAAACCCGCGAAACGGTAGATGCTTTGGTTAAAATTGACGCAGAGGGCGGATTTGGCTCGCTCAATGTCTCGAATGCGGCTGCAATCGGCCTATATGCTACTAAGGACCATTCATAAGGGGGTAGGGCCATCGGCCAGCCGACCAAAATTGCAACCTGCTGCCACTGTGGAACACGGGCGCTGCTGCGCCTTGATGCAGGGCACCACACTTTGACGTGCTCGGCCTGTGGAGCGCCACTGAGCAAGCTAAAAGCAATGCCAGTGGCCGCACCCTCCAAGCCGCGAGCCATTAGCCACCAACCCCACGTCCCCAAAAAGCAAAAACCAACCAAAGAGCGGCCTTACCGCCGTGAGAAACCCAAAAAGAAACGCAAAAGCCTGCTGTGGGAATTTGCCGAAGAAGCGTTTGATTTCATCGAAGATATTTTCGACTGATGGGGGCGATCTGCGACGGTTTTCGGGCTTTGCTGGGGGCGCGACCCAGAATTGTTTAACGGACAAAAGGTGCATGTATGAGCTATAGCGATGCCTTTCTGCGGAAAATCCTGAAACGAATGAAGCGCGTTGCGATTGTGGGCATTTCCGACAATCCAGTACGGGCAAGCTATTTTGTTGCGCGCTATCTCTCCCTTCGCGGTATCGAATTGGTGCCTGTGAACCCCAAACTGGCGGGGCAGAGCTTGTTCGGGGCAAAGGTGGTTGGCTCGATTGCCGAGATCGAAGGATCGGTTGATATGATCGACATCTTTCGCCGTTCAGATGCGGTGCCTGCAATTGTGGATGAGGCATTGGAACATCTGCCAGACCTGCAAACAGTGTGGATGCAGATCGGCGTTGAAAACGCCGAGGCGGCGGCCACGGCAGAAGCCAAAGGTATTGACGTTGTGCAAAATCGCTGCCCAAAGATCGAATATCAGCGGTTGTTTGGCGAGCTGCGCATGGGCGGCTTTGCGACGGGTGTGATCTCAAGCAAGCTGTGATCCAGCGGCCGCGCTGACGCGCGAAAACATGTTTGTGGTCCCGCCTGTTGTGCGCGGGGCAGTCCGCAGGAAAGATGTGTTTTTGCAGAGATGTTTTGGCCTTAGCGGCTCGCTTTTTCCGAAATGCCGGATTGGGATTGGCGGCGGGCAAGTTCATCCAGCACATCCGCCAGCGGCACATCGCGCGCGGCGAGCATGACCAGCAAGTGGTACAAAACGTCAGCGGCTTCGCCTGTAAGGCCCGCTTTGTCGTCTTTCACGGCCTCGATGATGGCTTCAACGGCTTCTTCGCCGAACTTCTCGGCGCATTTTTCGGGGCCTTTGGCCAGCAGTTGAGCGGTCCAGCTGGAGGAGGGATCACTGTCTTTTCTGGACAGAATCGTTGCGTAAAGATCATCAAGCGTCATGTGAGCCTCATGGGGATGCCAGCGTCGGCCATATGTTGTTTGGCTTCGCCGATGGTATATTCGCCAAAGTGGAAGATCGACGCGGCCAGAACGGCAGAGGCGCCGCCCTCAATCACGCCATCCACAAGGTGATCAAGGTTGCCAACACCACCCGAGGCGATGACAGGCATGGTGACCGCATCAGAAATGGCGCGGGTCAGGGGCAGGTTGAAGCCTTGTTTCGTGCCGTCACGGTCCATGGAGGTGAGCAGGATTTCACCCGCCCCTTTTTCCATCATGGTGATTGCAAATTCGACCGCGTCGATGCCCGTGGGTTTGCGCCCCCCGTGGGTGAAAATCTCCCATTTTCCGGGGGAGACAGTTTTGGCGTCGATGGCGGCGACAATGCACTGGCTGCCGAATTGATCTGCGGCTTCAGCCACCACATCGGGGTTTGCGACAGCGGCAGAGTTGAAACTGACCTTATCCGCGCCAGCCAGTAGAAGGGCGCGGACATCCGCAGGGGTGCGCACGCCGCCACCGACAGTAAGGGGGATATAGCAATGCTCAGCCGTGCGGCGGACCAGATCAAACATGGTGCCGCGGTTTTCATGGGTGGCGTGAATGTCGAGAAAGCACAGCTCGTCCGCGCCAGCGGCGTCATAAGCAATGGCAGCATCAACGGGATCACCTGCGTCACGCAGGCCGACAAAATTCACACCTTTGACCACGCGGCCATCGGCGACATCTAGGCAGGGGATGATACGGGTTTTAAGCATGGGTGTTGTCTAACTGGGGCTTTGGGGCGGAGCAAGGCACTTGGCCCTTTCGTGGATTAGCTCTGATCGAGGTGAAGGCCAGAATTGGTCAGCCTGCGAGCGTATCCAGCGCCTGTTTCAGATCAATCGCACCATCATAAAGGGCACGTCCAGAAATCGCGCCTTGAATCACATCTGTTGCTTTAAGGGCCTCAAGGTCGGCCAGCGAGGACACGCCGCCAGAGGCGATGACGGGGATGCTCACCGCGCGGGCCAGATCGGCTGTGGCGTCGATGTTGGGGCCGCCCATCGCGCCATCGCGCATGATGTCGGTATAGATGATCGCTGCAACGCCTGCGTCTTCAAAGGATTTGGCAAGGTCGGTGACCATCACGTCGGTTTCCTCGGCCCAGCCTTTGGTTGCCACGCGGCCATTGCGGGCGTCAATTCCCACGGCAACTTGGCCCGGAAAGGCACGGGCGGCTTCGCGGACCAGATCGGGGTTTTCTACGGCGACAGTACCAAGGATTACACGGGCGAGGCCTTTGTCCAGCCAAGCCTCAATCGTGGCCATATCGCGGATGCCACCACCAAGTTGTGCGGGAACCTTACACTGCTTCAGGATTGCTTCAACAGGGGCGGCGTTCACCGGCTCACCCGCAAAGGCGCCATTCAGATCAACCAGATGCAGCCATTTGCACCCTGCATCCACGAACTCCTGCGCTTGGGCGGCAGGGTTGTCGTTGAACACGGTTGAGCGTTCCATATCGCCGTGAACAAGGCGCACGGCTTGGCCGTCTTTGAGGTCAATTGCGGGATAGAGGATCATGGCATGCACCCTTTGAATTAGCTTGTATGCGGTTTTGCATGGAATGAGCGGATGTGCAACGCGACCCAAGGTTAACCTTGCCTGAAAGCGGTTGTATGGGTCATGCTGCTGCCCAGTTCTAGGGAGGAACCAATATGAAAATGATTTTGGCCGCAGCCGTTGCTGCAGTTTCCTTTGCAGGTGCCGCATGGGCGGACCCAGCGGTAGGCACGTGGAAAACCCAAGTGGATGATGGCGCGTATGCCCATGTGAAGATGAGCAAATGCGGCGCAGCCCTATGTGGCACGATTGCGCGCACCTTTAACGACAGCGGTGAATACAAATCCGCAAATCTAGGCAAGAAGCTGGTTTGGGATATGGCACCAGCAGGCGGTGGGTCTTACAAGAACGGCAAAATCTGGCAGCCGTCCACGGGTAAGACGTTTAAATCAAAGATGACGCTGTCAGGTAGCAAGCTGAAAGTGTCAGGTTGTGTTGGCCCGATTTGTAAAAAGCAGACGTGGAGCCGCGTGAACTGATCCATTGACCAGCAACGGCAAAAAGAAAAGCGCGGACACGGGATGTGTTCGCGCTTTTTCATTTTTTAGCGCCGCTTGCAGGGTCAGGGCGCCCATTTCAGGAAGTTCGAGATCATCCGCAAACCTGTTGCTTGGCTTTTCTCGGGGTGGAACTGCATCCCGATCATATTGTCGCGCCCGATCACCGCGGTGACATCGCTGGCGTAATCTACATGGGCCAGACGTTGGGCGGGGTTGGTCACGGCCATATGATAGCTGTGCACAAAATAGGTGTGATCACCCGATTTGATACCTTCAAAGACAGGGTGGGGCACATCGATGATCAAATCGTTCCAGCCCATGTGCGGAACCTTCAGGCTTGTGTCGCTGGGGGTGATGCGGGTGACTTCGCCACCGACCCAATCAAGGCCTTTTGTGTCCTCGTATTCACGCCCCCACGTGGCCATCAGCTGCATGCCAACGCAGATCCCAAGGAAGGGCCGCCCCTTTTCCTCGACTGCCTCTACCATAGCAGCAAAGATGCCGCTTTTGCCTTTTAGCTCGGACATACAGGCAGGAAAGGCGCCGTCACCGGGTAGGACGATGCGGTCAGCCCGTGCAATCACATCGGCATCTGCGGTGACCGTTACGTCACCCGCATCCGCTTCACGCGCCATACGCTCAAACGCTTTGTGGGCCGAGTGGAGGTTGCCGCTTTCGTAGTCGATAATCGCGGTTAACATTCAGAGCATGCCTTTGGTGGATGGGATGGCATCGGCCTTGCGCGGATCGCTTTCCACCGCATCACGCAGCGCGCGGGCGACCGCTTTGAACGCCGCTTCGGCGATGTGGTGGCTGTTGATGCCGTGCAGCTGGTCAACGTGCAGGGTGATGCCGCCGTGCGTTGCGAAGGCTTGGAAAAACTCGCGCACCAGTTCGGTATCGAATGATCCGATCTTGGCGGTGGGCAGGTCGACATTCCAGATCAGGAAAGGGCGCGCCGACAGGTCAAGCGCAGCACGCACCAGCGCATCATCCATCGGCAGCAGGCAAGAACCATAGCGCACGATACCGCGTTTATCGCCAACCGCTTGGGTCAGGGCCTGACCCAGCGCGATGCCAACATCCTCTACAGTGTGGTGATCGTCGATGTGCAAATCACCCGAGCAACGCACCTTCATATCAATCAAGGCATGGCGCGACAGCTGGTCCAGCATGTGATCAAAAAAGCCGACACCGGTTTCATTGTCATAGATGCCAGTACCGTCGAGGTTGATCTCTACCGAGATATCCGTTTCGGCGGTTTTACGTGTGATCTGGGCCTTGCGCATGGGGGTGCTCCGTTGACGTGTTTGTGTCCTTATAGCAGGGCACAACATATCGCCAAGGGGCGAACGGGGATTGCGGCCAGCGGGGCTTCGTGACAGCCTATGGATAACCTACGTCAGGAGCCCTGCCATGAGCACATGTGTCTTTATCCAAATCCGTTGCAAGCCCAGCAAAACCTATTCGGTCGCTGAGGAAATTGCGCTGCGTGAAATCCATTCCGAGCTGTATTCGACGTCTGGGGATTTTGACCTGCTGATGAAGGTCTATATCCCCGAAGATCAGGACGTAGGCGTCTATATCAACGATAACCTGCTGGATATTGAAGGGATCGAAAGGTCGCTCACCACCATGACGTTTAAGGTATTTTGATGCGCGCGCTTGCTCTGGTGTTGGCATTGGTCGCAACAGAGGCCACAGCCGCCCAACGGGTCTATGAAGGCGACGAAGCCGCCGCGATCCGCTGTGCCAACATGATGGCGATGACAGGGGTGACCCTGAATGGCGCTGGTCTGATGGGGGACGCCGAAAAGGATGTGCTGATCGGTATTTCGGTTCTGATCCTCGAAAATCACGTCAGCGGATCATGGACGGCTAAAAAACGCGCAATGGAAGCCATGCGGGATCGCCGCGATGTGGAAGAGACCTTGGCCGATTATCAGCGAAACGCACCGCGCTGCCTCAAAAGGTTCCCGATTAACTGATAAACGCCGGCGCGATGGCGTTTGGGCAGGTCTCTTCGATCACTGAGAGAATGTCAGTAACGGGCAGGCCTGTGACCTGCTGCAACGCCCTGCGGTAAGGCGGCAGGTTGGTGCATTCCAGTAGTATATGTTTATGCGCCTTTGTTATCTGGGTGGCGACAAGGGAAACGATTTCTTGCCCTGCTAGGGTCGGGTTCAGGCGGCCTTGGTTTTGGCTGATCACTTGGCGCAGATGCATTTGGGGCGCGAGCCCTAGGATAGACGCGCTGTAGTCGTCGTGCCCTCTGAGATGGGCGGTGCCAAGGGCGCTTTCGTCAAATGTGAGGATCATTAACTCCTCTGGGCTCAGCGTATCACTCAAACCATCCAGCGCGATCAAGGATGACGCGACAAAGGGGCGATCCGTCAAAGCCGCAAGATGATCCTGCCAAAACGCGAGAAACCCGCAGGAGGTGGCAATCACATCTCCCTCTGCTTGCGCTAGGGCATCGGCAAAAGGAGTGATGTCTATATCTTCGGGGCGATCTATGACGATCTTGCCCACAGATGCGCCTGCAATGCGGATGATTTGCGGCGGTGTCGAATAGGTTTCAACCGCCCCAACATCCCCCGGAATACGGGGGAAGTCGGTATCAAGTTGCAAAACCGTGACGCGGGGCGTCATCGGCTTTGGTTTTCGCTGATCTTTTCTGGCAGCCATGTCGCAACTTCGGGGAAGGCGACGAGGATCACCACCATCAACAGCATCAGGCCCACCATGGGCAGGGCGACTTTTGAGATATAGGAAATCTCGTGTTTGGTCATGCCTTGAAGGACAAATAGGTTGAACCCGATTGGCGGCGTTACCTGCGCCATTTCAACGACCACAACGATGAAAATGCCGAA
The DNA here is from genome assembly GCF_000622405.1 of Sulfitobacter donghicola DSW-25 = KCTC 12864 = JCM 14565. NCBI lineage: Bacteria > Pseudomonadati > Pseudomonadota > Alphaproteobacteria > Rhodobacterales > Roseobacteraceae > Sulfitobacter > Sulfitobacter donghicola. The sequence goes on from NZ_JASF01000005.1 coordinate 2,604,513, forward strand.
CCAGATCACGTCAATCCCTGCTTGGCGGATCATCGGCTCGACAATCGCCATGGTCAGCACAACGGATGAAATCCCGTCCAAGAACATGCCAAGGATGATATAGAAGACCGTCAAGGCCGCGATCAACGTGATGGGCGACAGGTTCATCTGGTCAATCCATGCGGCCAGCGCGCGGGGCAGACCGGTAAAGCCCATGGACAGCGACAAAAACGCAGCCCCCATCAGGATCAGCGCGATCATCGCCGAGGTGCGTGTGGCGCCCATCAGGCTTTCTAAAAACGTGTTGAACGTGAGGGAGCGCTGGAAAAGCGCCAGCGTGAGCGAGCCGAGAACGCCGACCGCTGCGGCCTCGGTCGCGGTGGCCCAACCGAAATACATCGACCCGATGACAGCAAAGACCAGCATCAAAACAGGGATCAGGAACCGGCTTTCCGCCAGCATCGTGCCGAAAGACATTGACGGCTCTGGCGCTGGGCGCTGATCGGGTTTCACAAAATGCCAGATCGCGATGTAGCTCATGAACAATCCGGCAAGAACCAATCCGGGGATGATACCGGCCATGAACAATTTGATAATGCTTTCGTTGATGGAGACACCATAGACGATCAACGTCAGGGAGGGGGGGATCATCAGGCCCAGCGTTGCAGCACCTGCAAGCGTGCCGATGATCATATATTCAGGATAGCCCCGCTTGCGCAGCTCGGGGATCGACATTTTACCAACGGTGGTGAGGGTCGCCGCAGAAGAGCCTGAAACCGCGGCGAAAATCGTGCATCCCGCGATGTTTGTGTGTAGCAACCCACCAGGGAGCCAGCGCATCCACGGGGCAAGGCCGCGGAACATGTCTTGGGAAAGGCGGGTGCGGTACAGGATTTCACCCATCCAGATGAACAGGGGCAGCGCGGTGAGGGTCCAGCTGCTGGAGGAGGTCCAGATCGTGGTGATCATCGCATCCCCTGCAGGGCGTGTGGTGAACAGCTCTAGCCCCACCCACGCGACCCCCATCAAGGCAAGGCCGATCCAGATGGATGAGGCCAGCAAGGTGAAGAGGACAAATAGAAAGACGACGGTTGCATAGGCTTCGATCATTCCACGCCCTCCGATACGATTGGGTTTTCACCGGTTATGATGGTGCGGTACAGCGTGTCCCACAGGGCGATTGCCAGTAGGATCGCCCCCGCTGACATGGCGAGTTGGGGTATCCAGACGGGGGTATAGACCAGCTTGGATGATGCATTCCCCAGCGCGTTGCCCCATTCGCCTACGGGCGTTGCGGGGAGTGAGAATAGCGTGACAACCCATTCAGGGATTTGATCCTGCCCCTGTGTGCGGTCGTTCAGCATTTCCGAGAAAATGTTGGTTTTTACGGCAAAGCGCGCAAAATAAGTGGCAATCACCGCCGCACCAAAGACCGCGAATAGATCCAGCCAGCGTGACGTATGGCGGTTCCAGTTCAGGATGATCGAAACGCGAATATGCGCGCCACGGGTCAGCGCATGGCACAGCGCAAAGAATGAGGTTGCAGCCATCGCGTAACCTGCAAATTCCGTCGTGCCGGGTAGGGCGATGTCGGTCCATCGCGCCACCATCTGCGCGACGATTAACAATAAAATGGTCACCATGAAGCAGGCAGCAATTGCCCCCGATGCGAAATAGACCCCATCAAGCACGCGCCAGATCGGCCGCATGACCCGTTCAAGCTTTGGCCGTGCGAAAAAGCAAAACAGCCCGAAAAGGGAAGGCAAGACAAACAACCAAACCCACAGGGGCAAACCCAGCACTGGAGACCAATCGCGCATGGAAAATCCTTTAAATATATAGCGCGCCCAAAGAGTTGGGCGCGCCTGTATTTGTCAATTTGATGGCTTAGTTCGCCGCTTTGAACGCGTCGATAATGGCCTGACCGTCCGCGCCTGCTGTCTCTAGCCACTCGGCTGTCATCTTTTCGCCGATCACTTTCAGCTCGGCCAAGAATTCTGGCGAAGCATCTGTAACGGTCATGCCGTTTTTCGCAAGCTCGTCAAAGTAAAAGCTGGAAAGCTCGGCGGATTTGGCTGCGCAAGAGGCTGCTGTTTCGTCTGCCGCCTTCATAACGCCTGCCTGTGTTGCTTCGTCCAGTGCATCCCACGCTTGCTTGTTCGCGACAACATAGTTGCGCGGCAGCCATGCGTTGACCTTGTAATAGTGGCTTAGGTGCTCCCAAACCTTACGGTCATAACCTGTGGAGCCGGATGAGATGAAGGCAGACGCCACGCCTGTTGCCAGCGCTTGGGATAGTTCTGCCGCTTCGATCTGAACAGGGATCATGCCCAGCTCTTCGGCGAAGGTCGCTGTGGCCGAGTTGTACGAGCGGAATTTGACGCCTTTTGTATCAGCAGACGAACCAACTTCTTTGTTGAAGTAAAAACCCTGACCCGGCCATGGGCAGGTATAGAGCGCGACCATGTTCAGGTCGGATAGCTGGGCGTTCACCGTGTCTTTGGCCACATCCCACAGCTTTGCATTGTCTTCATAGCTGGTCGCGAGGAAGGGCAGGTTATCCCATCCCAGTAGGGGGGCTTCGTTTGCGTGGGCAGACATGAAACGTTCGCCGATGTTGACCTGACCGGTTTGAACGGCGCGTTTAATATCGCCACCGCCAAATAAGGAACCACCGGGGTGTACGGTAATGTCGATCGCGCCAGAGGTGTATTCACGCACTTTGTCGGCAAAGATCACACCCTGTTCGGAATGAAAGTTTGTTGCGGCATAAGCCATTGGCATATCCCATTTTTGTGCGTGCCCATCGGCATATGCCGCGCCGCTAAATAGGGCCGCTGCCGCGACGGATGAAGCGAATTTTGTAAATGTAGTCATGGTATACTCCCAGTGTTGATCGTTTTTATTGGTCTTTGAATTTTGAAGGGTCGAACGGGCGCAAATCCAAATTCGGGGTGCGCTCGGAAATCAGTTCTGCGATTACTCGACCTGTTTTTGGCCCACCTGTCAATCCGACATGCTGATGTCCAAAGGCACTAAAGCTAAGATTGCCTGTATCATTGGCACCGATCACGGGCAGGCTATCTGCGGGGGCGGGGCGGTGGCCCATCCACTCGACGATTTCGTCATATTCCAAATCTGGCAGTAGCTTTTTCACCTGACGGCGCAACATATCCAAAGGCCCCCGCGAGGCTGGCGCGTCTAGCCCGCCAAATTCAATGATACCTGCCGCCCGCAGCCTTCCCTCCATTGGGGTCAGCACAAATTTACCCGAAGCAACCATCATCGCAGACCGAGGCATGGCAGAGGGGTTCATAAGTTCGATGTGATAGCCGCGTTCGCTTTCAAAGGGGACTTTGACGCCCAGTTTATGGGCAATCTCCCGTGACCAAGGGCCCATGGCAAAAACGATCTTATCCGCGCTAAGGCGGCCATCATCCGTTAGCAGGGCGGCGATCGCGCCGTCCTTTGTTTCAATGTCGTTGATGTTGGTAATCTGTAGCGTGCCGCCCTGTTCGACAAAATGCGCGGCCAACGCTTTGACATATGCGCCGGGGTCGCTGATGCGGCCGTGGTTTTTGCAGCGGACCACTGTTTCAAAGGTATTTCCGAAAACAGGATCGTATTGCGCATATTCTGCGCCACTAACGACCTCGTATTTCACACCCTGTGCGTCGCGTTTGCTCCAGCCATAGCTGTCGGCTTCAAAATCCGCGCGGGTTGTGTAGCCAAAACAGTAATCCTCGGTCGAGATAAAGCGGGCGGCGGGCGTGTCGGCGGCCAAAGCTTGGTGTTGCTCTACGCTATCGTGCAAAAGCGATGACATGGCGGTGGCATAGTGATCCACATGGGCGTCGGTTGCATAAGATAAATAGCGGGTCAAAAACGGGATCAGGCGGGGCAGGTAAGACCAGCGCAAAAACAATGGCCCGTTGGGATCAAACAACATGTTTGGCGCTTTGCCCATCAATCCAGGCGTTGTAACGGGAACAACAGCCCCAGCGGCCAAAACGCCAGCGTTTCCGTGGCTTGTGCCGCTTGCTGGGCCTTCGCGATCTACAACCGTTACGTCATGGCCTGCACGTTGCAGCCAAATCGCTGTCGAAATTCCGACAATTCCTGCCCCTGCAACCAATATCTGCATAAAGTCAGCTCCTTGACCTGTGTCGTTTGACCATTGGGCGCGCAACGGGTGCACCCGAATAGGGCTCGTTGGGATAATCCCTTTTGCTTTGGCCTTTATGTTTCACGAAGCAGGATCAAGGTTTCAAGAAAAGAAATCAAAGAGGCGGCGCGCGATGCTGGTTCGCGATTAAAGTTAACGCAGTTTTTCAGCGCGCCTTTTGTGGCGGGTGAACTTTGACGATTTGCGCAAGCTCAGGCGCGCAATAAAGGGTCATGGGGGGAAGGGGCGTTGGAAGTGTTGCCTGAGCCTGCTTGGGGCTGGCTGGATAAAGCGGTGCGCCCGATCCGTGTGGAGGGCGTTGGTATCTGCGGCGCTGGCATGTATGCCTATCTTGGACATGGCAAAACAGAGCAGCTTTTGTGGTGAAACGCCGCTGCTAGCTGACACTGTATGCAATTAACGCTTGAGAAAGGCTCAACCCAGATGAACATCGACAAGAAGATCACTGATGATCTTGTCGCCAACAACGTCTCTTTTGTGACCACCGTACCCTGCAAACAGCTGGCTGGTGTGATCGATGAGGTCGAGGCGCGCGACGAGATTTTTCACATCCCTTCCAACAAAGAAGACGAAGGCATGGGCCTATGCGCGGGCGCCTATATGGGCGGCAAACGTCCAGCGATCATCATGCAAAACACGGCGATTGGCGTGACAATCAACACGCTGGCGACATTGATCCAATATTACCGGATGCCGCTGCCAATGCTGATTTCCTATCGTGGTGAGCTACGCGAACCGATTGCCTGTCAGGTCGAAATGGCCGTTCACACAAAGGCGCTGCTGGCCGAGATGAACATCCCGACCTACCATTTCCATCACCAATCCGATGTGCAGGAATTTGACGCGATCCTGAAATACACCTTTATGTGCAACAAGCCCGTGGCGATCCTGACGGATGCTAATTTCTGGGGAGGGTACGGCGAACAATGATACGCTCTGAAATCTTACGTGAAATCGCGCCGATCCTACGGGATCAATTGGTAATCTGTAACATCGGTCTCCCCAGCCAAGAGCTGCATATGATAGACGACCAGCCGACAAATTTCTACATGCTGGGCACGATGGGCCTGTCTTCGTCGATCGGCCTTGGGCTTGCCCTTGCCCAAGACAAGACTGTGATCTCGATTGATGGGGATGGGTCGGTTTTGACCAACCTTGGCACGCTGCCAACCATCGCAAACAACGTGGCGGATAACTATATCCTGCTGATCATCGACAACGGGTCTTATGGTTCGACGGGCGATCAGCCGACCTATGCGGGCAAAAAGACCTCGCTGGCGGCAGTGGCAACAGCCTGCGGCTGTGAGAATGTGATTGAGGTGCAAGACAAGGATCTTGGCCCCGTATTGCAATCAGCGATCGACAGCAAACAGATGACGGTGATCGTTTGCAAATGCGACAGCGGCAACATTAAGCTGCCTGTTATCACCATGGATCCTGTTGTGATCCGTGATCGGTTTATGAAAGCCGTTAGCGCCTGAAGCAGGGCCACCCTGCAAGGCGATGTCTAATCGAAAAGAGGGCTGCACCAAACGGTGCGGCCCTTATTTGTTGCGCCGTTGGCGTGATCGATTCTGACGTGGCAAAACCGAAATTCCCCCATAAGTGGAGAATGATTAGAAATTCGTTAACACTTCTCCCCTGTTGGGGGGAGTGATGTGATCCCGTGAATGCAGAACCATGCTGCAAGTCGAATATTTGTAGCGACTTTCATGCAATTGAGGGCTTTTGCGCCCTTAAAAACGGGAATTAGAAAATGTTTATACAACGGACACTAAAGATTTCATTTATTGGGGTCGCTTGCCTGTCACTTGCTGCCTGTTTCGGTAGCTCAAATGGCGGTACAGCCGCTGGAGGCGGTGGCGGTGGCGGCGGCGGTGGAGGTGGCGGCGGTTCCAGCTTCCAAGACAGCTTTGACGCCGCGTCGATGAAATTACCAACACAAACGGCACTCACAGGGTCGGGCGATTTTTCTGGCGAAGTTAGTGTAAGGACAGATGCCAACAACGCGAACTCTGATGAGATCGTCGTGGGTGATCTGGCCATGACGGTCAACTTTGACCCCAACGTAAACCGCCCCATTTCTGCTACGGCGTCAAACTTCTCGGGTGAGATCAACGGCGTTCAGACCGATGTGGGGGGATCATTGAGCACAGCAAACGCACCGTCTGGCGTGAATGCGGTGACAACCTCAACGGTGAACGTACCGGGGCAGGGCGCAACGACCTTTACAGGCCTTTCAGTTGAGATGCGCGGCGCATTGTCCGATCCAGGCTCCACGTTGACGGGGGATGCTTTGATGACGTTGCAGGGCAACATGGTTGGCGTTGACGGCGAAGGGGCCTTTGGTGCTTCGGCGGTTGTTATTGATCCTTCAACGGGGGCCAATCAGATCACGGGCGGCACATGGTATGTTGACCGCGATTGACCTTTTCTGAGGGCATAAGAAGATTACAAAAGGCGGGGGCTATGTTTGGTCTTTGCCTTTTGCTGATGCTTGGACAGGCGAATGCCCAGCCCCCAGAGGGGGAGGCGTGGCAAGTTGCGCTGCGTCTCAAATCGACTGGTGCACATGTTCAATCTCTGCCGCTGTTAGAGGGGCTTGTCGCGAAAGACCCCACAAACAAGAATTACCGCTATGAACTGGCTTTGGCCTTGTACCACCTCGGGCGGGACGCGCGATCAAAGTACCATTTCAATCGGCTGCTGGGCGCGGAGCTGAACACTGGGCAGCGGCAGTTGGTGAATTCCATGATCGTTAAGCTAAACGCGCGAAAGGTTTGGTCGGGCTACCTCAATTTCAACATCCTGCCGGAATCGAACGGCACCAAACAAACCGAGGGGCAGGTGGTAATCGTTGGCGGCTTTCCTTTGCAACTGGATGATGCCGCGATCGGCAAGCCCGCGGTCAGCGCATTGCTAAACGCGGGCGTCACCTATGCGCCGACCCTAAAGCCGGGGGTGAAGGCCAAGTTTTCATTGAACGCCCATTTGAAGTATTCCTCTCAGGAAGTTCTACGTGATTATCAGTTGATCGGGCGCGCTGGGCTGTCCTTTAATCGTGATCCGCTAAAGTATTGGGAAGGCGGCGTGAAACTGGGGACGCGGATGATCGCGGATGATCCGTATTCCGATACGTTGGGCCTGTATTTCCACCATGCACGTAGGGTCGGAGATGCAGGGACATTGCGGGTCGGTTCCGAGGTCTCACGCGCCTTTCGCCGATATGGGCGGGCTGATATCGACCGCATGTTCCTCAACATAGGCTACCAGCAGCAGATTGGCGGGAATGCATCGGCGTCAGTGAATGCGTTTGTCGATGTCTCAAGCACCGATCAGGCGGTTTCGGATGGTTTGCGCCAAGGATTGTCGCTCAGCGGCTCTTACTCTTTTGATGGCGGCCTAACGGCGAGTGTCACCCTGAGAGGCGAGATAGATCGGCGCAGCGGGATCAGCCCGATCTTTGGTGTCGCGCGAAAGGATCATAAGGTGGGTTTGGACCTTAGCCTGCATCACACGAACTTTACGATCGGTTCTTTGGCCCCCCAAATCCGCTTTGCCATTGAGAAAAATAACTCAAACATACCTGTCGCGAATTACCTGAACAGAAGTGTGTCCATTGGCGTTACGCGCAAGTTTTAAACAGGGAAACTTGCAATATTACGCGGCTCGGCTAGGCTTTGAGCGTATTTTGCCGAGTATCGCGTGTTTTGAGATTGGGTTCGTATGATCCAAAAACAGCAGGAGGCAGAAGCGGCATTATGAATTTTTCTTCCTTTCGAATTACACCTCTTTCTATTGTTGGAGTTTCGGTTTTTCTGGCTTTGGTGATGTCGATGGTTTCGGTCATTGTTGCGGTGAACCGTCCGTTCATGGATTTGCCCAAAGGGGTAACCGTGATCAAAGTTGAAGATTTTGAATTGATCCCGTCTGACCGGTTGATTGAACCTGATCATTTGGGAACCTATCCAAAATTAACGAAGTTTTTTGCACGGCAGACCGAAATCGCAGAGCGGTTGGAAAAGGCTCAGGTCGAGGTGACGTTTGAAACCCTTGAGGGCAAGCAACAAACCAATGTTTACGCCCCAAGGCCGCGTGCCGTTTCCGACCTTCCTTTCCCATTTTGGTTTCAGCAAGCGGTGGGCATCTTTGGGGTTTTGATGGCGGGCTGGGTGATGTCGCTAAAGGGGCGCGAGTGGGGCGCGCGTATGTTCGCCTTGACGGGGTTGTTTCTGGCTGTTTCCGCGATGGCGGCTGCTGTTTATTCAACCCGTCAAATCGCGCTTCCGGGGGATCAGTTCGGGATACTGTCGCGCATAAACCATTTCGGATCAGGGGCTTTTGGAATTGCTTTGGTCGGGTTGTTTATGATGTATCCGCGCCCGATCGTGCGCCCGATTTGGCTGCTGTTGCCTCTTGGCGTTTATGGCGTCGGGTTGGTTTTAGAGATGCTTTACGTTGGTGAAGAGCTATGGATCAATTTGATCATCAGCACCCAGCTGATCATCTCTATCATCTTTGGTGTGCTTCAGTGGCGGCGATCAAAAGGCAATCAACTGGATCGCGCGGGCCTGCGGTGGTTTTTCCTGTTTTGTCTGATCGGATGCACCTTATTCATTTGCCTGTCTGTCTTGCCGCCCGTTTTGGGGTTGGCGGAACAGGGGGTGATTTCACAATCCTATGCGTTTGGCTTTTTCAATCTAATGCAAATCGGTTTGGCCTTGGGGGTGGTGCGCTGGCGGGTCTTTGATCTGGATCGTTATGCCTATTTCATATGGTTGTGGCTGGCAGGGGTCTTTTTGATCTTTGCAACGGACTTCCTGCTCTTGCTGTGGCTTAGTAACCAGCCGCTAACGTCATTGGCGATTGCATTGGTTATCGCCAGCTTTCTGTATTTCCCTTTGCGCCAGTTCCTGTTGATCAAGATACTATCGCCCAAAACCCCACGCCCTTCAGAACATATCCCCGATGTATTCGAGGTGGCATTGGCCCCGACAAAACGTCTTCAGGGGGCGCGTTGGGATCGTTTGTTAAAGGACTTCTTTTCGACGGCCAGTACTGTGGTCGAATTAAAGGCCCCCCCTGCGGTTGTTCAAATAGCAGATAACGGGTTGTCTTTGCTGATCCCGATGGTTTCAGGTTTGGAGGGGCGTAAATTGCAATATGCCGATGGCGGTCGGCGTTTGTTCAATTCGGCAGATGTAACCGCGGCTGGCGTGTTGATACAAATGCTGGGGGTCGCCCATGACAGCCATGTCGCCTATGAACGGGGCGTAACGGTTGAAAGAGACAGGATCAGCCGTGATGTGCATGACAATATCGGGGCCCAGCTTCTCAGCGCGTTGCACACGCCGGAAAACACCAACAAGGATGCGCTCTTACGCGAAACCTTAGCGGATCTGCGCCTTATCATCAGCGATGGGTTTTCGGCAAAATTCAACCTTGCCGATGTTGCGGCTGATCTGCGGGTTGAAATGGCGGACCGGTTGGAAATCCATGACATCGGGTTGGATTGGCCAATGGCAACTGTACCAAAATGCGATGCGGCCCTGCCTTATCTGTTTGTGAACAACCTTCGGTCAATCTTGCGCGAAGTCACGAGCAACACGATCAAACATTCCGGCGCGACCCGAATGCAAGTTTCCCTCACCCAAAAGGGGGATAGCATAGAAATCCACATTCGCGACAATGGGGCAGCTTTCGATCCGCAAACTGTCAAACGTGGTGCGGGGCTTGATAACATCGCGGCACGTGTCAAAGCGATGAAAGGCAATTTGGCCTTTGAAAGTGATCAGGACGGCTCGGGAGTGAAATTTGAAGTGCCTATAAAGAGCGGTGCAGTTCAAGGCGCCTGAAAGAGGTTTGATGATCAAAGAGATTCTTATCGTAGAGGATATTTCACAGGCGCGAGCGTTTTTGGTCGATATCCTTGGGGACGTTTTCCCACGTGCCTCAGTGTCCGAGGCCGTGGACCTGCGATCAGCGATTCATCTGTGTGAAAGATCACAATTTGATCTGGCTTTGGTTGATTTGCAGCTGCCAGATGGTGACGGGTATTCAGTTTTGCGCAAATTGGCTCAGACACAGGATCGCGTCATTTCTATTGTCACGACAGCACTGGGAAGTGACGCTGCTATTGTGGCCGCTTTGTCCGCAGGGGCGGATGGGTATGTTTTGAAAAGCGATCCGCGCGATATGATCGCAAGTCACATCCGGTTAATTCCACAGGGGCAGTTGCCGCTCTCACCTGCAATTGCGCGGCGTGTACTGGGGCACTTTCGGGCTACTGGCCCTAGTGTGGATTCCGAACCTGAACTGACCCCGCGTGAGGGCGAAGTTTTATCGTTGGTGGGGCGGGGCATGCGTGTTTCGGATGTGGCAGCAGAGCTGGGTCTAGCCCCCAGCACAATTTCGAGTCACGTCAAGGCGATCTACCGCAAGCTCAACATCTCGAATCGCGCAGAAGCGGCCTATCAGGCGGCACGTATGGGGTTTCTCACCGATGAGTGATTCACGCAAAGCCTATCGGATTTAACGATTTCTGGTTTGAATAAGCGGGGAGGGCGCAAAAAGCCTGTGCAGGGAAAATCAGGACCCCAAAAACAAACAAGAGCTACAGCTTGCGCTGTAACTCTTTGTTTTTCTTTAACTAGCTGGAGCGGGCGAGGCGATTCGAACGCCCGACCCTAACCTTGGCAAGGTTATGCTCTACCCCTGAGCTACGCCCGCATCCGCTAGTGGGGGTGATTTAGCCCTCTGCGCTGGGAGCCGCAAGAGGTAATTTCACAAGTTTCGAAAAAAGTTTCATTTAGAAGATCGAATGGCCAATCAGAGTGAGTGCGCTAAGGGTCAACATCGCAAAAGTAAGTAGGATTCCTGCCTGTCGGAGGGCAATGATCTGTGGGGTGCGCGACATGCCGACCGCATGTAGAAAACGGCCCAACAGCAGGCTGGCGCCCATTGCATGAACTGCAACTGCAGGCGCGCCCTGAAGTTCGGCACAAAGCATCAGAATCAACCCAAGTGGGGCGTATTCGGCAAAGTTGGCATGGATTCGCATGCGCTTGATCAAACCTTGGTCGCCGCCATCCCCAACCGAGCTTTTTACAGCAAATCGTTCGCGGATGACCAAAACGCTAAGCACAATAAAGATGAGCGCCAGAAGACCAGCGTAGAGAGGTGTGATTGCTAATGGCATTGTCATTTACTCCAATTCTACCAGCAGGTCTTTTGCGTCTATCTGGCCACCTGCGGAAACATGCACTGCTTTTACAACAGCGTCGCGTTCGGCATGTAGGCCTGTTTCCATTTTCATGGCTTCAATCGTTAGCAACAGATCACCTTCTTTTACGGTCTGGCCGACAATCGCGCCCACAGAGGCAACAACACCCGGCATCGGCGCGCCGATGTGGTTGGGGTTGCCTGCTTCGGCTTTTGGACGTTGCTGGGTTGTTGCTTTGACCAGACGGTTTGGCACGCGAATAACGCGCGGTTGACCGTTGAGTTCAAAGAACGTTTTTACTTCGCCGTCTTCATTGGTCTCGCCAATGGCCTGCAACCTGATTTCCAGTGTTTTACCGGGGTCGATTTCGGCGGCGATCTCTTCACCGGGCTCCATGCCATAGAAGAACGTTGGCGTGGGCAGGGTGCGCACAGGGCCGTAGGTTTCGTGGCGGTCCATATAGTCGGTGTAGACTTTTGGATACATCAGATAGCCGCAGAGGTCCTCGTCATCGATCTCAGTGTCGAATTTGGCCGCAAGCTCGGCGCGCACAGCTTCAAGATCGACAGGCTCTAGGTGGGCACCTGGGCGATCTGTGTTGGGTTTCTCGCCCTTCAGGACTTTGTTGACGATACCTGTTGGGAAGCCACCGGGAGGCTGGCCAAGGTTGCCGCGCATCATGTCCACGACACTGTCAGGGAAAGAAACATCCGTTCCGGGGTCTTCGACCTGCGCCCGTGTCAGCCCTTGGGACACCATCATCAGCGCCATGTCACCCACAACCTTCGAGGATGGCGTGACCTTTACGATATCGCCGAACATTTTGTTCACATCGCTATAGGTGCGCGCAACCTCGGGCCAGCGGTCATCCAGACCAAGGCTGGAGGCTTGGGCCTTGAGGTTGGTGAACTGACCACCGGGCATTTCGTGCAGATACACCTCAGAGGAGGGGGCCTGCATGCCGGTTTCAAAGGCGGCGTATTGGTGACGCACTTCTTCCCAGTAATCGGAAATTTCGCGCACGGCGTTCATGTCCAGACCTGTGTCGCGGTCGGTGTGGCGCAGCGCCTCTACGACCGAGCCCAGCGTGGCCTGTGATGTATTGCCCGAAAACGCATCCATGGCGCAATCAACCGCATCCACACCCGCCTCAGAGGCGGCAAGGATGGTCGCCGTGGCGATGCCTGCGGTGTCATGGGTATGGAAATGGATCGGCAGGCCGACCTCGGATTTCAGCGCGCGGACCAGTTGGCGTGCTTGCGCGGGTTTGAGCAGGCCAGCCATGTCTTTCAGGCCAAGAACATGGGCACCAGCGTCGCGCAGCTGTTTGCCCATATCGACATAATACTTCAGATCATATTTCGAACGATCAGGGTCAAAGATGTCGCCAGTATAGCAGATGGTGCCTTCGCAGACCTTGCCGGCCTCTTGCACGGCATCCATCGCGACGCGCATGTTTTCGACCCAGTTCAGGCTGTCAAACACGCGGAACACGTCTACGCCGCTGCTGGCGGCGGTTTTTACAAAATGCTGCACCACGTTATCGGGGTAGTTGGTATAGCCCACACCGTTTGAGGCACGCAGCAGCATTTGCGTCATGATGTTTGGCATCTTTTCGCGAATGTCGCGCAGGCGCTGCCATGGGCATTCCTGCAAAAAGCGATAGGCCACATCAAATGTCGCACCGCCCCAGCACTCAACCGAAAACAGCTGCGGCAGGTTGGCGGCATAGGCAGGGGCCGCTTTGATCATGTCATGGCTGCGCATACGCGTGGCCAGCAAAGACTGGTGCCCATCGCGCATGGTGGTGTCGGTGATCAGCAACTGACGCTGCTGGCCCATCCAATCGGCCACGGCTTGCGGGCCTTTTTGTTCCAACAGGTTGCGCGTGCCCATCATGGGCTCGGCGCGGTTTTCTGGTGGTAAAGGCGCGCGCGAAGCAGCTGCGGGGAGGGGCTTGTCTTTGGTTTCAGGGTGACCATTCACGCTGATGTCGGCGATATAGGTTAGAACCTTGGTGCCGCGGTCACGGCGGGCCTTGAAGGTGAACAGATCCGGCGTCTCGTCAATGAACTTCGTGTGGTACGTATTGTCGAGGAACGTCGGGTGCTTCAGCAGGTTTTCCACAAAGGCAATGTTGGTAGAGACGCCGCGAATACGGAATTCGCGCAGGGCGCGGTCCATACGGGCGATGGCCATCTCTGGCGTTGGTGCTTTGGCGGTTACTTTGGTCAGCAGGCTGTCATAGTAGCGCGTGATCACGCCGCCCGCATAGGCGGTGCCGCCGTCCAGACGAATGCCCATGCCCGTGGCCGACCGATATGCGGTGAGGCGCCCGTAATCAGGGATAAAGTTGTTCTGCGGATCTTCTGTGGTGATCCGTGTCTGCAGCGCGTGCCCCGTCAGGGTGATGTCTTCTTGGCGGGCCTTGCCTGTGGCCTCGGCGATGGTTTTGCCTTCTGCGATCAGGATTTGCGAGCGTACAATATCAATGCCGGTGACCTCTTCGGTCACAGTGTGTTCCACCTGAACGCGGGGGTTCACCTCGATAAAGTAGAACTCCTCGGTTTCCATATCCATCAGGAATTCAACGGTACCTGCGCATTCATATTTCACATGTTCACAGATTTTTCGGCCCAGCTCACAGACCTGTGCCCGTTGTTCTTCGGTTAGATAGGGGGCTGGCGCGCGCTCAACCACTTTTTGGTTGCGGCGCTGAACCGAGCAGTCGCGCTCGTACAGGTGGTAGATATCGCCGTGGTTGTCACCAAGGATCTGCACCTCAACGTGGCGCGCCTTTAGGATCATCTTTTCCAGATAGCCCTCGCCATTGCCGAATGCGGCTTCGGCTTCGCGGCGGCCTTCGCGTACTTTTTCTTCCAGCTCGTCTTCGTTGTAGATGGGGCGCATGCCACGACCGCCTCCGCCCCATGATGCCTTGAGCATCAGCGGATAGCCGATTTCCTTGGCTTCGGCTTTGATCGCCTCCATGTCATCGCCCAAGACCTCTGTCGCTGGGATAACAGGCACATCGGCCGCAATGGCCACACGGCGCGCGCTGGCTTTGTCGCCAAGGGCGCGCATGGTTTCGGCCTTTGGGCCGATGAAGGTGATACCGTTTTGGGCGCAGGCATCTACAAAATCGGGGTTCTCTGACAAAAGACCGTATCCAGGGTGGATGGCGTCTGCACCGCTGGCTTTGGCAACGCGGATCATCTCGTCAATGCTCAGATACGCCGCAACGGGGCCGAGATCTTTACCGATGCGATAGGCCTCATCCGCCTTAAAGCGGTGCAAGCCAAGTTTGTCCTCTTCGGCAAAAACGGCAACGGTCGTTTTTCCCATCTCGTTTGCAGCGCGCATAATGCGGATGGCGATTTCACCACGGTTGGCGATCAGGATTTTGCGGAAGTCGGTCATGTATTCAGGCCTTAATTATAGGTCAATTGGACGATTTGTAGGCGCAACGGGTGCAAAGCTGCAATGCGTGACATTGGGTAGAAAGGGCGGATTTTGGCACAACTATATGCTGTTTTGGGGCCTTACTGGCCTGATCTGAGTGGAATTTCGTGGTAATTCGGGCACATAGCTGTTGTTACACTTGAAACAAATCTCGCGTTGGATAACCTGTTCTCAAGCAGAAAAATAAGAAAACAGGAGATTTAGGCCATGAGAAAGCTGGGAATTGCCGCTGGGATGGGGCTGGCGTTGGGGGTTTTGGCGGGTTGTGCGGTCGAACAGGACCCTTTCGCCGCGAAAGCCCTGCAAAAAGGTGAGCAGCTGGGGATTCAGAATATTATTGCGGCCAATCCTGGTAAAAAGGCCTGCTTTGAATATGAGGCTGCGTCCAATAGCTGTTCTTCGATCATAACGGCGCGGGTGGAGGGGAATAGGATGATCACCCAAGAGATCGCGGCGCTAAAAATCCCTGGTTCGAATAACACGCAGCGCGTTGAGCTGATTACCAATAGCACGATCCAAGACGGCAAATCCTGTGCGCGGGCCAATGATCTGTCGGTGGTGGGCCGTGATACCGCGTCAGCATTTGTTCTTGCGGGTTCGCGTCAGCTGATCAATGAATTTGGCGGCAGCTTTTGTGGTACATATTTTCGGTCTGGTAATGGGTATGTCGTCAGCACAGTTGGTGCAAACGGCGAACCGTTCCCTCCTGGTGATACGCGGTTCCAGTTCATTTCTGGGGATGCGAAACTGCGCGCGCAATAAGGGTCAGCTAGGGCTTAATTTAATGGTGGCGGGCAGCTCGGATAGGTTGCGCGCCCCGATTTGGCCCATGTTTGATTCCATATCTTTGGCCAGTACATCTATCAAATGGTCGACCCCCATTGGCCCTAGTGCGGCCAGCGCGTAATGGAAGGCACGGCCTAACATGACAAAATCGGCGCCCAATGCGAGGGCGCGCAAAATGTCCAAACCCCCTTCAATCCCGCTATCAAAGATCAGCGGCAGTGTGGTGGCTGCGCGTATATCGGGCAAGGCTTCGATTGTGGCTGGCGCGCCGTCAAATTGGCGTCCGGCGTGGTTCGAGACCCACAAGGCATCCACGCCAGCGGCTTCTAGTTTGGTTGCATCTTCGGGGCGCATAACGCCTTTTACGATAAAATCGCCTTGCCATGCGTCCCTTAGCCAATCGACATAGTCCCAGTCAGGAGAGGTGCGTAGCAGGTAGCCAACATGCGCGGTTGAGGACAGACCGTCGCGCGCGGCATCTGCGTATTTGTCCAGCCCCCGCATATGCGGCATGCCGCGTTGGGCCATGCCGATGGCCCATGCTGGCCGCATTGCAACTTGGGCCAATAGGCGCGGCGTCAGGCGGGGGGGATTGGTTAAACCCGATCGAACCTGTCGTTCGCGGCGGCTGGCCACTGGAACATCAACTGTAAGCACTAATGTAGAGAAACCTGCGGCTTTGGCGCGTTCCAACATGTCGTGCCGGATATCTGTGTCGCGCGGTGGATACATCTGAAACCACGCGTGCTGACCTAGGTGAGGGGCGATATCTTCGGGGCTTTGGCTTGCCACAGTCGAGAGAGAGTAGGGGATCGTGGCCTTTGCTGCTGCGCGGGCCAGATGGCCTTCGGCATCGGGCCACATCAGGCCAGACATACCAATCGGGGCCATGCCAAAGGGCAGGGGCATCTGTTTGCCAAGAAAGCTGGTGGATAAGTCGGCGGTGAATTCCCCATGTAAGGTAGAGGGCATCATCCCGACCCGATCAAGGGCGGCGCGGTTGCGTGCCTGAGTGGCCTCGGTGCCGGTGCCGCTATCTAGGTATTCCCAAACGAATTTCGGGATGCGTTGCTGTGCACGGCGACGCAGATCGGAAAGGGCGGGGTATTTTGCATGAAGATCCATAGGCGGATATGAGGCGCGCCAGAACGAAATGTCTAGAACTGCTTATTGCTCCAGAATAAAAATCCAGAACAATATGGGAACACGGGTTTTCTGTGGCGTCCGATTACGCTAATTATCAGGGATGAGCAGTTTTGATGAACATGACGCCTTTGAGGGTGCCTCGTTATCCGCGCGCGCAATGGCCGCGCGCCCGCAACCCTATCTGGACGGGTTAAAC